>JBLIOI010000121.1:0-14076 GCA_047639675.1 Planctomycetota bacterium | reverse complement strand
CGGCATAGACGCGATCTCCGCATAGGGAATGACCTGTGGATTCTGAATCCGGTCCGCAAAAGCGCCGAGGCCCGAGCCCAGCACGAAAGCGATTCGCGCGCGGCCTACGTTACGACTCTTGAGCTCGACTACGAGATCCTGAAGTGCTTCCTGTTCCGTACGTGTCGCGCTCATAACTGAGTTCTAGAGGAATATGCCAGCAACAGAAGCGGTCATCCAGGACGCGAAAGCGCCACCAATCATCGCCCGAAGAGCGAGGCCTGCGATGTCCTTCTTGCGTTCTGGCGCGAGCGGTGTAATGCCGCCCAACTGAATTCCGATCGATGCGAAGTTCGCGAAGCCACAGAGTGCGTAGGCCGCCATTTGTGCTGAACGTGTATGGATAAAGCCAACGCCTTCCGCGGCTCCACCCGGCAACATCTTGATCAGTTGGTCGTAGGCCACGAACTCATTGATCGCGACCTTCGTGCCCAGTAACGAACCGAACACTTGGCAGTCATGCCAACCGTCAACGCCCATAATCCAAGCGACCGGAGCGAACACCCAGCCGAAGATGAGGTTGAGGTCCAAGGCTCCAAGCTCGCCACCAACGGGCATCCCGAACCAAGCGCTACCCATGTATCCGAGCGGCCAATTCATGAGGTTGACGAGGGCGATGAATGCCACCAACATCGCGATCACGTTTAGCCAGAGCTTAAGGCCGTCCGTCGTTCCATTCGCGGCAGCTTCAATCAAGTTGCTCGCGTTTCGGTCGAACTTTAGCGGTACAGCGCCGGAAGTCGCCGGCACTTCGGTTTCCGGTAACATGATCTTGGCGATCACGAATGCAGCGGGCGCCGACATCACTGAAGCTGTGAGCAGGTGAGGTCCATACTCCTCGCCGATGAAGCCGACGTAAACAGCTAGAACTGATCCAGCGATGGTTGCAAAACCACCGGTCATCATGGCATTCAGTTCCGACTTGGTCATGAGTGCGATGTAGGGCTTCACAACCAAGGGAGCTTCTGTTTGGCCAACGAAGACATTAGCGGCCATCGCCATCGACTCGGCGCCGGAAACGCCGAGGAGCCAGGACATCACCTTTGCTAGACACCAAACCAAGAACTGCATCACGCCCAGGTGATAAAGCACGCTCATGAGCGCCGAGAAGAAAATGATGGCGATCAGTCCCGAGCCCGCAAAGGCGAAGATGAACGAGTTTTCGCCGCCGAGCTTTTCAGCCATAACACCCGGCTTCGCCAAGACGCCAAAGACCATCTCCGCGCCGGGCTCCGTCATCGAGATCAGCTTAGTCACGACCTCCGCCGCTGTTTCGAAGACGGAAACCCCGATGCCCGTGTCCAAGACCAAGTAGCCAAAGCCGACTTGCATCGACAGACCAATCAAGACGATTCGCCACGGGACCCGGTTTCTGTTCGACGACATCAACCAGGAGACAAAGCAGAAGAAAGCTAGACCGAGAAGTCCGTGGGCAAATTGCATGTAGCTTTGGGGCGTTGAGACAGCGGTGTGCCTAAGAAAACAGTCTGATCAGACGCGCGCGAGTATGAGTGCTGCAGGCTCGAAGGGCGAGACCAATGAGACGGCTTTGGCGAGGCGCGCTTTAGCGTCCTCCAATCCGTGACCAGCACGGTGGTGAATTGTGCACAGAGCTTGGCCTGCATTGACCTTCTCTCCGGCTTGTACGTGCCATTGGAACCCGACACCGGGGTCGATCTTGTCAGCGAAGACGCGCCGGCCTCCGCCAAGGGAGACAAGGGCATAGCCGATGCTGCGCAGGTCCGTAAACTGAAGGTGCCCAGCTTGTGCGGCGCGCCACTCTTCCGTGTCGGTACGGCCCGGGTCGCCCTGTTCGCAAAACCACTTGCCGGGTGTTCCACCTTGGTTTGTACAGATAGCCTCGAGGCACTCAAAGGCCGAACCATCGTCCAATGCGCGTGCTATTCGGGACTCACCTTCTTCTTCCGTTCCAACAATACCAGCTAGTTGAAGCATCTCGCCACCGAGCACGCAGACCAATTCACGCAAGTCGGGAGGGCCAGCGCCACGCAAGCACTCGAGACTCTCAAGAATCTCAAGAGTGTGCCCAATCGCTAATCCAAGCGGCCGATCCATGGCCGTTTGAATCACGCGCGCCTTGACACCCATACCTTGCGCTAAGTCGATCATCGCTTGACCAAGTTCTCGGCCCCGTTCAACCTCTGGCAAGAAAGCGCCACTCCCGAACTTCACGTCGAGCACCAAGCTCGATGTCCCTTCGGCGAGCTTCTTTGACATGATCGACGATGCGATCAAAGGTATCGAGGAAACGAGTCCGGTGACGTCGCGTAAGGCGTATAGCTTGCGGTCCGCCGGAACCAAGTCCGCTGTTTGTGCAGCAAAGGCCACGCGCGTCTTCGTTAGTGCGCCGCGAAAGGCCTCTTCGTCCAGGTCCGTGCGAAACCCGGGTATCGATTCGAGTTTGTCGAGCGTCCCGCCGGTATGTCCCAAGCCTCGACCAGAAATCATCGGGACAGCCACGCCACAGGCGGCTACCGCCGGCGCCAAGGGAATTGACGCCTTGTCGCCAATGCCCCCTGTCGAATGCTTGTCACTTGTAGGCACGTCCAATCCGTCGAGCTGGATCACGCGACCCGAATGCAACATGGCATGCGTCCAATCGCACAGCTCCTCGGTTTGCATGCCGTGGATATAGATCGACGTCAACAAGGACGCAGTGTGGTATTCCTCGATTTCACCGGACGTGTAGCCCTTGATAAAGAAACCGATCTCTTCCTTGGAAAGCACACCACCGTCGCGCTTCGTCGCCAGAACGTCCCGGATCTCCATTAGTGCTTTGTCGCTTCCGAGAGAAATGAAACACCAAAGCTCGGCACTTCAACTCCAAGTGCTTCGCAAACCGTCGCTCCGATGTCTGCCATGCTTGTGCGCGTTCCAAGGTCTACGCCAGCTCGAACACTCGCCCCGCTGACGATGATCGGTGTGTACTCACGAGTGTGGTCCGTGTTCTCAGTAAAGGTCGGGTCGTTTCCGTGGTCAGCGCACAGAATCACCAAGTCGGTCGGTCGCAAAACTTTCTCAAGCTCAAGGAAGTCTCTGTCAAATTCTTCTAGAGCTTGGCGGTATCCAACCGGATCGCGGCGGTGACCATAGAGCATGTCGAAGTCCACCAAGTTCATAAACAAAAGCCCACGCTCGAACTGGCCATCAGCGCTACGGGCCAGTTCTGTCGTCTGGCGCATGCCGTCGCGATTCCCTTCGGTGTGATGATCTTCCGTCACGCCTCGGCCCGCGAAGATGTCGGAGATCTTCCCAACGCCAAGTACCGGCACACCGGCGCGGCTGAGCACATCGAGAGCCGTGTCCATCGGAGGCGTGAGCGAGTAATCTTTGCGGTTGTAGGTGCGTTCGTAGCTGCCTTCTTCGCCAACGAAGGGTCGCGCAATGACGCGTCCCAAGCCATAGGGGCGCAAAATTTCGCGCGCGATTCGACACACCTCATAGAGCCGTTCTAGGCCGAAATGTTCTTCGTGCGCCGCGATTTGAAAAACGCTATCCGCGCTGGTGTAGACAATCGGTTTACCTGAAGCGATGTGCTCTGCTCCCAACTCGTTGATAATCGCGGTGCCTGATGCGGGCGCGTTGCAAAGAACACCCGCAAGGCCCGTTTGCTCCAAGAATGGGTCGATGATCTCAGAGGGAAAGCCGTCAGGATAAACCGGGAACGCTTTCTCGAGCGGGCAGCACATCATTTCCCAATGACCCGTCGAAGTGTCTTTGCCCGGCGACAATTCGAGACAACGTCCAAAAGCTCCTGAGGGAGTTGCGCTCGGGCGCAAGCCGGCAACGCCCTCGATATTTCCAAGCCCGAGCGACTGCAAACGCGGCGTTTCAAGGCCGCCCGCTGCCTCGATCAAGTGATCCAGTGTGTGCGCACCGACATCACCAAAAAGTGCGGCGTCGGGTAGAGCGCCGACTCCCAATGAGTCCAGGACAAGGACAAATGTTCGTTCGATCGCTTGCGACATATATCGATTGGGGCTGTGCGCCCTACTCCTCCGAATCTTTGATCGCGGCCTGAATCATGGCCTCAACTTTCTCTTCGAACTCTTCGACCCAGTCCTCGCCGAAATCACGCTCGAGAATGTCGCGCTCAGCGAATTCCCAGCGTCCCGAGCGCGGGTCAAAGTCAAACTGGTAATCGTGCTCGCTGCCATCATCTTCCAAAACCATCGCCATTACGATGTTGTTGGGTTCATCCAGCTCAAGTCTGTAATCGGACATTCCGGGGGGGCCTCGGTTAATCTCTGGTGAAGAATGGAGCATCCTTAGGCTCCGTGGCCCAGTGGTTTACCATATGGCGTAGCTTGGGGCTGAGAGTCCCCGCAATTTCTCGAACTCCATGTACTGGCGCCCAACATTTCTTTTTGCTGTTCTCCTCCTTTGCCTCGCTAGCTGCACTAGCTGGGAGCAGGCGGAGAAGTTCGACGGTTGGGCTCTGTACACCAAGGATGGCGAGATGGTCTCCGGCGAAGATTTCGCGGCTGGGGTCCAGCCAGCCTTTAGCAAGGTTGAGGAGCTCATGGGTGAGTTCCAATCGCAAGTTAAGGTGCATGCTTGGGTTGGCGGCGTCGAATTGCGGGAGGGTGCTCGCGGCACGATCACTACGGATAATGACGGGACGATCGCCGACGTAGCGGGCATTGGCCCGGCCCGAGTCCGAGCCTTCCACGCGCGCAGCGAGGGCAACTTATTTGGCCAATCTGGCGTGTTCATAGGCACGGCAGACCCTGGAACCGCCGCGCACGAACTGGTTCATGCGCGCCTGGCCGAGGAAAGCCCCCTCTTGCCCCTGTGGTTCGAGGAAGGCTTCGCGATGATTGTCGGCGACGGCGCGCTCTACGACGGCGAGTGGATTGTCGATGGTTTTGCCTACTGGCCGTGGCGTGAATTGCGCGAATTGCAACTAAACGATGAGGCCCTAAGTCGCCTACTCACTGTGACTTCCGGTGACAGTCACAGCGTTCGCGACAATGTGCTGGTGCACTTTATTGGTTGGGCGATTGTCTTCGACCTGTACCGAGAAGTGGGCGAACTCGACTGGCGCAAGTTGCTTGAATTGCACGAAGCCAATCCCGACGCACTCGCCGATGCACGCCAGAGGCTCGACAGCACGCTTGGTGATAAATCGCCCGAGAAGTGGCTCTCCCGCCTATCAAGCGAGATTCCTGGCGTTCGCTTGGCCTGCACGCGAGGAACCTGGAAGCTCCATTCGCGCTCGATCCAGGGAATGCTTTTAGGGGCACTTCGGGACGAAACAGACCCGGAGGTTCAAGCGGCTCTGGCAGTCAACGCCTTGGCTACCGCGGGTCAAATCCGCCTCGGTCGGCGCCAAACCGGCTGGATGTGGGCAAGAGTCTATCCGGTTCTGAGGCAGACCAAACTCGAGGATCCGGAGGAGACCTCGGCCCTACGCACCCTGTATCGGGCTTATCGCTACGGAAACTCGCGCTACGACACCCAGGCGGCCCTCGATCGCCTGTCTAGGTTCTGGGAAGATTGAACGCGCCAGGTGGCCGGGGGGGCTCGCTATACTCTCGGTTCCAAAACCGCAGCCATTGCCACCCGCAGCCATGCAAACCTTGAAGACTGATCACAGTTACGAAGCACTATCGACCCATTTTGGGCACTGGAAGAAAACCGGTGACCTGATCGACCAGTGCATCGACTTGATGCTTAACCTACGCCAGAGCGGTCACCCCGGTGGGTCACGCTCGAAGGTGCCGATGCTGGTCTCCTTGACCCTCGGCAGTATGCGTTGGGATGTTCGCCGCCCGGAGTTGCCCTTTGCCGATCGCTTCGTACTCGTCGCGGGCCACGCTAATCCCGCCGTTTACGGCATGTTGGCGGTTTACAACGAGGCCTTGCGCATTCGCTACGAGCAAACAGGCGATGAACGCTACCTTGTTCCGAACGCGAATGATCGCCAGCTTACGTGGGAAGATCTTCTGACCCTGCGTCACCGCGGCGGATTGCCCGGGCACGCCGAGATGGAGGGCAAGACGCTCTTCTTCAAGTTCAACACCGGCCCTTCGGGACACGGAGCTCCCGCCGCCCTGGGTGAAGCCATGGCGCTCAAGCACGCCGGGGCAGGCGATGTGCGTGTCTTCGCCATGGAAGGTGAAGGCGGGCACTCCGCTGGTTGTCACCACGAGGTCAAGAACTCGGCCTTTGGATTGGGCCTCGACAATTTGATCTACTTGATGGATTGGAACGACCACGGCATCGACAACTTCGCCAACAGTGAAGTGGCCTTTGGCTCGCCGCCCGAGTGGTTCACGCCCTACGGCTGGCGCACATCCGGAACGGAGAACGGCGAAGACTACGGCGAGATTACAAAGTCTATGCTCGAGGTAATTCACGCCGAAAGTACAGACAAGAGGCCTGGCATGGTGTGGGTCAAGACTCGTAAGGGTCGCGGCTACTACATTTATGACGCGCCGAGTCATGGCAAGTCGCACGCCCGCAACTCCGAGGGCTTCTGGAAGTGTCGCAAAGACTTCCAAGACACCTACGGCGTGACCTTTGATGGCTTCGGCGACACGGCCGACCCAGGTGAAGACGCCACGCGCGAACTCTCCAAGACGTGGTTCAAGACGGTCTTTGATGTCCTGCGTTCAGACCAAGAGCTCGTCGAATACTTGAGCGACCGCTTGATTGAGCTCGGCGAGTCAGTTCCGACGCGACCGGCAGCTTTCAAGAGCATCGCTAAGAGCAACTTGGCCGAGGATCGCTCCTGGTTGGCGATCAACAAGCTGCCCAAGGAACTCTTCATCGAGCCCGGACAAAAGGCCGCCAACAAGGACGGCTTTGCTAAGTTCGGCGCTTGGGTGAACTCCCTTGCACAGAAGCAAATGGGTCGCCCGCTGGTTCTCGCCTGCTCTGCCGACTTGGCAGACTCGACCTCTATTAGCGGGTTCGCTAAGGGCTTCGGCGAACAGAAGGGTTTCGGTTGGTACGACCGCAACTCGAACACGGACGGAGCACTCTTGCCGCAACAGATTACCGAGTTCACCAACTCGGGGCTCGTTGTTGGCGCTGCTACTGTGAACATGTCCAGCGATCCAGAGAACCACTTCGATGGCTACTGGGGCGCGTGCTCGACCTACGGCTCGTTTTCATACTTGAAGTATGGAATGATGCGTTTGTTCAGCCAGCTAGCCCAAGATTGCCCGCTCAAAGTGGGCAAGGTGATTTGGGTTGCGGGGCACTCGGGACCCGAGACTTGCGAAGACAGTCGCACGCACTTCGGTGTCTTCTCGCCGGGCGTGACGCAGCTCTTCCCGGAAGGTCAAGTCATCAACCTCCACCCGTGGGAGCACAATGAAGTCGCGCCCGCCTTGGCGGCTGCCCTGGCAACCGACGCACCGATCGTCGCCTTGCACCTGACCCGTCCTGGACTCGCGTCACCCGACCGCAAGGCTCTGGGCGTTCCATCGCACCTCGAAGCGGCCAAGGGCGCTTACGTGATTCGCGACTACGATCCGAAGCGTCCGAAGGAAGGCGTGATCATCGTGCAGGGAACGAGCACGACCGACACGATCTTCCAGCTCTTGCCTAAGTTTGAGGACGGTAGCGCACCCAACGTAAAAATTGTTGCCGCTATCTCTTGGGAGCTGTTCCAGTTGCAAAGCCGCGAGTGGCGAGACCAGGTTTTGCCGCGTCACGATTGGCTCGACTCAACGGTATTGACCAACGGGGCGCGCCGCTTGATGCACGATTGGCTTCCGCACAAAGTTGCCGAGCACTATGCGATGAGCTCTGATCATGACGATAGGTGGCGCACGGGCGGCAGCTACGATGAAGTCAAGGCCGAAGCTAAACTCGACCCTGTGGCCGTCTTGAAGGGAATTCAGCAGTTCGCGGAGAAGCGTCAAGAACGCTTGCGCCTCTTGGGGCATCCCGGATAGGAGTTTAGCTCGGGGTGTGAGTAATAACCCCCAATCGCGCCAAGTCACGTACCCCGGGATGCCCATTCCTGGGGTACAGTTAGTCTATCTCCGCTTTTCTTCGCCCCGCGCTATGAGAGACCACTTCCAGGTTTGCCCCACCCTACTTGCTGGCTTCGCGTTTCTCGCGAGCGCGCCCCTTGCGCTGGCGCAGAGCCTCACCTTCGTAGAAGTCACTGCAGTATCCGGGCTGGATATCCCCTTGACTCCTAACGCTCCAGGAATCGCCGTTGGTGATTTCGACGGCGATGGTTGGGAAGACGTAGTGATCACCGGAGCCATGAACGGCTCCCCGCAGTTCTTTCACAACCGCCAAAACATCTTGGCAGCTGGCGGTAGCGGACCGCTCTTCATGGATGTGACGAGCCATGTCATGCCGGCTGGAGCCCACGATGCTTCCGCGAGTGTCTTTGCAGACATCGACAACGACGGTGACTCGGACCTGGTCATATCTCGGCGGTTCATCAATCCGATCACGGGCTATCCCACTCCAAAACACACGGGGGTCGAATTCTTCATCAACGAAGACTACCGCCGTACTTTCAAAGAGCTGGGTGCTGATGAAAACTTGGGTCGCGACCCCACGCCCCACGGCGGATTGACTTTGGGCGACGCTGACCTTGACGGAGACCTCGATGTGATCTTCACGCACAACGGCGGCGGCAACGGGATTGGTGGTCCGGGCTTCTACCTGCGTAACGGCCCTGGGCTGACATTTTCTGATGAGACCGTCGCCTTTGGCGCCAACATCGCAAACACGGTCACGCGCTATTTCAGCACCGTACTGTTCGACTTCAATGCCGATCTATGGCCAGACATGCATTCCTCGGTGGACTTCTTCACTGATGTTCACTGTCGAAATATGGGCAACGGTAGCTTTCAAAACGTGTCGCAACAGGTAGGCACCACCAACACTGGCTCCGATATGGGCCTCACGGTCGGCGACCCGGATATGGACGGGGACTTCGATGTCTACTCGACCAATATCAACATCGGTATTTTCTACGAGAACGACGGCGCTGGCCACTTCAACAACACAGCCACCTCGCACGGCATCAGCAGCTTCAACCACGGCCTCACCACCTGCGTTGGCTGGGGAACTGCCTTCGTTGACTTCGACCTCGACATGGATGAGGACTTGGTGGTGGTCGGTAGCCTGGGCAAGGGCGAGTTGTTTCTGAATAACGGCACCGGCCAGTTCACGAGAGTCGGTTCGGGCTCGGGCTTGCAACTCTTAGGACGCAGCTTGGTGCCCGTGGACTTCGATCATGACGGCGATATGGACCTGCTCGTTGGCCACGAGGGCCCGGCCACCACTGTTCGTCTTTGGGAGAACGTGACTCCGAGCACTGCGGGTCGCCACTGGATCGCGATTGATCCCGTTGGTAGCGTCTCAAATGCCGATGGCGTGGGTTGCCATGTAGAGGTCAAAGTCGGCGATACGGTCATGCATCGCGCGATTGTGATCGGATCCTCATTCAAGAGCGGCTTGCCGCTCTCTGCACACTTTGGCACGGGCAACGCAACCTTAGTGGACGAAATCAAGGTTCACTGGCCCTCCGGAACGGTCACCTCGATGTTCAACGTTCCTGTCGACCAGTTAGTGAAGATCGTTGAGTAGAGCTCGAAACGAAGTGCTTCTGTCGGGAAGCTCGTTCGTTATGTTGGCGGGATGAACATGGCCACCATTCAGCGATCTGTATCTCTCGCCCTCCTCGCGACTCTTTGGGCCACAGGTTGTGTCGCCCCCCCCCAGCAGAAGAACTTCAACGCTGAGCTGCCCGCGGGCGCGCCAGCCTTGATACGCCTTGAAGATGACAGAGCTTGGCCCGACCTGCACGAGGGTTGGCTCAATCGCGCGGAATTGATTCCGGCCTTGGAGCGCTCAATCGGCTGGACAGCAAAGAACCACGCCAAGCAGTTCTTCCCTATCGAAGGCATCTCAAATGAGAAGGCGCAAGCTTCACTTGAACGCTTCCGCGACTTGCTTTCGACCTGCCAAAGCGCCGAGGAATTCGAAGCGGCTATGCATCGTGAGTTCGCTCTGTACAAGAGTGCCGGCTGGGACGGTCAAGGCGGCGGCGTGCTATTTACGGCTTACTTCACTCCGATTCTTGATGGGCGTGAGGCGGCCAGCGCGGAGTATCGCTATCCGCTCTACGGGTTGCCGGACGACTTGCAGAAAGGCGCCCACGGCGAAATCTTGGGGCGCTCAACAGCCGAAGGCATCGAGCCCTACCCTGCGCGGCACACCATTGAGGCTTCTGGAATACTGAGCAATCGCGGACTAGAGCTCGCTTGGTTCGCCAGCCCGCTCGACGCATTCATTGCCCACGTCAACGGCTCGGCCTTCATTCGCCTTGAAGATGGCTCGATGTTGCGCCTCGGCTATGCGGGCAACAACGGTAAGGAGTACACATCCCTGGCCAAGGAACTCGTCGCTGCAGGGGAGCTGCCCGAAGGCGGCTCCAACTTGAACGCGATCCGCAACTGGGCTGATGCCAACCCCGCTCAAGTCGAGAGCTTCCTTCAGCGCAACGAACGCTTCGTGTTCTTCACGCCGATCTCGGGCAACCCGCGAGGCAGTTTGAACCTGGAAGTTGAAGGCGGGCGATCCCTCGCCACGGATAAGGCTCTGTTCCCCCGTGGCGCCTTAGTTTTTGTTGACACCCACACGCCCGGCGCAACCTTGACGGAAGGCCCGCGCTTCCAACAGTTCATGCTCGACCAAGACACGGGCGGCGCGATCCGTACCGCCGGACGCGCAGATATCTATCTTGGAATCGGCGATCAAGCCGGGGCGGACTCGGGTCGAATGAAAGCGGAAGGTCAGCTCTACTATTTATTCCTCGACTGAGATTTGGCCAGGGGTCCGCAATTGTGGACGGAATTGGGCTAAGAGCGCGCTCAAGCCACGGAACAGGTTGAGTTCTGAACGTTATCCCTGTGAAATGGCTGGGCTCTAAATCTATCAGCAACCCCAACGTGGGCTGTTGTAGGCATTTGATCTCCACTCTCCGCCCGTCTGCGTGACCCTGTCTACCACTCAATATCCTCGCTTCCGTCCCTACCAACGGGGCAATGTCACCTCGGCACCCTTTTGGGATCGTCTGTCAAAGGGTGTGCAGGAGGCGATCAATGTGGTTTCGGCGGTATTGCCGTTCCGCACGAACGAGTATGTAACGGGACAACTGATCGATTGGGACAATGTCCCCGAGGATCCGATCTTTCAGCTCACCTTCCCGCAACGTGGGATGTTGGCGGATGAGGACTACAACAAGATTGCTGCGCTCATCGCAAGCGGCGCTGACAAGAAGGTTGTGGAAGAAGCCGCAATGGAAATTCGTCTGCGTTTGAATCCGCACCCCGCAGGTCAAACGGACAACCTACCGATGCTAAACGGTGAGCGCCTCGAAGGCATTCAACACAAGTATCGCGAGACCGTGCTGTTTTTCCCCGCGCAAGGGCAAACCTGTCATGCGTACTGCTCCTTCTGTTTCCGTTGGCCGCAGTTTGTGGGCAGCAAAGAACTGCGCTTTGAGAACCGCGAAGCCAGCCAACTGGTTGCCTACCTAGAGCAGCGCCCGGATGTCACCGACGTAATCCTCACTGGCGGCGATCCGATGATCATGCGCACACAAGTTCTGCGTGAATACATCGAACCGCTGCTCAAAGCGGATCTGCCCAATTTGCGCACCCTCCGAATCGGTACGAAAGCTCTGTCCTTCTGGCCGGGACGCTTCGTTACAGATGACGACGCGGACGACTTGATGAAGCTCTTCGAGGAAGTCACATCCTCCGGCTTGCACTTGGCCATCATGGCCCATATTTGCCACCCTACCGAACTCAAAACGGACATCGCCAAGGAAGCCGTCGAACGCATTCGCAACACCGGCGGCACGCTCTTTACCCAGAGCCCGCTCGTTCGGCACGTGAACGACAAGGCGGACGCTTGGGCCGAACTCTGGGACGATGCGGTGCGCATGGGGATCACCCCCTACTACATGTTTGTGGAGCGCGACACGGGAGCAAGCCGTTACTTCGAGATTCCTCTGGTCGAAACTTGGGAGATTCACCAAGCGGCGGCTCTCCAAGTCTCCGGCCTAGCACGAACGGTGCGCGGTCCGGTGATGTCCGCGAACTTGGGGAAGGTCGAGATCTTGGGCCCAATCGAGCGCGACAGCAGCGAACCCGCCCTCGCCTTGCAGTTCCTGCAAGCCCGCGACGCTGGCCGGGTTTATCAACCGTTCAAGGCCAAGCTTGACCCAAAAGCCACCTGGTTTGAACAGCTAGCGCCCTTTGGGCCTGCGGACGAGAAGTTCTTTTCGCCCGACGCCTTCTAGGCGGAAGCTTCACTCGACGCGTTCAAACTCCATGTTCCACGCCCGGTTGGCGTGAAAGGTCAAGCCTTGCACCTTGCCATCCGCATCGCGGTGGAAGTTGACTCGCGCGCTCGCCCGCCCAGGTAGTCGAGCAATGCCTGCTTGCCGAGGAAGCGCGCGTAAAAGCCGCCAATGCTGGCCTCCGCCCTCCTAGCGACCTCCGCGACACTCATCTCCTCAAGGCCCTTTACTCCGAGGAGATCTACAGTGGCTGCGACGATGCCCTCTGCCCTTCGGCGGCTACGTGCCTGGCGGGCGGGGGTGGACGCCTCCTGTTCGTTCCAGGTTGTGGTGAGCTTGCTGGTCGGGTGGTTGGGCATATCAGTATCCGAATGCGATTCTGATTCG
The DNA here is from genome assembly GCA_047639675.1 of Planctomycetota bacterium. Classification (GTDB taxonomy): domain Bacteria; phylum Planctomycetota; class UBA1135; order UBA1135; genus JABACD01. The sequence continues at coordinate 1,337 of JBLIOI010000121.1, read as the reverse complement.
CACAATAGAGCAATACTCCCCTAGCAGCCCCCAATGAGCACTTCGGGCCCCGATCTCAGCAAAAGTCCGGGCAACACATCCCAGCCCAGGCTTGGGCTCCTTCTTGTACACACCGCTGCTCCCGACAAGAATAGGCGCCGCTTGCAACACTCCGACTCGTCCCCTTCGTCGGCTTTGATCGGTATCGATCTGGGCACGACCAATTCACTGTGCGCCATCTTTGTTGACGGTGAAGCGCAACTCGTTCCGAATGCGCATGGCAGCTTCATGACGCCGTCTTGTGTCGGAATGCTGGAAGACGGAAGCATGATTGTCGGCGACGCGGCCAAGGAGCTCGCGGTCACGCGACCTGAACGCACAGCTATGCAGTTCAAGCGCTGGATGGGAACCGACAAAGATACGCTCGTCGGCGACAAGTCGTTCACTGCTCAGGATCTGTCAAGCCTTGTGTTGCGCTCGCTTTGTGCCGATGCCGAAGCCCGATTGGGTCACAAGGTGACTCGCGCAGTCATTTCGGTGCCTGCGTACTTCAACGAGCATCAGCGTGAAGCAACACGTATGGCTGCAGAGCTTGCAGGCCTCGAAGCGCAACGCATCATCAACGAACCCACCGCTGCGGCCTTGACCTACGGCTTGGTCGACAAGGACCAGGACAAGAAGATCCTTGTTCTCGACTTGGGCGGCGGCACCTTCGACGTCACCTTGATGGAAGTCTTCGAAGGCACCCTGGAAATCGTGTCGACGGCAGGCGAAAGCCATCTCGGTGGTGAAGACTTCACCGAACGGATAGTTAGCTGGTGCCTGGGGAGGGCCGGTCGAGTCTTGGAAGTCGCAGAACTGCAAGAGCCCCTGCGCGTCGCCCGCTTGCGCCAGCAAGCCGAGCATGCCAAGCGCAAGCTTGGAACACATGACGAGGTCTCCCTGCGCTTGCCCAGCTTGGACGGAACCTTGAGCGAAGAGTCGGAGTCTTTTGTCTTGCGGAGTTCCGAGTTCGCGGTCTTGGTTGAGCCTCTTCTCCTACGACTAGAGAAACCACTAGAGCGCGTCTTGCGTGATGGTCGCAGCACACCAGCAGACGTCGACGAGGTGATTCTCGTCGGTGGCGCGACGCGCATGCCACAGATTGGGAAATTCGTGCACGCTTGGTTTGAACGCGAGCCGCGCTGTTCCTTGAATCCAGATGAAGTCGTCGCACAGGGGGCAGCCATACAAGCCGCCCTGATCGCAGACGACCGCTCCGTCGAAGACCTCGTGATGACCGACGTCTGCCCGTTCACCATGGGCGTGGAGATCACCAAGGAATTTGGGAACATGGTGCGCGACGGCTACTTCCTGCC
>JBLIOI010000120.1:0-14112 GCA_047639675.1 Planctomycetota bacterium | reverse complement strand
TGGGAAGGCTTGGACGGCCGCTTCAGCAGGTTTCCACTCAATTCCCGCAAGGTCGGCCAAGTTGGAGGTAGTGGGAAGCCGCAACTATTGCGCTTCGACTCCAGTGATGTGACTTGGTCGGTTGATCCAGAATGGATGACGTTGGAGCACATTGAGGCTTTCGCCGCTCAACCTCTCGTGTTCCGTGGGGAAGTGCTCGGTGTTCTCGCGGTGTTCTGTCGCAGGTCCGTTACCGAGGAGAGCTTTGGCTCGTTGCGGACCTTTGCGGATCAAGCTGCCGTGGCTTTGGCGAACGCACGGGCATTCGAGAAGATCGAGGAGTTGCGCGAGCAGCTTGAATTAGAACGCGACTACTTGCGCGACGAATTCAAGGTTGCCCGCACGCACATGGGATTGATCGGTGAGAGCCCCGGTCTGCTTCAAATTGAACGACAAGTTGAAATGGTGGCGCAATCAGAGGCCAGCGTCCTTGTCTACGGCGAGTCCGGTACTGGCAAGGAGTTGATCGCTTCCGCAATCCATGATGGTTCACAACGTGCAGAGCGTCCGATGGTGCGCGTGAACTGCGCTTCGATTCCGCGCGAGTTGTTCGAGAGTGAGTTCTTTGGCCACGCTAAGGGTTCCTTCACGGGTGCTGAAAGCGAGCGAGCTGGCCGATTTCAAGTAGCCGATGGTGGCACGCTTTTTCTGGACGAGGTTGGAGAAATCCCGCTGGAGCTCCAGGGCAAGCTGCTGCGTGTGTTGCAAGAGGGGCAGTTCTCACGGGTCGGCGAGGACACGGTTCGCAGCGTGGATGTGCGAGTCATCGCCGCGACAAATCGCGATTTGAAGCAGGAGGCTGCGGAAGGTCGCTTTCGTCAGGATCTTTACTATCGCTTGAGTGTGTTCCCTCTTGAGGTGCTTCCGCTACGAGAGCGTCGCGAGGATATCCCGCTTCTCGCGATGCACTTCCTAAAGCAAGCCACGTCAAGGAGAACGACGGAAGGCTTGGTCTTACGCAAGCGCGATGTACGTGCACTGATGGCCTACGATTGGCCTGGGAACGTGCGTGAGTTACAGAATGTGATCGAGCGAGCGGTGATCCTCTCTACTGCAGATCGCTTGCACATTGACCTCGCGCCTTCAACTACATCTAACGCGAAAGCCGTGCAGCAAGAGCTAGAGAAGGGCGAAGTTCTGACGGATTCGGAAGTTCGAGATTTTGAACGGAGCAACTTGGTTGCCGCTTTGGAGAAGGCGAACTGGAAGATCTCTGGTTCAGGTGGAGCGGCCGAGTTACTTGGGATCAAGTCGACTACCCTCAACTCGCGCGTAAAGAAGCTCGGGATCAGGCGACAGGGCTAGCGAATAGGGGCCCTCCCAAGGCCTTTCCTGTGTTTACACCGTGACGAGAAAAGCGTGCTAGAGTGGCGGGTACTCCCTCTTCAAATCCGGAGGCTCGCTCCTCTAATCCAGAGACTCGCATGAACGTCATTCGCCTTCTTCCCCTCGGACTTAGCCTCTTATTTTTCGTGAACGGCACTACCGTTCAGGCCCAACGCGGATTGAGCGGAGAGCAGTACGATGAGATGCCCTTCGAGCAGCCGAATCTCTATCCGGCTGGAGCTGGAATCGGATCCGCGCGGAGTTCGCTCGACCCGGGCGTGCGTCCAATCATCATGTTGACCGGCTACTGGCCGAAAACGAACTTCATGATCCGGCACTTTAGTCCTGATCCGATTCAGAACCCTGATGGATGGAAGGGCAGCAATTGGGAGGGGCGTGGTTACGACGTGTACGCCTACTTCGCGGAGTTTCCAGGCGGCTCTGGTCAAGGAATAGGTGACTTGGAGGTGGACTACCAAGACACATCCCTGGACTTCTGGGCCATTGCTGACAACTTGAAACCGATCGCTGTGATCACCTTCAGTCGTGGAGGCATCGTCAAGAAGTGGGAGCTTGAATGGAACAATCGTAACTTGGTCAACTGGATCGACGACTACACCGCACCCTTCATGCCGACACCCTCACCGCCGGATGCATCGATGCCGGACAATGCGGTGCGCAACTCAACTCTACCCCTTCAAGATATCCTGGATGCGGTGAGAGCGGCGAGTCTGCAGAGTGTCTCAACCGTCGTTGACTTCGCCGGCAACGGAGGCGGCTTCCTTTCAGAATTCATCGCCTACCACGGCGTTTGGTATCAGGCAATTCATGCGGATCCGAGCGACCCCGCTTGGTGTATCGCTGGCGGACACGTACACGTTGGCAGTATGATCAGCTTGAAGAAGTGTATTCGAGCAACGGAACAGACGCTTCGGGCGACGATTCGCTACATGGACCAAGTTGTCGACCCTGCCAATGGGGAAACGCTTTGGTTCTGTCCGACCCAGCCCCACTCGAATGGCGCTGGAGCAGTCCTGACGGTGCTTGGTTCGCAATCGATCACTCGCAACGACATGGAACTGCTCGTGGTCAAGAATGTTCCGAGCTCCGTTGGCTTGGCCTTCTACGGAGCTGGATCACAACCGCCGATTCCCTTCGGAGATGGCCAGCGCTGCGTGTCCGCTCCAATTCATCGAGTCAATCAGGTGGTCACAGGAAGCGCAGACGGTTTCGCTACAATTCCGATCGACTTCTCCCAAGGATCCTTCGCAAGCGGCCCGGGGCAAGTTGCGGCTGGAGATGAGTGGCACTTCCAATTTTGGGTTCGCGATCAGGCAGCAGGCCAAACCGGATTTACGGCGAGTAGTGGCCTTTCTCTGACCTTGACTCCCTGATTTGTCTTAGCGGCTGGCAAGCACCCAGACGCGGACCCAGTCCAAGGGTGGGGGAGAGAGAGCCTCTTCTTCGCCTACGCTTTTGAGTTCATCGTGCAGCGTTACCGGCGTCCACTCAGTCAAGTCTTCGATGCGCTCTACGCCGGCGGACTGAAGCAACCGGCCGTAGCTTGCGCCGATTCCCTTGAATAGGTAGAGGTCCAACTCGTCTTCCACTCTGCGTAGTTCCGCTGCACTCAGTGTCATGGCGTTTTGCAGTTCCCTGCGCTCTTCGGGGTCTGCCAGCGCGCGTTGAAGCTGTCTAGGCCAACGTATGTTGTGGCGTTTCAAGATTTCCATCGAAGACTGCAAGGAGGGGATGCGTTCGAGGCGCAAACGGATCGAACCTATGCTGCGCGGCATAAGCGCAGCGGTGACGACGACCCAGAAGGCGACTTGCAACGGCAAGCTACGCCAAAAGAGGCGTTGATTCGGTTTGTCGCGCGCCAGGGGCCGAGCCACCAAGTCGTCCGGGTGTTCCCAGGAGAGGTTGCCGCAGGCGAGCGCGGAAATCATCGAGAAGGCGGTCACTGCATCGAAGGCCAAGGCGGGGAAACCAAGAAAACCCAGTAGCGGCATTTCGAACAGCTTGAAGTCCTCCAATCCGCGCACGGTGTAGATCCACTTCTGTGGGGCGAGGTAATTGAGGCTCTCCCAAACGAAGCCACAAATCAGGCCCGCCACAAATAAACGCGCAACGGCGCGCCAATCACCGGCTTCGATATCACGGAGCAGCGAGCGATTGCCTCGGCGGTAATTCCACGGATCGAGCAGGAAGGTCAAGCTGCCCCAGACGAGCGGCGCGAGGTAGAAGGGGAAGGCGATCGCGAGGAGCGCCATAGCGAGACCTAGGAGTTGTAGAGTGCGCGGCAGCCAACTCGGCAACTTGCGCGGCTCGCCACGCCTGGTGAGGATTCTCGCGGCACCCAAGGCCTCGAAGGCTTCGAACATGCCAATGAAAACCGTTGAGAAGGCCGCGAAGACAAAGACCCCGCTGGCGAGAAGTGAAGCGTAGGAATCCAGTTCGAAACTGCCGACGTAGTACCAGTTGCGAAAGCGCAGGTTGAGTGCTTCGAAGCAGAACCAAAACGTAACCGAGGAAGTGGCTAGCAGTGGGATTAGGCGCCGACGCGTGGTCAAGAGCGAGCTCTGCCTGCGCCAAACGCAAAAGCCATCCAAGAGCAGAATCCAGCCCCACCAAACGTAGATGTAGAAAGCTTGCGAAATCCACACTACTTCGGCGCACAAACCCCAAGCCGCGAGCGCCAAGAGGGCGCAGCCTGTAGCTGCCAGGGAAGTCGCCTGGCTAGAAGATTTCGAGGTAGTTGCCACCGCTGTTCTTTGCTAGCTGCTTGAGAAGAGTCGAGCGCGACCCGATGGCAACACCGTGAATTCTCACGTCGCGGCCCGCAGTCATCAATCCGATGCGGTCCACGATCTCGTCCATATCGACCACTAGACCTTCCGTTGGAGTGCCATCGGTAAGTAGGTAGATAGCTTCGACGTCTTCGTCGCGCAGTGCCAAGGTTAAGCCGTCGTAGATCGCTGTGCCTCCCATGGAGTACAGCGCGTCCACCCACTTCAGTGCCCGAACACGAGACTTGGAGTCGAGAGTGATGAGACTCTTCTGGTACGAGTTCACTCTGCTCTCAAAGCCGATGATGTTGAAACGCACTCCATTCAGCAACTGGTTGAGCGCATTGGAGATCTCCAACTGGGCGACGGCTATGCGACTGCTGCGTTGGCTAACAGAACTAGTTCCGCGACCGCTCGCGCCATTGGACATCGAGCCGGACGTGTCGATCACGAAACAGACGTTGTGACTGCGAATCTTGAGTCCGTAGAACGAAGCGGTGCGGTACTTTCCGGTCGGATTGTCACGGGCGTCGCGTTGGCTCTCCAGCTCTTGAATTTCTTCGTTGGTAGGTATCTGGAGGTTCGAGCCTTCCGCTTCGAACCATGTTTGCCAACGCGTTCGCGAAACGCCGTGGTCTCGGCCGCTGATGATGCGTAGGGTGCGAGCGATTTCGTGGGTTACGAGTGCTTGAGGGTCGCCCATGGCAGCGATGAGTTTCGGAATCGATTGGACCTGGCGCCGCTCCGCTAGAATTCTTAGCGCGCTGAGCTGAACTTCTAGGTCCTCGTCGCTAATCAAGCGATGCAAGAGAGCGAGCGCTTCTTGGGTCGGGACGATTCCGAGCGCAGCGGCTGCTCCAGCACGCACTTTCGCGTCGCTCGAGCGGGTGAAGCCATAGAGCTCAGAGATCCAAGTTGGGTCACCCTCGCGCAGGACAGCGAGCTCCAAGATCGCGTTCGTAATAAATCTAGGGCTGCCCTTCTGTGCCGCCGTTTTCAGCTTGCGCAAGATGTCCGGGTCTCCACGCTCGGCGAGAATCGCAATCGCCATCAGCCGCACGTCTTCGTTCTCATCGTCCAGCCGTTTGTCGATGGCGATATCAGAGACTTTGCTTAGGCGCTCAGCAAAGAGCTCCAAGAGCAGCAGCTTCATCGTCAGCGAAGTGCCTCGTGCGCGTAGCTTTCCGGCGAGAACGGTTTCGGCTTCAGGGCTAGTGAATTGGCGCAACGCAGCGATCAATGCCGCCCGGCCTCTTCCCGTCGGATCGCAACTCTCGAGAATGATCTTGCACGACGTTCGATCGGCGCGACTAGCTAAGAGCGGGAGCATGGGCTCCAGGGCGATCTCGCGACAGGTGCGCGAAGAGTGGTTGTGCAAGACGTGCAGCAAGTCTTTTTGAGCACCGATCCAGAAGTACGTCAGCGCTTGTGTAGCCCCTAGTTGCTGAGCGGGAGTCTCTGCCTTGAAGGTCTGCTTGGCGAGCCAGTTGATCACGGGCTCTTCGATGGCGGAGCCCTTGAAGAGTGCGCAAGCGCCGAAGGCTGCCCGGGCTGAGCCCGGGTCTTTGAGCTCCGCCAAAGCCTCCTTGAGGGTCGCGAAGGCCTCAGCGTTGCGGTCTTTTGCGATACTGAAGAAGAACTCCGACGGAGCTCGGTCCCCCAAATCCTTGACTCGCAAGAGGAGTTGATCGCGCTCCGCGTCCATTCCAGCTCCGCGGGCGAGGCCAGCGGCAGCGAAGACGGCGATCAAAATATAGGTTGCGAAGCGTTTCAGCATGCTGCCCACCCTAGTGCCCCTGGCAGGTTCGAATACGTTGCTAGCTGCGTTTTTTCCGAACCTTGGCTAGACTGCTCGCCGAAACCCCTATGGAAACCCCCACACCTACCCGCAAGCCGCGACGCGGCGACGTGCTTGAAGGCACGATCCTTCGTTACGAACGCAAAGGGGTCTCCCTCGGCGATAGTGGCGAGTACACCTTTACCATCCGCGACGGGGTGCCCGGAGACCGCTGGTCTTTCACGGTTCACAAGCGCCGTCGAGCGAAGATCGAAGGTAGACGCTTGAAATTACTGGAAGGCTCGCCGCAGCGCGTCCCGGCACGCTGTAGCCATGCCGATGATTGTGGAGGCTGTTCTTTTCAGACTTGCGACTACCAATTGCAGCTCGATCAAAAGCGCGTACTTGTGCAAGAAGCTTTTGTCGCCGCGGAGCTCGAAGAGCTTCCCGAGGTGGAGCCGGTGCTCGGTTGCGAGAACCCTTGGGCCTACCGCAACAAGATGGAATTCAGCTTTGGCAATCGCCGTTGGGTGGCGCCGCACGAGCCGATGGGGGTGGTGGCCGACTTTGCTTTGGGATTGCACGCACCGGGGCTGTATCTGAAGGTCATCGACCTGACCGAGTGCAGCATCGTCTTTGATCGCGGCGAAGCGATTTTCAAGACCGCGCGCGCCTTGGCACGGGAGCAGGACCTCTCCTTGTGGGACATTCGGGATCACCATGGCTTTCTGCGCCATCTCGTCTTACGCGAAGGCACGAACACGGGACAGATCATGGTGAGCGTTGTGACTTCGGAGGAAGCTCCGGAGATCTTTCAGCCCTATGCCGATGCCCTGCTCGCCGCGCACCCTGAGATCACCACGATCGTGCAGGCGATCAACAGCGGAGCCGCGGCGGTCGCTTTGGGAGAGTACGAGCGTGTGGTGCACGGCGAAGGTTGGATTGAAGAAGAGCTGCTTGGGCTCCATTTTCGTATTTCCGCTGGCTCCTTCTTTCAAACCAATACCCTCCAGGCAGAGCACTTATTCGAGATCGTACGCGAAGAGGCCGCGCTAACCGGTGATGAGGTCGTCTACGACTTGTACTCGGGTGCGGGAACCATCGCCTTGATGATCGCTTCGAGGGTTCGTGAGGTCTTGGCCTTCGAACAGGTCCCGGCAGCCGTCGCTGATGCTCATCGCAATGCGGAACGCAACAGTATTCGTAACGTGCGCTTCTTTGAAGGCGATGTGTTGACTGAACTCGATGCGACCTTGGCGCCGGAAACGCAACTGCCACGTCCGGATGTCGCAATCGTCGACCCGCCGCGCGCCGGGCTGCATCCCAAGGTGCCCGGAAAGCTGCTCGAGCTAGCTGCCCAGCGCATTGTCTACATTTCCTGCAATATCTACAACGGAGCCCAGGACATCGCCAAGTTGGTGGCCGGAGGCTATCGAATCGAGCGTATTCGACCTGTAGATATGTTCCCGCATACACCGCACGTGGAGTGCGTCGTCACTCTCGAGCGAGACGATTCACAAACTTCGGTTACAATCGATTGATGGCTGATGACCTACAAGTCTCCGCGGGAACGCTACTGGTTTCTGCTCCTGATATGCTTGATCCGAATTTCATGCACACCGTCACGGTGATGTGTGAGCACACGGAGGCAGGTGCCTTTGGGCTCGTTGTGAATAAGCGTTCTTCGCTGACAGTCGATCGGTTGCTTCCCGATCATCCTGTTCTCGGTGAACTTGAATTGCCGGTTGCTTGGGGGGGGCCCGTTCAGAATGACACGCTGCAGATCTTGCATTGCTACCCGGGCGCAATCCCCGGTAGCTATGAAATGGCGCAGGGGGTCTACCTTGGTGGACAACTAGAAGATGTGGCGAAGGTCTTGGGATCCAGCACCAGTACTGAAGTTCATAGTGGCATTCGCTTCATTCTCGGCAGCGCGGGCTGGGAAGCGGGGCAGCTCGAGGCAGAAATTGCTGGCGGTGCATGGGTTCCTTCGGCGATGAATGCGCATCTGATCTTTGGCATGGACCGCGGTGGGCCAAATGATCAAGAGGAGACCTGGCAGCACGCGTTGCGCTCCTTGGGCCCGGACGGGGAAGGGTTGGCGTCGATGCCACCCGATATCGGTTGGAACTAGGGGCTAGAGCCTTCCGTTTCAAGCCACGGGCAGAAAACTGAATTTAGCTGAACCGATTTTTGATCGGCGGGACTTTAGGTTTCCAGCTGGTCACCTCGTGACCGGAGTCCCGTTCGTATTACGGCCAATTATCGGCGGGGCCCAGCGACCGCCTTTCGGCGGTCGTGTTGGTTAACGGGCTGTGCTTCGCAGGCCCAACCTGGGGTGCGATGGAGCCCGCCATTGCGAGGGGCCGAAGGCGTGATTCTCTCCGGCGTCTTTGGTGTTCCTTGTCCTGAGTGCTGCTCAGCACGTCCGACTCGCCCCGCGCCGATTCTCTCGGCTCGGGAGAGATGGGTGCTCTTGTGCGCGCTGCTGAATTGGACGAGCCATCTCACCGTGGCCCAAGCTTCGAGGAATACCTCTCGTCTACCAAAGGTACCCATCCATGACACGCGCCGCCATTATGGCTACGTTCGCGAAGATCAGCTAACCGTGAACCGCTTAGCGGCTCGTTGTCGAAGCGCGGTTCAATGTCGCCGAACCTTCTCGTCGCACGAAGGTCATCGATGTCGGCCGCGGGATCTCGACAAAGGCTTCCGACTCTTTGGGTGCCGGCTCCTGTTCTCCCGTGCGCTGGAAGCCTGCGAGACCGAGAACGTTCTCGACCAAGCGAATCCGTTCCTGCATGGGGAGTGACTCCACCGGAATGTAGGACACGCCATACATCTCAAGCAGCATCTTAACCATGCCATCGATGCGCAGGACCTCTTCCCACTCGACGCCTGCGCGCACGCCATCTTCGGCGAGCAATTCGCGGTGGGGGCGCAGGTAGAACACAAGGCCGTTGCGCACAGTGTCCATGTAGTCTGCAAGTCGCGATCCGCCGGCAATGTCCGCCAAAATTGTCGAGTGCTGGGCGGCGTAGGCGAGGTTACAGAAGGCGCGGTCGGAGACGAAACTGCCCTCTTGCTCTTGTTCGGCGAGGATCTGACGCTCGAAAACCTCGCGCTGGTAGCGGTTGACCAGGGCCACATCCGTCCGCAATGAATCGAGTTTGGCTTCCATCTCAGCCAGGACGCCGCGCGCCACCTCAGAGATCATCGGCAGGCCGTAAGAATCCCGAATCCAGCGCGCGAGAGTCGTCTTTCCGGTGGAGTGAGCGCCGACAAGGTAAACGCGGGAGGTGGCCTTCATGTTGGGATTCTGGGCTGGGGGCGGCTGGGGAGGCTATGGCAAGGCCACCCTAGGCATTGGGGGTGTTCAGGTCACGGACCACTACTGATTGTGGTTGGCTGCGGTGCGATTTCTCACCTGTGGCCGACCATAGGGATCAGAATGCACTCTCGAAGGCCGAACCACAAATGGAATCCGGGAGCAGTCCAGCTTGGCTGAACTGCCCCGGGATGGGCTGTCACTGGCGGGTGGGCGGCTAGCGTTCGAGGGCCGAGAATTGGGCGAAGATGAAGTCCGAGAGCACATCGTCAGCCATGCCTTGGGGCCCGGAAGAGAGCCAGTAGCTGAAGCTGTGGGCCGCTGCGTTGGTCCCGCCTTGGAAGACCGTGACGGTCGTGAGCGGAACATCTGAGACTTCGCCTTCTGCGTCCGTCATTTCGAAGGCTCCGGCCTTCTCCAGCTCCTCGAGGAGGTTGGCAGCTCCATTCCCCGGCAGCATGCGGCCCTCGACTCGGGCCTCCTCAAAGGGCGACATGATGCTGTAGCTGGCGTAGCCATCGTTGTAGACGATGAGGTGCTCGGCATAGGCACCTAGGAGAGTGCCTCCGCTGACATCGAACATGACAACCGGCTCGCGTTGGATCTTGCCGCCGTCGACACTTCCAATGCTTGCGTTCATTTGGGTGCCAGCGCCGATTGCGCCAAAGCCTGCGAGAACCGAACCAAGAACACTGAGAGAGCGCATTTGAATCATCAGTCTATCTCCTAATTTTTATTGAGGCCAAACCGCGGCGACGGCTGGAACTCTCAATTCCTTCTGAATCACTCTGTGCGATTCACAGCAGAGACTTGACTTGATTCGACCTGTGGTTGTGCTTGGGACTCGCTCTTTTATCTCTCGAGGACCGGGGGCGCAGAGGTGACTGCTGGGGGCTCGGGTTTAGATGATGAGTGGTCCAAGGCTTCAGGTGGAGTTGCCGAGGGTTTACTGATCTCGCGACAAAGCAATGGAGCCGGGAGAAGAAGGAATGCGGTCGCCCCTATTCAGTTTTCTCAAGAGGGAATCTGAACAAGATCGCGCAAGCCTTGTGACTACGGGGTTTTCGCTGCGCGCTTTTCTCTTGTCGTACGCGGGCTTACGTTTCGCTTGCCTTCTATTGTAAGAGGGAAGCTTCAGATCCACTTTTGATCGCGAACTGTACGTTCGTGATCTACATCGCCTGTGTGTGCGGTTGCAGCGGGTTCGAATAGCATCAGGCTGCAGGGTTTGTGAGCCACCGGGTTGTGCTCCACGCCGCGCGGAACAATGAACATCTCGCCAGCCTTCAGAAGCACTTCTCGGTCGCGCAATTGCATCAAGAGCTCGCCCTCGATCACCATAAACATCTCGTCTTCATATTCGTGGCTGTGCCAAACGAACTCGCCTTCAAGCTTGGCAAGCTTGATCTGTTGCCCGTTCAGTTCGCCGATGATCTTTGGCGTCCAGGTCTCATTGAAGAGGTCCAACTTCTCTTGGATGTTGATCTTGTGCATTTCGGTTTGCGGCTCTTACTTGGGAGCTTCCTCTAATAACGCGTCCAGTACGGGATTCTCGGGTGTGTCTTTGCGCCAAACTGCGTAGACCGCGTACTCGACATCGGGGGACTTCAAGGGGAAGGCCCGTAGGTTGCGACTCTTAGGGCCTGCGCTATCGAAGGATGGGATGAGTGAGTAGCCGAGTCCCGCTTCGACGAAGCCTAAGATGCTGTCAGCTCCTGATGCTGTGTGAATGACGGGGGGCTTTATCCCATGCATAGCCAAGGCTTGCATCTGCAGTTCATAGGCCAATGTGTGCGAACTGTAGGCAATGAAGGTTTCACCCGCGCAGTCCGAGAGTTGCATCGACTTTGTCGAAGGTGCGGTTCGCGTGCGCGGTACGACCAAGAAGGGGCGCATGGTCCCGACCTTCAAAGAGGCGCAGTCGTCCGGTATCTCAGGGAAGTAGTCGATGACCATGTCGACTTCTCCACGGCGCAGGATATTGAGATCGAGGTCCGGCGCCTCGCGCATGTGAATGCGCACGTTGGGATGTGCGCGGTGCACGCGATTGATCCAGGCGGGCAGGATGCTGCGCAAAGCGAGGGCAGCCACCGCGAGTTCGATCTCTCCGCCGTATTCACCTTCTTCAAGGCTGCGAACGATGGCGGGCAGCCCAGCAAAGAAAGGACTGACGAACTCGAACAGGCGCGTGCCCGCAGGCGTCAGCTTCATGCCTTCCTTCGTAACGTGTTCAAATAGCGAGAGCCCGAGGTCTGTCTCTAGCTTCTTGACTTGCTGGTGCACAGCCGGTTGCGTGATCGGGTAGGGAAAGGCGCGCGCGGCGCGCGCATAACCTCCGGTCCTTGCAACCCAATAAAAGCCTTCGAGTCGGTGCAGTTGGATCATCGCAGACTTTCCTATGCTCTAGATCGTGACGGTGCGTCCAAGTTTTGCGCTGACGACCTCTGCGATGCGGGCGAACAATTCGTTGCCCTCTTTGTCATCTCGCCATTCCTTTGCGTCCGCGTCAAAGTTGAAGTGCCAGGCGCGTGCGCCCGCTGCAAGCCAAACTTGCGAGGCAGCGCTTTGGCGGTTCAAGACGAACCGAGCACCATCGGCGAATTCCATTGTGACGACTCCATCGGATGGCGTGAAATCGAGTTCGTCGGGATCGAAGTCCTCGATCCAGTCTTCGATTCTCTTCAGGCAGGCGTCGGCTAGTTCTTGGTAGTCGCTGGTTTCCATTGATTTATCGTTTGCTAGTTGAAGGCTTGTTCTTCTTGCGTTCCTCGTTCTTGCGCTTGGCGGTAGACGCCCAAGAACAGATCGGGCAGCCGTCAAGATTGTGGTTGCGTGCAGGGCAGTGCTCGCGGCCAAAGTAGATGAATTGAAGGTGAAGCTTGTTCCAAGACTCCTCTGGGAACAAGGGTTTGAGATCGCGTTCGGTTTTCTCAACGTTCTTGCCGTCGGAGAGTCCCCAGCGAGCCGCCAAGCGGTGAATGTGCGTGTCGACTGGAAAGGCGGGAACACCAAAGGCCTGGGCCATAACGACACTGGCTGTCTTATGCCCGACACCCGGCAAAGCTTCCAATTCCTCGAAGGTGCGCGGTGTTTGTCCCTTGTGATTTTTCATCAAGAGCTCCGACAAGCTGCGTATGTTCTTGGCTTTCGAGGGCGCCAATCCGCAGGTGCGAATACAGCCCAAGATGTCTTCTACTGGAACCTTCGCCATTTCTTTGGCGCTGGAGGCTCGTTTGAAAAGCGCAGGTGTGACCAGGTTGACTCGCGCATCGGTGGTTTGCGCCGAGAGCAAGACCGCGATCATCAAAGTGAAGGGGTCCGAGTGATCCAAGGGCACCGGGACCTCCGCGTGGAGCTCGTCGAGGATCTCGTGGATACGCCTCGCCTTCTGTGCTTTGGGTAGTCTCATCGCTTGGGCGAGTGTAGATCAACCGCCGCGTGCGTGCATCTCCAGGCGCGGATCCTCACGCAATTCGGCTGGATCAAGTAATGGGGAGCGTTGGGACAATTCCAAACGCTCCTCGGCACCACGGTCGTCCCGCACATTCCAGTTGGGACGAATAAGCTTAGCCAGAGTCTGAGCGTCCGCGCCCTCGCGCAGAGGGCTGCGCAAGTCGGTTCCGTTGCGCGCGTAGAGGCAGGTGTACCAAGTCCCATCCGCCGTGATTCGCGAGCGATCGCAGGCTCCGCAAAAAGGCTCGGTAGTGGAGGAGATAATCCCGAACACCGTACCGTTCGGAAGCTTGAAGCAATCCGCGGGAGCGGAGTTGCGCCCGCCAACCATCTCGCAAGGTCCGTAGTGTGCTTCTAGCCGCTCAAGGATCTCAACCTTGGTGACAACCTTGTCCATCGACCAGCGTGTGGCTCCGCCGACATCCATGTATTCGATAAAGCGCACCTGTGCGTTCATTTTCTTGCCAAACTCAACCAGGTCAATCAGCTCATCATCGTTGATGCCACGCAAGACAACCGTGTCGATCTTTGTCTTTTGGAAGCCCAGGTCGCGCAGGGTGTGCAAGCTGTCTATGACTTCAGTGAGCTTCTGCCTTTGTGATAACTGAAGGAAGCGGTCCTCTCTTAGCGAATCGAGGCTGACCGTAATGCGTCCCACTCCAGCTTCCTTCAAGAGCGGTGCTTGCTCCGCCAGTAGGACGCCGTTGGTGGTCATTGCGATGTCGTCTAACTTCGGGTTGGCGCTAATCATCTTGATCAAGACTGGAAGGTCCTTGCGCAAGAGGGGCTCACCGCCGGTCAATCGCAACTTATGTACTCCGAGCAAGCAGAAGGCTTCCACCAGGGTCGCGATCTCTTCGAAGGTCAGGATCTGCGGTTTATCAAGCCAGGTGTAGTGCTCCTCGGGCATGCAATAACCGCAACGCAAGTTGCAGCGGTCAGTGACCGATAGACGCAGGTTGCGCAGGGGGCGCTGGCGACTGTCGAGAATGGGCATGGAGGAGTTAGGCATGATCGTTGGACTCTATGGTACTCGAAAGCCAATGAATCAAGGGCAGCCCCACTCTGGGATTCTATGCGGATTGGATCTGCGAATTCTACGACCTTCAAAGCCCTGGATCGATCCGCTGTCTCCTGACCCTGTGGTGGGGAGTCCGCTATGCTGTGGCGATGGAACTAGCAGAACTGATCAAGAGTGGGTGGGAAGAACACGAGCATGAAACTGAGAAGGTTGCCAGAGATCTCGAAGCGGGCCTTGAACTTGTCTTGCCCGATGACCCCTCTGGGGCAGCCGCATTCATGAATCTAGTCGGACACACCATCGGCGATCACGGTGGGGACAGGCCGCGCGCGTTACGGCTTTGTGAAAGCGTTGTCGAGCGGTTGGCGGATCTGGGAAA
>JBLIOI010000119.1:0-14325 GCA_047639675.1 Planctomycetota bacterium | reverse complement strand
GCGCACCAGGCGACTTGAATTGCCGCCAAACGGGGCTTCTTGCTGGAATCGAACTCCAAGAGTTCCGTCAACAGCTCCAAGCAAGACTCGCTCGGATTCTCCAAGCGCTTGGGTTTGCCCTGCGGACTGCTTGAGCTACCCGCGTCCTTTCCGAGACTAACACCTCCGATTGTCCGGCTCGCCTTGCCGAAGGCCTGATCAAAGTCCCCGACGAAGTGCACCGTGTAGTGGTGCTTGCCAGCCGGAGTGTGCAGACGCTTCAAGTTCTCTACCCGCGAATCCGGCGCGTCATAGAAATCGAGTTCCACGATCTTGCTGAACGTCTCGCAAGAGGAGAACAACATCGAAGACAGGGCGCCCAAGACAAGGGCACTGTTCACTTTGAGTCTGCTCACTGGCGCTGTATTAGCCTGCTCTTGGGCTTGCGTGTTGGGGTAGCGACCAAGTCGCGTAAGGGAGAAGTGATTGGTGGAGGCGGCGGGAGTCGAACCCGCGTCCCGGAGTCCCCACACACCGTGCGTCTACGTGCGTAGTCCGTGATTTGGTTCTCGTCATCGGGGCGCCCATGGACAAGCTCCCGTCAAACAAACATCCCTAATTTCTCGCTGGTTCACCGGGGTGCGGAGTGAAGCCAGCCAGCCCGCTGTTTACGTCCCCCCAAGACCACGGGCAAGCCCTGGGGGAACGGCAGCTAGTAACTTAAGCTGCGAGAGAAAAATTGTTGGCAAGTAAATGCCTTTCCCGGGAGGGTTTAGCGGGGTGACCTGGGATCCCCGGCGCGCAACACGGAGGCGATTGAAACCGGTCGAAACCATTGCGCCCCCCTATTTATGAGCGGGGAGCGTAGCACAGGAAAAAGCCGACGCAAGGCTAACGATTGCGCTTCAGTTCGCGTGCCATGCTGCGCTTGTCGTCCTTGTCGCGCTCAGATTGGCGCTTGTCGTAGAGTTTCTTGCCACGACACAGTCCGACCCGGCACTTCACCAAACTGCCCTGAAAGTAGATTTCGAGGGGCATGATCGTGACACCTCGCTCGCGCACCTTCTTGCCCCAACGCTCGAGTTCCTTCTTGTGGATCAGGAGCTTGCGCTCGCGGGTCGGCGGGTGATTGTTGGTATTGCCCTGGCGGTACTCGGGGATCGTAGCCCCCATGAGCCACATACCGCCGGAGTGGATGCGGGCGTAAGCCTCAGCGATCGAGCATTGCCCCGCACGCAGACTTTTGACCTCTGTGCCCAAGAGCACCATGCCGCACTCGAGTTCTTCGAGCACAAGAAAGTTGTGAGTGGCCTTCTTGTTGCGGGTGATACTGCGGTTCGCTTCGGGCTTCTTGGCCATGGGGTGAGTCTACGGTGGGGTGGTGAGTTTGCGAGATAAGTCCAGCAGCGACGTTGACCTACTCCTGGCCGCTCCGTAATCTTCCCCGCTCACCCGGCCCGGGTGGCGGAATTGGCAGACGCGCATGGTTCAGGTCCATGTTCCCGTTAAGGGAGTGGGGGTTCGACTCCCCCCTCGGGCACCACCCCTCATCTTTTTCAGGGGGGGCTGTTCCTACATTGAACAGGTTGGGTTGGGCAGATCGAGTTCGGTCCGTGGCTAGAGAGCCCCGGGAGCGCGATAGACGAGAATCGCCCGCTTGCCCATATCTTCGGGCAACTCGTATTCCCAGACCGTATCGAGGGTGAATCCGAGTCGTTCAGCCTCACGCTCACCAGCACGCACTTCACGTGACCAAGAAGCGCCCTTGAGCATCACATAGTCTTTGAGCGAATGGCGCACCTTGCGCAGCGTCCGCACATTTTCTCGCACGGAGCTCACAGCACGGGCAACGACCACATCGACGCGGTTCGCGGCCAGGTAATCTTCTGCACGGCCAGAATAGGCCGTAGCGTTCTTGATGCCGAGTTTCTCGATGCACTCGGTAAGGAACTCCGCCTTCTTCTCGCGCATTTCAGTGACGACGACCTTGCAGTGCGGCTCGGACATCGCCAGGAGAAGGCCGGGGAATCCGCCGCCGGAACCCAGATCCACAATTTTCTTGCCCATGAAAGACATCATCTGAGTCACTCGCCAGCAATCGAGGTACTGCTTGGCGGAGATTTCTTTGGGGTCGATGATCGCCGTCAAATTGACCACGCGGTTCATGGTGAGAACAAAGTGGGCATGCTCTGCAAAGCGATCCAGGAGTTCGGGTTCGATCGCCTCGTTGGCGAAAACCAACTCGAGGGCGGTTCGCAAATCCTTTTTCGGTGGCGCCGGAACGTCGGGACCGGGGGGTTCCTCCTCCTCATCCTTGCGCTTGGGCTTGACTAGCGTTTCAGCGTCGTCGGCGGCGTCCTTGGGTTGTGCCTCGGCTTCCTCGCCCTCGCCCTCGCCATCTTCCTCGTCGTCATCGTCATCGTCATCGTCATCGTCGTCGTCATCGAAGCCTTCAAGATCCTCCATATCAGGAGGTGCGGGTAGGTCTTCGGTGCCGAATGCTTCCGAGTCTCCGACGAGGTTTTCGATTCCGATTTCGCCTAACGGGACTGCTGTGCCCTCATCATCGGTTTCGAGCTCTCGATCCTCGTCCTCTCCCAATTCATTCGCGTCCAACTCGTCGGGGTCTGCTTCCTGGGGACAATCCATAGGTGGGGAATTCAGAGACGATTTACTGGGGGGAAGGGTTCTCTCGGTGCGAGCGAGGTGGCAGGGCAGCAGGGACTCGAACCCCGATCCTACTGATTTGGAATCAGTCGCTCTAACCAATTGGAGCTACTGCCCTACACAAGCGGCCAGAAGGTTAGCCGCCCTTCCCAAGGCCTGCAAGGCTTGCCAATCGCCTTCCTCGATCTCTTGTCCCTGAGCCCAGGGTGATTACAGTGGCAGACCAGCGGAGAACGCCCTAGAAGGCCAGCGAGTCTCGAACCCAATCTCCGCCCAGAACTCATGCGCCAGAATCACTCCTCGAACAACCCCAATGACGACCGGGGGGAGGCTGAAGGCCTAGTCATTGAAGCCGACGATATCCTCTCCCAGATCAAGGGTGAGAATTCCTTGCGCGTCATTTCCCGCCTGCAGCGTAGTGGCTACGAGGCCTTCTTAGTGGGCGGCTGTGTTCGCGATCTATTGGTTGGATTAAAACCCAAGGACTTCGACGTCGCCACTAGCGCGCACCCCCGTCAGGTAAGGCGTCTCTTCCCGCGCAACAGTCACATCATTGGCCGCCGCTTTCGGTTGGTACATATCCGCTATGGCCCAACCGTGGTTATCGAAACGGCAACTTTCCGGGCCGAACCGCAGGCCAAGGATTCCGAAAGCGACGATCTCCTGATCGTTGAGGACAACACATACGGGACCGCGATTGAGGACGCACGCAGACGCGACTTCACCGTCAATGGTTTGCTACTCGACCCGACTCGTAGCGAAATCATCGATTACGTAGGTGGCCTCCAAGACCTCGAAGATGGTGTTTTGCGCACGATTGGAGATCCGGATGTTCGCATCCCTGAAGATCCAGTCCGCATCCTGCGCGCGATCAAATTTGCTACGCGGCTCGGCTTTCACATCGAGGACCGGACCTGGAATGCAATGTGCGAGTGCTCTGAAGAGTTGAGTCGCTCAGCGCCGCCGCGTGTGCTCGAGGAGATCTTGAAGTTGCTGCGCTCGGGCTCTGCCTTAGGTGCTTTTCAGAAGTTGCGACAGTGTGGGGCGCTAGCTGTCATCTTGCCCGAATTGGATGAACATTTGGGCCCCCTTGAGGATCAGTCCAAAGCCGATCTAAAGCGCGCTGCCAGTTTGGCGGGGCTCCTCGAAGCCCTCGACGCACAAGTGCATGATGGATTCATTCCGTCGACCCCGGTCTGCCTGGCGATCCTCTATTACGACATGGTGGAACGCCAAGCCGACACCGAAACTCGTACGCTGCCGGGTCCGCCGCCAGACTTCCAATACGTGACCGGCGAAGTGCTCGAAAACCTCACCGGGAACTCCCGAATATCGCGCCGCGATGCGGGCCGAACGCGCCGCATCATTTTCCAGCAAAAGAATTTCCTAGGTCCTTTTGGCAGGCGATTCCGCCCCCGACTTTTTTGTCTGGCGGAGGAATTTCGTGAATCCTTAGATCTCTTTCGACTGCGAACAGAAGCTCGTGGCGAGGGCTGGGACATCTACAAGGCCTGGGAAGAACGCTACAGAGACGCCCTAGAGATGGAACCAGACCAGGTGGAAGGCGAACGTAAACAAGCGCGGAGAGGTCGACGGAAGCGTCGCCCCCGTCGCTGAATCCACTCCGGGGAAGCCTACAATCGCCGCCTCCCGCCGAGGAATTTCTAGGCCTATTTCGCCCGCCCCAAAATCAGGGGGTACATTTCGTTGGCTTCGAAAGCGGGACGCTCTTCCGGGCGCACTACTGACCTAATCGCTCTTCCCCTAGGGGACGAACGCTCCCAGGTTGCGGTGACTCGGTGTTAGCGATCGGTCGATTGAGTCGGATTCAGTGCCCCAGCGCGGGGAAAAGTGATCCGCTTGAAGCCATGACCGGGCAGGTCCGGAACCTCCTTCCTAAAATGCTCGGTCCTCTTGCCACCCGGCGGGCGGTTCTTCGGAACCGCCCGCCGTTTTTTTTTGCCCGGGTTCTTGGTGCGGAGCCCTGACGGACAAGGTATCTCCTGGAGCATGTTCATCCTGATAGGCAACGCGATCCCGCGCCGCACACTTGCATTCAGCTCCCTACTTCTCGGAATTGCCAGCTGCCAATCGCCGCCCACCACCGACTTATTGGAGGGCGTGGAGGCCGATGGCCGCATTCCAAAGGTCCAGTTGCCGGAGGATGTACCGAACCCCGATCGTTGGCGCTACAAGCCGGAGGGCCGAATCAGTGAGGGTAATGTGGTTGACCGCTTCCTTGTCAGCACCTTTGCGGCGCCAGTACTGTTCTTCTCCAGTGATGTGGGTACCGGCGTAGGGGTCTCCCTAACGGACATCGATTTCCGCAATCAGCGCCGGCAGGAATTCGCCACTAGCTCCTTCACCTACACCACGGAAGGGCAGCAGAACTATTCCTTTTTCTGGCGTCGTTGGCTAGACCACCGGAACCTGCCCGGTGGCGGAGTGATCCAGGAAGAACGCAGCTTCATTCAAGCTCGCGTGGCCTACCGCAAGACCCTGACCAGGCGCTTCTTTGGACTCGGAGCCGATTCTCTTGAGGCTAACGAGACCAGCTACACGGACGAGACCGCCAGCGTGGACTTTGGCCTTAGCAATTCTCTGCCGTCTGCTGGAAGTGCTTGGGTCGTTGGGCTCGGCGCCCGCCTTGAGCATCGCAATTTGGGTGAGGGCTTTGTCAGTAGCGTTGGGGACATGCAGGACGTTTCCCCCGTCTTGTTCGATGACGGCGACGACTTGGACAGCATTTGGTTCAGCGCCGACTTGCGCTACGACACACGAGACAGCCAGAGCAATCCCTATCGCGGAACCCTCTTGCAACTGTGGGGCAATGGAACGCCGTGGATGACAGACAATCGAACCGGATCCCGCTACGGTTTGCGAGGCAGCGCGATCCTGCCACTACCGGGCTTGTTCCACGACAATGGCGACTCAACGGAGGAAAACCCACCGACGGACCGCTTGGCCTTCCTGGCCTCCGTTGAGGACTCGACTGGAGACTTACCCTTCTGGGCTTTGCCGACTCTAGGCGGTTCGCGGCGCCTGCGTGGATATGTACCCGGGCGCTTCCGCGATCAAGCTGCCTGGTTCAGTGCCGTTGAGTATCGCATTGTCGTCTTGCCGCGTGGCTTGGCTTACAACCAGCGGGTACGAGTCGAACGGGTTGGAATGGCACTGTTCTACGAGTTAGGTAGCGTCGCGGATGGCCTGAATCATCTCAGCGATGCTGACGTCAAGAGCAGCTATGGGCTCAGCGGCCGTATCAATCTAGAACGAGCAGCAACCTTCCGTCTCGACTTGGGATTTGCAGAAGACTCCACCAACTGGACCATCACTTATGGGCTCAGTTTCTGAGCCTTTGGCCGCAGCGATCCGGGTTCCCGGACCCTCCAGCGCGGGCATAGGGTTTTTTCTATAGGGATTCAAAAACTAACTCCGGTTGGGACAATAACTTGTCGATCTCGTCCTGAAGCCAATTGCCACTTGGGAAGCTGTGCAATAGGTGCTCGTCGTGACAACTATTTAGTCCCAACTGTCTATCGATGGTTCCTGCTCGTATGTCTAGAGATCTCGACAAAACAACCCATTGGCTTGCTACAGAGGTTTCCCCGTCATCTGCTTCCAAGCGTGCCTGGGTAACTGTCATCACAGGATGCGAGGCTGGAAGGGTCTATCCCCTAGCCGTCGGCACCCACATCATTGGTCGAAGCTCAGAGGCTTCAATTCAATTGAGTGACGAGGCTGTCTCTCGGTTTCACACCCAATTGAGCGTTGACGCAGATGGGCACGCTACAGTCATGGACTGTGGCAGTAAAAACGGAACACTCCTCGGTAGTCGCTCCGTGACCCAAGAACCCGTCGCCCTCCGTGACGGATCCAAACTACACATAGGCGGAGCTGCACTAGTCCGCTTTTCTTTTCGTGACCAAATCGAGGAGAGCTACGAAAGAGCGCTCTACGATTCGATCAATATGGATCACCTCACGGGAGCCTTCAACAAGCGCTATTTCGATGTTCGTAACCAACAAGAAATAGCCCAATCGTCGCGGACTGACCGGCCGTTCTCTTTGGTACTGTTCGATTTAGATGACTTCAAAAGCGTCAACGACAGTCTCGGGCATGTGGCCGGGGATCACGTGTTGCGAGAAGTGGCACGGATATTCACCAATGAACTCCGCTCCAGTGAGTTGCTCGCCCGCTGTGGTGGCGAGGAATTCGTGGTCGTCATGACCCAATCTGATGTGGCGGCGGCCATGGTCTTGGCGGAGCGCCTACGCAGGCTCCTCAACACGACCAAAATCGCATGGAAGGGTGGCTTGATCTCAATTACCGCTTCTTTTGGTGTGGCCTCGACCAGCAGCGGACGGATTCAGGTCGCGGACGACTTGTTCCAAGAAGCTGATGAATGCCTTTACCGCGCCAAACGCGCGGGCAAGAACCGGGTCTGTGGGCCCGGGCATTCCTAGCAGTCCGTCGAGACCCTTGCATGACGCCCGGCGTAGATGGTATGCCGGCGTCTAATGATCAAGGTTTGTCTATGTTTTGGAGGCCCGAGCGATGAGCGCAACATCTCGGCGGGATCGATTAAGCCCTGGGTCACATGGCTGGAAAAAGATCCATCCATGGAGCTCCTGGTGCTGTTCTTCGATCGTAAGGAACAGGCATGGATCTTGCCGCGGGCCTACCACTACACAAATACCTGCGAGGACTTCGAGGGGCTCCTGGCCCCCGAGGCCCAGTTAGATGAATCCCAACTCGCCCAATGCCTGCAAAAGCAGGATATCGTGGTGCCGCTCATTCACGGACGTTTTGGCGAGGATGGCAGCTTACAGCGCCGGCTCGAGGAACTAGATGTCGCCTACGTGTTCAGCGCCCCCGATGCGCTCGCACTCACCTTTGATAAGCGTGCGACGTACGCATGTCTAAGGTCGAAAGGCTTTGAAGTGCCAGAACACTTCTCAATAACACCCGAGGACTGGCTGGCCCAGCCCGAATTGATGTTTCAGAAAGCGGGCACATTCGCCCGCGACTCGGGAACGAAGCTCTGCGCAATCAAACCGAATCGTGGTGGTTCCTCCCTCGGCGTTTCCTTGGTGGATGAGGATCGAGCGGAGTTCGATGCCGCCGTTAATCTGGCCTTTGAGCAAGATCAAGAAGTGCTCGTCGAGGGCGTATTGAGCGGTACGGAGTTCTCCGTGGTCGTGCTCGACACGCCCGCCGGACCGCTCGCGCTAGCCCCCACCGAGGTCGAGACCTCAAGCAACCTCTACGACACCCGCTCAAAATACCTGCACGGTTCCGGGACCCGGCTGCACACACCACTGCGCAAAGTAAGCCTCGCGGACGACTTGCGGAAGGCCTCTTTGGGAGCCTGGAAAGCCACCGGGCTACGGGACATGGCTCGTATCGATGGCTTCTACGATGAAAAAGGCCGCGTCACAGTGACCGACATTAACGGGATCAGTGGCATGGGCTTTTCGAGCTTCGGCTTCTTGCAGACATCCATGGCCGGGATTGGCCATGAACAACTGATCCGCCTCCTGCTCGCACGCGCAGCGGATCGAGCGGGTATTGTCTTGTCCAAACTGGAGGTAGAGGAAGCCCACGAGACACGCGTCCACGTTCTATTCGGCGGCCCCACGAGCGAACGCCAGGTCTCCCGCCAAAGTGGAATCTTCGTTGGGCTGGGGTTGATGGCGCGCGGTTACGACGTGCGTTTTGTCTTTATGGACAGATCATCGCGTTTCACCGAGGTTGGCCTGTTCTACGCCTTGCACCATGATGTCGAGGAGATTGCGAGCCTGATCGAAGCACCAGAACGTCGCGAGGAGATCGCCAAGTTCGGTGAGGCTCTAGCTAAGGAGCTGGGCGCCGGTCTAGAGACAGAGTCTCGCATGCGCAATCTGCACGTTGGCAAGACTTGTGCGCTGCCCACTGCCGTGGCGGAAGCGGACTTCGTCTTCCTGGCACTGCACGGAGGCCCGGGCGAAGATGGCACCCTCCAGGCAGCATTGCAGGCATTGGGCAAAAGCTACAACGGCTCGGGACCTCGCTCCTCGCTACTTTGCAGCAACAAAATCGAAGCCGTCGAGCGTGTGCGCGCGGCACACATTCCAGGTGTCGCCGTTCCACGGCAACGCCAAGCAAGCCCTTCCGAGCTTTTGGATTGGGTAAGCGAAGGCGCGTGGGCCAAACGATTTGCGAGCTTGCAGACTGAGCTCTCCTCAACCATGGTCATCTTGAAACCAGCCAGCGATGGATGCTCCACCGGCGTCAAATTGCTTGCTAACGGGGGAGAATTGGAGCGCATGGTGAGAGCTATCATTGAAATGCGCCCGACGTTAGAGGCAGGTGAATTGGGCCCAGGATCGCGCCCACTTCAATTGCCCGAACCCCCGCCGCTTCTCTGGCTTTTCGAAGCGGCTCTCGTCGACGAAAACGGGCCCGAATTGCCAGCGGGGGATTGCAACGCGCTCAATCTCCAGAGCTGGTGGAACGCCAAGCGCTTCGTAGAAATCACTTGCGCCGTCTGCGAGCTCCCAAAACACGGGTTACAGGTCGCCATGCCCAGTCTGACCATTGCCCGGGCCGCCGAACTTTCCCTCGAAGAGAAGTTTCAGCAGGGCGTCGGAACAAATCTGAGCCTGGACGCTTTTCTGGACGGGGAGCGCCAAAGTACGATCAGAGGGCGGATCCTTCAAATTTCAAATGCCCTGGGTTTGGCCGGCTACGCACGCCTGGACTGCTTCTACGATAGGCAAGAGGACGAACTCTACCTCTTGGAAGCCAATACTCTGTGCGCCCTAACCGAAGCCACTGTTTTCTACTCCCAGATGCTTTTCAGTTTCGAAGCCTCTCCACCCGAGGCACTGGAATGGATCGTGAACGCCGGGCAGAAGCGCCAAACCTCGTAAGATTTGCTGGGCGCGGCTTGTCAGGCGCGCGAAGGCTACTTAGAACCAAGGGCTCACACGACGCCCTCTGATTTCAAGCATGAACATTTTCTGCAAACTCCTCGGACACACCTGGATTCACGAAGCTGAGGAACAAACCGTTCAGTGGGGTAACGATAAGAATCTGATGGAACTCTTCCCCAAGGCTGAAGCCGAGCCACAGTTCTTCCGACGCTGCGTGCGTTGCAAAGAACAGCGCCCTTGGAAAGAGGCCTAGAATCTGCCGGCTCGAAGTCCACTAGAGTCGGGTAGCGATTATGGAATCCTGGCAAAGCAAACTCATGAAGGCGACCTTGTTGCTGGTGACCTCACCAGCTTGGGTCCCATTCTTGAGAGCTCTCTGGAAAGAGGCTAATGAATCCATGGCTGACGAGGGCGGGCTACTCGGTCGCGATCCAACTGCGAAAGAGTTGGAAGAGATCCGGGAGAAGATGCGCAAGCGACCGGACCCCATGGTTCACGAACCGTTGGTTGCAGGCGGAAGGGCTGCCCAGAGACAGAGGAATCTGGGGGCCGGCGATCAGAAGCCTATGCCTGGATCTAAGGGCCCGGCCCAGCCCCCCCCAAAGCCTGGCGGGTTTCGATAGAGCAGAGCTCTCCAAGAAGATCTAAGGATAGAAGAAGACTTCGAGGGCATCCGACAGTCCAACTCCGAATGCATCGTTTGGGTCCAAGTACCAGAATTGGTAGAAACGCTTGGTACCCACCATGCTGGCATCGATGTCTACCGCCAAACTAGCACCACCTAGCCACCCGATGCTCTGAACCGGTGTCCGTTGGAGGGGCGGGCTGAGCAGCAATT
Organism: Planctomycetota bacterium; assembly: GCA_047639675.1. Classification (GTDB taxonomy): domain Bacteria; phylum Planctomycetota; class UBA1135; order UBA1135; genus JABACD01. The sequence goes on along the minus strand of JBLIOI010000119.1, from coordinate 3,924 downwards.
CCCCCCCTAAGAAGGGTGCGGCCGCGGAGCCAGACGAATAGAAAATGAGTCCCTGCGTGTTGGACATGGCACCGTCCCCCCAGATCGTAAAGTTGTTCTCCGCCAAGCTAGGGAAACCGGAACTAGAGAGTTGCGCCCAGCTACCGATCGAGTTGATCTTCGGCTCTCCGTAGTTAAAGGGAAAGCGCACGAACTCGAAGTGACTCACAAAGCCGTCCGTCAAACCAGAGTAGTCATAGCTCGTATCGAAGGCACCACCGGTTAAAGGGAAGCCAAGCGAATTGGTGTAGCCGCAAAAGACCACGCCGCCCTGCTCATCACTGATCAAATCTGTACCAACGTCATCGACGTTGCCACCAAAGTAGGTCGAGTAATTCAGGCTGCCATCGGCTTCGTAGCGGTTGATAAAGAGATCGCTAACCCCACCCCAAGGGGCCTTGCTGTAAATCCTGTCGTAAACCCAAGGTTCCATGACAAGGTCGTTACTTCCCGTCGTTCCTGCGACGGCAAACTGATCCCCAGGCAGCCGGGCGATGCTGTCACAGCGATCATCCATCGAGCCGCCAAAATAGCTTGAGGTAACAATTTGGGTCGCGCCGCCGGTTGAGGACAGGTGCGTGACAAACCCATCTTTTTGCCCTCCATTCGTTGATTGGCCGGGCGTAGATCCCAGCACAAAATCACTCGATTGAGTCTCGCCCACAACCACGCAATCGCCGGTCGAGGTCAAGGCCATTGCGTTGGCTCTATCTGATTGGGTTCCACCCAAGTAGGTCGAAAAAACGAGTGATTGACCAAAGGCATCCAGCCGCGCAACAAAGCCATCTTCGTCGCCGGATCCGCCACTCAGATTTCCAAGCAATGCGCCGGACGTCGTTGGGAAGTTCGTGGAACTCGTCCAGCCCGCGATGCTGATCAATCCGTCGCTGGCAACTTCCAAGCACTCGACACGCTCGGTGCCACCACCACCAAAGTAAGTGGAGAAATCTAAACTCGCTAGATCCGCGCTGAAGCGCGTAACAAACCCGTCATTGACCCCACCACTGAATGTGCTGTCGTAGCTGCCAAAAAATGTCGGGAAGCCCGATCCGGCAGTTGAGCCGCACAGAACCGGCATTCCATTGGGATCCAGTGCGCAGTCAGTCACACGTTCAAGACCACTTCCGCCGAGGAAGCTAGCTTGCAATAAACTGGAGCCACTACTGTCCAGGTGCAAGATGAAGCCATCGTAGAAACCACCAAGCGATTGATCGTAGGCCGCACTTGTCGCTGGAAAGTCCGCGGAGGAAGTCTCGCCTGTGAGATAGACCGAGCCATCGGAATGAACTGCGAGAGCTGTGCCTCGCTCGGCTCCCGCTCCTCCAATAAAAGTCGAGTAGACAAGAGAACTACCGTCGGCGCTGATTCGCGAGATGAAGGCATCTGGGCCGCTCCATCCCATATCGTAGGCTCCGACCGTGACAGGAAAATCAAATGAGTTAGTGCTACCCGTGGCGAGTACGTCACCGCCCGGAACAATCGCTAGAGCTTCCGTGATGTCCTCGTCCTCGTCCCCCAAGTAGGTCGACCAGATCAGACCAGGGTCCACGACCAAGCGCTGGTCGATGGGAACCGGAGGACCTTCAAAGCCAAAACGGTCCTCCGCTAGCAGACGAAAATTGCAGGGGTAGTTTTCTTTGCTACCGCTAGCGTCCACCGTCCAGGCTATCGGTGCCGATTGTAGAAGAAGGCCCGCTTCTGTTTCGATCGCCAAGCAGCCTGCATTGTCAATGCGCATGGAGTTCGCGCCCGAAATACGAATGGAAGCTGTGGAGAGATCCGCGCCCGGCGCAACCAATAAATCGTACTCAAAGAGTCCCTCGCCTTCGTGCAAGACAACATCGATGCCATGCCAAACATCGCGATATTCAATTTGCTGCCACGCAGGAACATGGGAACGCCAAAGGCTCTCTTCCTCGCCCACGAAAAAGTTGTAGTAGCCCGATGCTCGCTCGCGACCAATGGGCCCCGAGCAATCGACTTCCGACTCAAACTCAAAGCGCAGGCCTGCAGCCCGTTTCTGATTCAGTCGTGCCGCAACGGGATCAATCAACTGAAGCGCAAAGCCATTGGAAAGCAGTACGGCACTGATCGGCCCGCGGCCCAGTCGGTAGCGATATTCCATCGACCACTGTCCTTGGTTTTCGATGAAAGCCAGGGGCAGGTGATTCGGCACCGTCTCGACTGTTTGCGCCCCCGAGGGACTGAGCAAACTAGCCATGATCAATGCCGGGAACGTTAATCTAAGTGTCATGAGTTCGACCTCCTAGGCCTCAGGCTACCACTCCGCCCGCTGGAGTCACGGGTGAAGCATGTAAGGCGTTTCGCGAGGGATACGAAGGAGGGCACGAATCGCGAACGAAACGTGCCCTCTAGCTGTGAAACGGATCCGTTGTCCGCCGCAATGTGATTGAGAAAGGCCTTTCTCAAGCTCACATCCACACTCTCCCCTCCCTGGGGCAGGGACGGGTCCTCATGTGCGAAGTGGAATCGATCCGGCCCTAGCGCCCGGCCAATCGACTCAGCACGCCTCCCACTTTATGCAACTTCCTAGGATTCGTCTAGAGGTCCCCTCCCGAAAATACGAAAGAGAAAGGATGAACCTCACCAGAATGCAAGCCATCACGGATGGCATTCGAAACTTGCAGCCTTGGCCTCCCGTCTCGATAAAGGTCCTGAATCTATCAAGAGAGCCCGATGTGGTCCCTGCTGACCTTGTAGGCGTTCTGCAAACGGATGCGGCAATGACGGCCCGAGTACTCAAGCTTTGCAACTCCGCCTTTTATGGATTTCACCGAGAAGTCGACTCGCTCCATGAGGCAGCCAATCGCTTGGGCGTAGGTGCCCTCGTCAGCCTAGTCCTGACCAGCTGCGTAGGAAAAACATTCACGGGCGCTGGCAAGGCCACCGAACTTGCCGGCAAACAGCTCTGGGAGCGCTCCGTGATGAATGCCCTAAGCGCCAGCCTATTGGCCAGCGTCCATGGCGAAGTCGACCCAAACACCTGCTACACAGCCGCTCTCATGCAAAACTTTGGCTACCAGGTAATCCACAGCTCCTGCCAAGAGGCCCTGCCCATGATCGCCAATGCAAAAAACGAGGGAGCTACCGACCTGGAAGCGGAAAAAGAGGTCCTCGGACTCCACCACGCTCAAATCGGCGGCCGACTGGCACGCCGCTGGGAATTCCCGGACGTCTTAGTGGATACGATCCTAAATCACCACACGCCCGAAAGATCAAAAGCAGCCCCCAAGGTCACAGCCATTAGCCACATGGCCGAAGAGATCACCAATGCCTTGGCACAAGGCGAAGGATTGAACAGCATGTCCAGTATCCTCTCAGGTGAGGCGATGGGCTTGACGGGATTCACATTAGATGGGCTCTGTAAGCTGGAAGAATCCCTGAATGAGGAGCTAAACCGCGCCAGGGAATTGATCGTCCAAGTTTAGGAGGAACCTGCAACCGGAGGGATCAGGAAGGTTCGTGGGTGAACGGCCACGCATGCTCCGCAAACCTACGCTTTTTGGTTCGGGGGCTTTTCGCCAGGCGGCGTGGACTGCGGGTTGATTGGTCTTGATTGGTTGCAGTTGAAGAGCAACTGAGATCTGGAGTTTGCGGGGGGTGAGAACTCGTGGCGAGTTTTTAGGTTCGGTTGCTTTGAGAAGAATTAGCCGGGGACGTGGCGAAGGGAGAATGGGGCGCAGCGTCTCTTCCAACCTTGAGCGACTCGCCAGCCTCCTGAGCAGACGACGGAGTTCTTGCCGTCTGGGTCGCGCAAGCGTTTGAAGTCGCTCCAGCCGTCGAAGTAGTCGCCGGAGGAATAGCTGTCGGGACGGCCGCACTCTGATTCCTGCTTGTGCTTCAAGTGGTTGTTTAGAACGTAGC
>JBLIOI010000118.1:0-14451 GCA_047639675.1 Planctomycetota bacterium | reverse complement strand
CGGAACGAGAAGCCGATAAGCCCGCGCTTCCCGTCGACGCCGTGGAAGCGGAATTGCGTGCTATGAAGCACCAAAACCAAAACCTACCGCCCCTTCCTCCGGAAGCCTTCGAGATCGAAGGGTGAAGCGTAAATAAGCCGTGACTAGAGTCTATCTAGATCACAACGGAACCACTCCGATGCTGCCGGAGGTCCGAGAGCGTTACTTGGAACTCCTCGATATGGAGCTCGGGAACCCTTCGTCGAGCCACTCTTCTGGGAGACGTGCGCGTGCGGTCATCGACGACTCTCGAGCAGAAGTCGCCGGCGCCATAGGCGTTTCGGAAGAGTCGATCGTGTTTACCTCAGGCGGAACGGAGGCGAATAACCTCGCACTCCGGGGCGCACAGGCACTTAGCTCACCCTCTAGCGGAATTGCGATCAGCGCCGTCGAGCACCCCTCCGTGCTGGAACCCGCCCAGGAGATCGCGCGAGCTGGACACTCGCTCCTGACTCTTCCGGTCGACAGCGCGGGTTGTCTCGAATTAGGTGCTCTGGAAGAGGCTCTAGCTACGCCGAACTTGGCGATCCTGTCAGTGATGACCGCCAACAACGAAGTGGGCACCGTCATGCCAATGGAGGAGATCGCTGAATGTCTGGAGCGCTCCCCAGGCAATCGGCCGATCTGGCACACAGATAGCGTTCAAGCCTTGGGGAGAATTCCCCTGGCCCTCACGGATTGGGGAGTGGATATGGCAAGTTTCTCCGGCCACAAGGTCGGAGGGCCATTGGGAGTAGGATTCCTCATTAGAAAGAGGGCTTTCAGACTACCAGCGCTGCAATTCGGCGGTGGCCAAGAGTCAGGATTGCGAGCGGGTACCGAGAATGCAGCGGGTATTGGCGCAACCTCGCTGGCGGTAACCATCGCCTGTAGAGAGCAGCCTGAGTACGAGAAGCGACTGTGCGGTCTAACCCGCGAGCTATATGAAGGCTTGCGGAGCCTGACTGAAGGTGTGCGCATCCTCGGGCCCGACCTCGACCAACCCAACCGGCTTCCAAACACACTCAATCTGCTCTTCGACGGAGTCGATGGGCGCGCACTTATCGCTCGTTTGGATTTGGAAGGAATTGAAGCCAGTTTAGGATCCGCCTGCTCGAGCGGAGCAATCGAAGCTTCCCATGTTTTACTCGCCATGGGTCTCGACGAGCGTTCTGCACAGGCTGGGCTACGCCTAAGCCTGGGAAAGTGCACAACTCACCTAGATATCCACAGCGCTGTGGACATCCTGGGGAAAGTTATTCTTCGATCGACATAAGCCTCGCTCAGCTCACGCTTCGTGAACAGCTAGTGAAGGCTTTGGCGAGGATTCGTTGACCCGCACCATGTGAAGGTTTTAATGCGTCTCGAGTTACATCCACAAACTCGTCACGTCGCCACCAAAAGTATGTCCGAGCCAGAGGTCAACAGCTCCCCGATCAAAGAGCCCAGCGGTGTGATTCATCCCACCGCCAGCGACTCCGTACCTAGCGAAAAAGAACGGACTTCCGCGCCCGGCCCTGAGCTCGATAAGAGCCAGTTGGCCGATGTTTGGAAGGAACTACGCAGCTCTATCCGTAAGCGTGTTCAGCCGGAGCAGTTCGAAACATGGTTCCGGCGGGCCAACCTGGACAGTGTGGGCAAAGAAGAACTCTGTATTGCTGTTCAGAACGCCTTCTCCCGTGATTGGTTGCAGACCTACTATCGGGATGTGATCGAGGACGCTGCCCAGAAGCTCCTTTCAAAGAAGCTTCGCGTCGAATTTATCGTCGACCCGGAGCTGACAATCCTCCAACCCGGCGTGGAATCCGCAGCCCAAGAACAAGCGCGAACGACTCCGGAAGAGCAAGATGACCCCGATGAAGGGCCTCCGAGGGGTCTAGGCGGGGGATCAGCAGCAGCTTCCCGCTCCTCATCGAAGAGGACGGATTCAACGCGTCTCGGCAATAGCCTCTCGGGGGGGCTTGTTCGCGGGAGCGACGTAGGGCTCAACCCACGCTACACCTTTGACAACTTTGTCGTCGGCCCCTGCAACCGGTTCTGCCATGCGGTTTCTCTCGGAACAGCTGAAGCACCCGGCAAGACCTACAACCCGTTGTTCCTGCACGGCAACGTAGGGCTAGGCAAGACCCACCTCCTGCAAGCGATTTGCTACACGCTGATCGACAACTGGCCGGATGTGCGCATTCTGTTCCTCTCCTGCGAAACCTTCGTCAATCACTTCATCAGTGCGCTTGAGAACGGTGATTTGCAGAAGTTCCGCGGCAAGTATCGAAACGTCGACGTGCTTGTCGTGGACGACATCCACCTGCTAGCCAACAAGGAACGCACGCAGGAGGAGTTTTTCCACACATTCAACTCCCTCTACAACGCGGGCAAACAGATCATTCTCTCGTCGGATTCGCCACCGAAGGAGATTCCAACTCTGCAGGACCGGCTGGTGTCGCGCTTCAAGTGGGGCCTCGTGACCGAGATCGAGCCGCCGTGCTACGAAACACGAATGGCAATTCTAAAGCGCAATGGACGAAACCGGGGTCAAGAACTGCCCGATGAGGTGGCTCAGATCATCGCCGAGCGCATTGACACCAACATTCGAGAGCTTGAGGGCACCGTCAACAAGCTCTACAGCTTCTCCAATGTGACCGGCCAACCAATAACCGTGGAGTTCGCGCGCGAGGTCCTCACAGACGTCTTCACCAAGCGTCGCGGCCAACCCGCCATGGAAGACATCATCGAGGTGGTCACAGCCCACTTCGGAGTCAAATTGGCGGAACTCCAGTCCAAAAAGCGCACCAATCAGATCGCTTTCCCACGGCAAATCGCAATGTACCTGGCCCGCAAGATTACCCGCCATTCCCTGGAGGAGATCGGTGGTTTCTTCGGAGGCCGCGATCACTCCACGGTGCTCCACGCCGTGCGCAAGGTAACGAAGCTCATAGAGGAGAATACAAGCACCCGTGACCTCCTCGCAGCGTTCCTCGAAGACCTCCAGGCGACCACTAAGTGAGTCCCTTTCTTGGGCCACTTAGGATCAATCCCTTCAGAGTGAAACGGGGCTCCATCGAGACCTTCACGACGTGTACTTCTGGGCCCATTTCTCATATCCTATATGCAGATTGGGGATGGGTCTCGAAAGCCCGCCAAACGGCCCTTCAGACGACCCTCTCCGCCCCCTCTCACACCAGTCGAATGCTAAACATCCCCTGTGGAAAACCCCCGGAAATCGCTGTGCAAAAGCAGGGGAGAGTTGTGGATCAATCATCCCTTCTGCACACGCTCATCGGGAACCACACGAGGACCTTGGATAGCCGTTCACAACTCACGCCCAACTCCCAGGTTATCCACCGGGATTTTGGTTTCCCCAACACAGCTCCTGCAACTGTAACTCGCGCAAACACTGTTACTTGCGTCGACCAAACCGTGACTTCTCCACAAAATCAAGAGGCCCTTATTAAGACTATGATTAACTTCTTAAGTAGGGGAAGAGGTGGAAGCCACGGGCAGTTATCCAGAATTACCACCAGCGAGATGTCCTCATGAAGGTCCTCTGTGATCGCGAGAAACTTCGCGAAGGGTTGGCGATCGTCAACAACGTCATTCCCACTCGAAGCCCGAAGCCGGTGCTTGAGAACGTACGCTTCGTCGCAACTGACTCAACACTTGAGCTGATTGGTACCGACCTCGAAGTATCCGTGCGCTATGTGATAAGCGACGTGAAGGTTGCAGAGCCTGGAGTACTTGTCATCCCGGCACGGGTTGCGCTGGACTTCATTCGCGACCTGACCAGCGAGACCGTCAGCCTGCATACGAGCGACGGCAACTGCACGATCACTGGTGGAGCAGACAGCTGTGAGCTTGTGATGATGGACGCGGATGAGTATCCGGTCACACCGACTTTCGATGACAAGGATCCAATGACCCTGCAAGCAGGAACCTTCACTCGCTTGGCTGGTCAGACGGCATTCGCTGCTGCACGTGAAGCTGGGCGTTACGCAATGCACGGCGTCTTGATTAGCACCGAGAACGAAGAGCTGAAAATGGTCGCTACGGATGGGCGGCGTATGGCGCTTTCCACGGCGCCTGTGGAAGATGTTCCGAAGAACCCGACCACTTCGATCATTCCCTCGAAGGGTATCCAGCTCTTCTGCCGCGTGATCGACGACCCCTTGTCGATGATCAAGCTGAGTTTTGGTGAAAACCAAATAGGGATGAAGACCCATAACGCTGAGATCTTTGCGCGCTTGATCGATGGCGATTATCCGCAGTACTCCGACGTGGTACCGGAAACTTGCAAGATCAGCATCGAGGCCAATGCGGAGTTGTTCAGCCGAAAGTTGCGCCTGGTAGCCAACGTAACCGGTGATGAAGCCAGAGCCGTTCGCTTGCAAATCAATGCGGGCGAGCTGGAATTCTTTGGTCAATCAGCTGGGCGGGGCGAAGCGCACGCGCACATGGATATCGATTACAGCGGTGGATTGGCAGATATTGCCTTCAACCCGGATTACGTCCTCGATGGCATCAAGAATTCCGAGCGCGAAACGATTCGCCTCGATTTCAACGACAAGTCGAGTCCAGGTAAATTTAGCCTGGGCGAGAACTACATCTACATCGTGATGCCGATCACGACGGACGCCTAACGAATAAGCTTGTGGGCGAGTACAGTTTCGAAAAGCGAACAACAAAGAGCCGCGGACCCGTCGCAATGGGTGATGCGATGCGCGGCTTCTTGCGAGAGACGGGGCTTGGTGAACAACTAAGACACGCTGGCGTCTACCGGGCCTGGTCCGACGCCTTGGGTCCCAAGTTGAGTCAGCGAGCGAAACCTGTCTTCTACAAGTTTGGCGAACTCACCGTTGAGGTTGAGTCCGCTGCACACCTACACGAGTTACAGAACTTCACCGGAGAGCAATACCGCCGCGAGGCCAACGAAAGCCTCGGTGAAGAACGAATCAAGAAGATCCAGTTCCGCCTGAAACGCTAGTGATGCAAGCAGACCAAAACCCTGGCGAAAAGCCTGAGTCAAACGTTCCCAAATACGTCGAAGCAAACGAGTCGATGGAGATTCGCGTCGAAGCTGAATACGGCGCCGACTCGATTACCGTCCTTGAAGGCTTGGACCCGGTACGTGTACGCCCTGCCATGTACATTGGTGACACGGACGTACGAGGTTTGCACCACCTGCTTTGGGAGGTGGTGGACAATTCGATGGACGAGGCTTTGGCGGGACACGCAACTATTTGCGATGTGGTCTTGCACGAAGATGGTTCCGTTTCGGTTACCGATGATGGTCGTGGTATTCCGGTTGGAATCATCGCCTCAGAAGGCAAGCCAGCTGTTGAGGTTGTGCTAACCAAGCTGCACGCCGGCGGCAAGTTTGACGGGGACGCCTACAAGGTTTCCGGCGGACTACACGGCGTCGGTGTTTCTTGCGTCAACGCCTTGTCGGAGTGGCTCACGGTAGAAGTCTTCCAAAACGGAAAGATCCACAGGATGCGCTTTGAGCGCGGAGTTCCGACGGAAGACCTTGCGATTGTTGGCGATACCGACATGACCGGCACGCGAATTCGTTTCAAGCCGGATGCGCAGATATTCACTTCGCTGGAATACCAAGCGGAGATCGTCACCAAGCGTTTGCGCGAGATGGCCTACTTGATGGGTACGCGTGGTATCAAGATCGACCTGAAGGACGAGCGTACTGGTGCAGAAGAACACTACGAGTACCCCGATGGATTGCTCTCGTTCGTGCGCGACGTAAACAACAACAAGAACCCCTTGCACGAGGAGATCATTCACTTCGTCAAGATAGTCAAGGACTCTCAATCAGGTATCGAGTACGAAGTCGAACTCGCCTTGCAATACACAGACGTCTATCAGGAGACGATCTTCACTTTCGCGAACAACATCAATACTCATGGAGGTGGAACACACCTCTCGGGTCTGCGTTCAGGTTTGACGCGTACGTTGAACAACTATGCGAAGAGCGGAAACATGTTCAAGGACGAGAAGAAGGCGCCAACTGGTGATGACTTCCGCGAAGGACTGACGGCCATCCTCGCGATCAAGATTCCTGACCCGCAGTTCGAAGGTCAAACGAAGGACAAGCTTGGTAACCGCGAAGTTCAAGGTGCTGTTGAGTCAGCCGTTGGCGATCAGATCGGTATCTACCTTGAGGAACACAATCAAGTTGCGAAGACGATCATCAACAAGGCTCTGCGTGCTATGCAGGCACGCGAAGCTGCACGCAAGGCGCGCGAGCTAGTTCGTCGTAAGTCGGCGTTAGCCAGTGGAAATCTGCCGGGCAAACTTGCCGACTGCCAAAGCCAAGACATCAACGAGTCCGAAATCTTCCTGGTCGAGGGTGATTCTGCTGGTGGTTCAGCCAAGATGGGTCGTGACCGGCGGAACCAGGCCATCTTGCCGCTCAAGGGAAAGATCCTGAACGTGGAACGTGCGCGTCTCGACAAGATGCTCGGGCACTCTGAGATTCAGTTGATCATCTCGGCGCTCGGATGCGGTATCGCTGAAGAGTTCGACCTCGAGAAGTTGCGCTACGGCAAGATCATCATCATGACCGACGCCGATGTGGACGGATCTCACATTCGGACGCTGCTCTTGACGTTCTTCTTCCGCCACATGCAGGAGCTGATTGAGACCGGTCACCTCTACATCGCGCAGCCGCCTCTGTACAAGGTCAAGCACAAGCGTAAGGAGCGTTACTTGATCACTGATGTAGAGTTGCGCGAGTTCTTGACAGAGCTTGGAATCGAGTCACTCACGATCGTCGACAACAAGAACGACAAGAGCTGGACGGGTCCGGAGCTACGCGCATTGAGTGAAGACCTCGCGCGCCTTGAAGCCCTCTTACCCAAGATCAGACCGAGTGGCGTACCCCTGCCCGTCGACGAAATATTGGCGACGTGGAATGGATCAGCGCTGCCAATGCACTGGACCAGAGAAGGTGAAGTGGATTCCTACTTCGACACGCTGCAGGAACTCAACGACCACATGGAGTTACAGAAAGCGCGATTTGGTACGGAAGAATTGAAGGTCTATCGCGGACCTGACGGCGACGTCAGCTTGGAAGATGCGGATATCTTGATGGCTCACATAACTCACCATGAGGAGCTCAAGAACATCCTGATGGCAATTCGCGGACATGGATTGGAATTCATGGGCGGAGGCGACTGGACTATCCGAGGTCCAAAGGAAGAGGTCTCTTGCGTTCACCTGCGCCAAATAGCTGAAGGTATGCGAAGCGCGGGCAAGGGTGATGTTGAAATCCAGCGCTACAAGGGACTGGGAGAAATGGACGCCGAGCAACTCTGGGAGTCGACCATGGATCCTGCGATTCGCAGCCTCTTCCAGGTCACTATGGAAGACGCTGTGGCTGCCGACCAAATCTTCACCATTTTGATGAGCGACGGCGTCGAACAGCGCCGGAATTACATCGAGCGCCACGCCCTCGAGGCGACGAACCTCGACGTCTGAGCCGCGAAAGAGCCTGGATTGCCGTAAAGCCCTGAAAGGAAAACTTTTATAGCAATCCAGACTTTGAACTCTCGACCCCTGAGTTCTCTGCATCGACTCCAGCGAAGTGAAGGTTCGACCCGATACAAAGTATCCGTGCGACCCCCTGCACACCCTTCTCCTGTGTGTGCACGGCCCCAGCGGCGCTGATGAACAATCAAAGACTCGGATATCAACGACTAGCAGAAGTCCTCGTGGAACGAGGGTTGGTCGACCCACAGGCTATTCAAGACGCATTGAGCATGTCGACTCACGGCGGTTTGCCTTTCCCTGAGGCTCTCGTAACGGCCAACCTCGTCTCGGACTGGGAACTCTCACAGGTCGTCTGCCAGCTCTACGCGCTACCGTTTCTTACCGTGGACATGGCGGATCCAGATCCCGAGGCTCGCCGCGAGCTCGATATCGACTTCTTGGTGGAGAACGGATTGGTTCCTCTCTTTCGCCACGGGCAGGTCTTGACGATTTGCATGCCAGCAATCGTCCCCGCGGAAATTCTCGGGTGTATCGCTGCTGAGAGCAATCTGATGATCCTGGCAGTCGTCGGTACCGTCCAGTCAAACAGGCGTTGGCTGCAGAAGAACATCAAAGAGGAAGAGGGGCTCTCGGTTGTAGACCTCAGCTCTGATGAAAACTCAGGATGGAGCGATCTCTTTGATGAAGGGGATGCAGCAGTTCAAGAGGGCCTGGACACTGCGATCCCGGAACTTCCGAGCTTGCCTGAGTTGAAAAGTCATCCCAACGCGGGCATAGATAGCGAAGAAGCTGCTTAGCGGAACCGCAGCTAGCGCTTAGGGACAGCCCAGTTATCGCCGAGGTTGCGCACGAGCAACTTGTCACAAAGCCTGGGAGCCAGGACAGAGAGTGCGGAGAGTACCCGCCACTTCCAACGCAAGCTGCGCTCGGGTCGCGGCGACCTATCTAGCTGGAGAATCTCATGGGCAACCTGATCAGGACCCGAGGCGCTCTCAAGGCTTGGCGAAGGAAGCCCTTGCGGATTGGCCTGTGCTTCAAAGAATCCAGTTGTGGTCAATGCCGGATTGAGCGTGCAAACGGCGATGCCCTCTTTGGCCCACTCAATACGAAGCCCTTCACTGATTGAGCAGACAGCGGCTTTCGAGGCCGAATAGGCCACTTGCCCAGGAATCCCCCGGCGGCCTACCACGGACGAAACGTTGATCAATACAGGCTTGGATCCTCGTTTCAGTAGAGGCAAGGCCAATCGCGATGTGTGCAAGAGAGCAATCACATTGGTTCGGAAGAGGCGCTCGAGCAAGGCGTCATCAAGTTCCGAGACGAGTGCTCGATAGCCGATTCCAGCGTTATTGACTAACAAATCTAGACCATCCCAAGTCTCGCGTAAGAGAGCAAAGGCGGCTTCGATTTGCTCATTGTCACACAGGTCACACTCGAGAATGAAGTGTCCGTGCCCGGGCAACTCGCTAGCTATGTCACGCAGTCGGTCAACGTTTCGAGCGAGCAAGGCGAGGGTGTAACCCTCTTTGGCCAAGACGCGAGCGGTAGCTTCACCGATGCCCGACGAGGCTCCCGTAACAAGCGCGCGGCGCTGCAGATTCGCCAACCTAACGGCTGGTTGTCTTGTGCAAAATTCGAAGCTTATCAAACCACTTCGTGCGCTCTTTTTGAATCGCTATCACTTGGCGGTCCTTGCTGCCATAACTCTCCAAGAGTTCATCTTCCCAGCTGGCCGTGATCGTGATGGCTTCGTCGAAGAGTTCCTTGGCGCGCTTGCCCTTCTCATTCCACTCTGAGTGGTTGTCCGTACTCTTTGCTTTGATCGCAAGATCCAAGACCGAGAATGCCTCTTCAGCAATGCCTTGGGCGCGCTTCCATTCAAGACTGTCGGCGAGACCTTCGGGGGCGGGCTCGTAATTCCCACCTTCATCTGAAGTGCTACCCGACCCGAGCTTGCGCATTTTCGGCTGCTCAATGGGGAGGCCGCTGAAGATTTCCGAGGCTTGAACTTCCTTCGGGGGCTCGACCTCGGTCTTCTTCTGTGCCGCGAGGCGTGCGACATAAACAGCGCCGACCATCAAGAGAAAGAGCCCCATGATCGGAAGGAAGGGCGGCCCGCTCTTCTTGGGACGTGCGGAGCCGTTGCGTGTTGATCTAGCCATGGCGCACAGGATACGCGCGAGGAGCCGAACGGGCTATAGGCGACGCAGCCGAGCGGCAAATCCGCCGTCGACGCTGCCCGCCGGATGGGTCGGTCGTGGGAAAGTCGAGATGTCGACCTCGAGAGCCCAGCCTGGGTTTTTCTCGATGAAGCTACGAATCCGCTGTTCGTTTTCGTCGGGTTCGATCGAGCAGGTCGAATAGACCAGTTTTCCACCGGGACGCACGAGCTGGGCGCCACGCCGAAGAATTTCGTTTTGCAGTTCCGCTAGACCCTTGCGCGATTGCGGTCCCCAGCGCCAACGAGCTTCCGGACGCCGAGCGAGTACGCCAGTGTTCGAGCAGGGCACATCCAAGAGCACGCCATCGAACTCGCCTTCGGCGCCCGAGCCATCTTCGGCAAGTTGGAGTGTCTCAACATTTTCCAAGAGCTTCAAACGTGCCAACGTATCTGTCAAACGATCGAGCTTGGCTTCGCTGAGATCGCAGGCTGTGACCTTGGCGCCGGCTGCGGCGAGTACCGCAGTCTTTCCACCAGGCGCTGCGCACAAGTCAAGCCAACGCTCACCTTCGCCCGCTTCGCAAAACTCCGCGGCACGGTAGGCGGCTTCACCTTGCACTGTGATGCGACCCTCGCGAAAGGCATCTGTCGCTAGCGCCTTTTCCACGAGATCCGATGTGGCCGTCAAGATCAGCGGATGTTCTCCACAGGTTGTGGGAACTTCGTGCGTAAGTAGCTCCGCTTGAAGTTCTTCGCGTGTTCCCTGTACGACGCGTAGAGACAAGTGCGGGTCTTCAAGGCAAGCATTAGCTAATTCAAGCGCCTTCTCTTTTCCGTACCGTTTATGCCACGACTTGAACAGGGTAGCCGGAAGAGAGAGTGCGTCTTCAGCCCAAAGGAAATAGTGTTCTTCAGGATCATGAAAGATCGGCTCGTTGAAGCTCCAGTTGCGTCCAACGAGATCGCGCCGCGGATCTCCACTCGGTTCTTCGCTAATGGCGCGCTTAGCTGTGCGCAAGACACCATTGACGTAACGTCCCTTGGCGAGACCTAAGTGCCTTGAAGCAGCGCCAACAGTTTCGCTAACAGCCGCGTGTCCAGGGACGCGATCCATGAAGAACAATTGGACGAAACCGATGCGCAAGAAGGCTGTTAGGTCGCGACTTGGTTTCCCTTTTGCGAAGGTACGTACAATCGCCTGCAAAGTGCCACGGCGCTGAACATCGGTGCGTACGATGCGCGCCAAAAGACCTCTGTCGCGCGAATCAAGTCCCGCGCGTTCAGCGGCTCCAGCCACATCCCGAGTGGGTGCCGTACTACCCGAACGAAGAATTTCCCAAGCAAGTCCACGAGTCATTGTGCGTCTCCGCCGTTTCCAAGTCTTGCGCCACTTTCCAAGCGCGATCCGCGAAGCCAAGAGCCCGCGTCCATCGCGCGCTTACCAGCGGGCTTGACAATGAGTAATTCCAAGGCGCCTTCGCCAGTGGCCACCAAACAACGTTTGGCAGTTTCGAGTAACTCACCGGGGGTTCCCGCGTGAGTTGAATCAATCCGAGCGCTTTGAACGATCAAGGGCCTGCCGTCCGGTGTCGCAGCCTTCGCTCCAGGCCAAGGCTGCATGGCGCGGGTGTGCCTCTCAATAGAGACGGCGCTCATATTCCAATCGATGCAGCCGTCCGACTTCTTGAGCTTGCGCGCGTAGGTTGCGAGGCTTTCATCTTGTGGCGTGTACACATCTTCGCCCGCGTCGAGCATGTCGAGGGCTTGGACGGCGACTTCACCACCTAGCTTGGCGAGCGAGTCAAATAAATCACCAGATGTGTCCTCGGGGCCGATCGGAATGCTGCTCGAAAGCAACAGGTCGCCTTCATCGAGAGCCAGCACCATGCGCTGGATTGAAACGCCAGTTTGTGCATCGCCCATAGCGACCGCCTGTTGAATCGGCGCCGCGCCCCTGTGGCGCGGTAACAGTGAGCCGTGCACGTTGAGCGCGCCGTGCGGCGCAAGGTTCAAGACTTCCTCTCGCAGGATCTCGCCATAGCTTGCGGCGAGCAAGACATCCGGTTGGAAGGAGCGTAGCTCTTCAACAAACTCTTTTGTCTTGGTCGTCTCCGGTTGCAGCACGGGAATGTCGCGTGAGCGAGCAAGCTTAACCAAGTCAGAAGCTACTACTTCGCGACCACGCCCGCGCGGTTTGTCGGGGCGAGTGACGAGTGCCAACAACACATGCCCGCTATCGAGGAGAGCCTCGAAGACGGGCATGGCAAAGGGCGGTGAGCCCATGAAAATGTAGCGCATGGCGCAGGCGCCTCCGAGGAGACGCTGATTCCTACAGCTTGGACTCGACTTCGCTTTTGAAGTTCGGATAGGCCATCGAGCCGAGCATCTGGTGTACGACCTCGCCGTTCTTGATCACCATGAAGGTCGGAATCGAAACAATACCGTAACGGCCGGGCACTTCAGGGTTGTCCTGGGTGTTGAGCTTGACGACTTTGATTTTCTCGCCGAGGTCTTCGGCTAGCTTGTCGACGAGCGGACCCATTGCCTTGCAGGGGCCACACCACTCGGCCCAGAAATCGACGAGGACGGGGACCTCGCTTTGAAGGACTGTGGATTCCCAGGTGCTGTCAGTGACGTCGAGTGCGTTGCTCATAATCAAAAGGCTTTAGTCTTGGGCTCCGGGGGGAGCGCAGTGGCCTTAGTGTTGCGCAGAGCGGAATCACGGGCCGGAATCAGTTTCAGAGAGTCGGGGAATATGGGCGCTGAAAGTTCAATCGTCCACCCCTGTCTTTGGACTCTTATCAGGAGTTAGCTGTAAAGGGGCCTCAGACGCTTCAACGAGGGGTTCCGAGGCCTGAACTTCGCCTGTCTGGGGCTCCTCGTCAGAAGAACTCTCGTTGCTGTCGAGCAGATCAGGATCCAGCTCATCGTCAAAGGTCGTGCCGTCGAGCAGGTTATCGAGGTCGTCAGACGATTCTTCGGCAAAGACAATGTCGATCTCGCCACCTTCGTCGCCTTGGGCTGCAATCACGATTCCGATCTTGATTAGCTCGAGGAGAGCGCAAAAGGAGCCGACGAGGGAATCTTTGGTCAGCTGCCCGTCGATCGATTTGACGAGGTCATAGAGCGACAAACGTCCGGCGCGACGCATGGTTTGGGCCAAGGTCGAGACGTAGAAGCGCATCGGTCGCGCGTCGCCTAAGACTCGCATCGGCTGGTTCGCCAGAGTCTCGCGCATCAGACGCGAGAAGGTCGACAAGAGGTCCCAGGATGAGAGATCGCCAAGATCGAGGGTCGGTTCGTCAGCGGCACGCTCTTCGGCAAGCTCGGGGAACGCACCTCTCGGATAGAGCTTTTGGCGTGTATCGAGGCCTTTGGCCAAGGAATCCGAGGCTTCCTTGAAGCGGCGGTATTCGAGCAAACGCTGGATCAACTCATCCTTAGGATCAAGTTCATCTTCGAGATTGATCTCTTCCTGAGGAAGCAAGGAGCGCGACTTGATCGCCATCAGGGTGGCAGCCATCACCGTGAAATCGCCAGCGAGTTCGATGTCGAGTTCCTGCAAGGCACTCAAGTACTCCGTGTAGCCGCGAATCACACGAGTGATTTCTACCTCATGGATTTCTACCTCCTGTTCGCGCACCAGGTGCAACAAGAGGTCCATCGGTCCACGAAAGATCTTCTCCAGGAATACGGTGTAGTCGTTCATGCCCAGACTCCTCCAGTGAGGAAGTCGACCGCGTCGCCGAGATAATTCATGAGAGGGATAACGAGGATTCTAAAGACACCCGTGAAGAACAGCGCGAAGACGATGATCATCCCGAAGCGCTCCAAGGCGACGTAGGACTCACGTATTCCCTTGGGCAGCAAAAAAGCCATGACGCGCGATCCGTCGAGGGGCGGGACAGGAATCATGTTGAAGGCGGCGAGAAGCAGATTCCAGCGGACGGTTGCGCTGATCACCTGAAAGGCAATTTGGTTGCTTCGGAACCCGAAATTATAGGCAAGGACCTTCAAAACTAGCATAAAAAGGATAGCTAGTAGGAAGTTGGATATTGGTCCAGCTAGGGCGACAAACATCATATCGCGCAGGGGACTTCGGAGCCGGTGGTAATTTACAGGGACCGGCTTAGCCCCGCCAAACATGAACCCGCTGGTCATATACATGACTGCCGGCACCAAGATGGTCATGATTGGATCGATGTGAGGGATCGGATTAAGGGTCATGCGGCCCATATCCTTGGCTGTTGAATCCCCGCAGCGCCAAGCGACGAAGGCGTGCGCTGCCTCGTGAATTCCGAGAGACAGAATCAAGAATCCTAAGCTGAGCCCGGCAATGATCAGCTCATGGTTTTCGAGGATGGCGATGTAAATGGGTAGCTCCTCTGGAGGGCGAAGTCATGGGATCGGAGGCGGCTCCGGGAAGGGGGCCAACAATATCGTCTTATCCGCAGTCCTATGCCAGAGGGTCGATCGCCTCGGCCAATCGCATTGGCTAGAATCTCGCTTCACGCGGCGCCCATGCCCGCCACTCTACGCAAGAATGACGATCAATAAAGTCGAGCAACGAAAAGCTCTCGCGGCGGAAGTCATTCGCCTCGAAGCAGCCGCCATCGAGCGCCTGGAATCTCGCCTGGACGAGGGCTTTAGCGTAGCCGTGGACATGATCTTGTCCTCGAAAGGTCAGCTTGTGGTTACAGGGATGGGCAAAGCGGGCCTGGTTGGCCAGAAAATCTCGGCCACCATGGCTTCGACTGGAACACCCTCATTTTATC
>JBLIOI010000117.1:0-14635 GCA_047639675.1 Planctomycetota bacterium | reverse complement strand
TCATTGCGCGCGGTCTCAAGCAACCGAATTTTGTCCGTCTCAATGAGTGTGAAAGAAGCTTCGCAAAGAGCCGGAACCGAAATCCATTGGCGCGTGATGGCTCGCGCATCCTTGCGTCCCGCCCAACCGATGTCTTTGACTCCGATATCCAAGACGCCGGCCACATGCCGCACCAAATCGGTAGTAGAGAGTCCACGCTTCTCGATCCGCAACAGAAAGTGCTCGCCCGTTCCGCTGGGTTCAAAGCTGGAGATTTCATCAACGATAAAGTCTGCGTAGCTGTCCTTGAAGCTGAGCGCTATCGGTGCTTCGTCTTCGGTCAAGAAGCGCATGCCGGGAGCCCAAGGCGGTTCGCGGAAGTCTGACAAAGTTTTAAGCCTCGCCGTCTAGTTGCGCCAAGGTCGCGGTGTCCGGTTCACGCCCTTCAGTCAGCTCACGGTAGATGTCGAGGGTCTGATCAACCATCCGATCCAAGCCGAAATTGGTGGTCACTCGACCGTGTCCCGCTAGGCCTAGTTGACGGCGCCTTCCCGGGTCACTGGCCAATTCGAGCATCGCATCCGCAAGTGGCTCAAACTCCGCAGGAGGTACTAGAACGCCCGTTTCACCGTCAATCACGACTTCGGGGACGGCGGAAACACGCGTCGCCAAAACCGGAATATCGGTTGCCATGGCTTCCAGAAATACAAGGCCGAGGCCCTCCCAAAGAGAACTCATGGTGAAGACATCGCTAGCCGCCATCAAGAGCGGAACATCGTGGCGAATGCCAGCGAAGACGCAGCTCTCACCCAAATTGAGCTCAGTGGCCCAAGCCTTGGCGCGCTCTTCACCATTGCCAAAAGGATCGCCGCCCACCAGCAGCAAGCGAATCCTCGGCGCATCATCTCCCGAACGGTCTAGAGCCGAACGCAACGCCTTAAGCAACACATCGTGCGCCTTCTGCTCTGCGAAACGCGCCACGCAGATGAAGACCACATCGTCTTTGCCAAAACCAAACTCGTCCCGAATCTCTGCGCGCGCTTCAGGCTCCATCAGGGCGGCAGCTTCAAATCGACTGCGATCGATTCCGTAGTACACGCGCCTCATGGACTCGGCGCGCACCTTGCCCCAGCGGTGCACAAAACGCGCGACATGATCTGACAAAGCGATCGTACGGCGCGGCAAGTTTCCGAGAATGCCGTGCACGAAAGAGACAAGCGGTTTCATCAGAACCTGCTCGTCGTTGTGCTTGCCCGAAACCAGGCGCGACCTGCAACCCGCCAAGGTAGCGATCAACGCGGTGAACATATCTGCCTTCAAAAGGTGCGAATGAACGATGTCTGCCCAACGCATATGCGTAATGATGCGTGACACTCCGGGCCCCAAGGGCACCATCAAGACATCCTCTGCTCCGGCTCTCCTGAAGTCACCCGCCAGAGTTCCCTGGCCTTTCATGTAAGCAATACGCACCTGATGCCCGCGCCCGGTTTGTCCGCGCACTTGGCTCTCTAGATGTTTCTCAGCTCCGCCCACGTCCAAGGTGGTGATCACATGCAAGATCTTCATAGTCAATCTCGTTGCAGCATAGCGCGATAGAGCTCGCAGAGCTCGTCCACCATTGTGTCGCGGGTGAAGCTTTTGAGGGCACGTTGCCTTCCAAGCTCCCCCATGGATTTTTGTTCTGAACTGGAGAGTCCCATGAAGTGCTCAAGCGCTTTAGCAATTGCGTCGCTCGTGGAATCCGCGGCCAGGACTCCCGTCTTATTCGGCTGCACCAGGTCACGGGCCCCATCCACCGGGGTCGCGACTACGGGCAATCCGGCGGCCATCGCTTCGATCACGATGTAGGGCATGCCCTCCCAGCGCGAAGGCAGCAATAGAAAATCGCTCGCCGCAAGTAGTTCGGGAACGTCCTCGCGAAAACCGAGGAAGGCCACCCGCTCTTCGACTCCAAGGGATCGAGCCAGGCTTTTGAGCTCGCCCAGAGTTTCGCCGTGCCCGACAACCATCAACTGCAAGTCCTTGGAAATTGCGGGTGATGCCAAGGCTTGCAAGGCGAGGTCTTGACCCTTGGCAATATTCAAGAGCCCAACCACGGCTGCGATCGGACGCTCGGGATCCAAGCCCAACTCCACGAGGTTGGCTGGCCGTGCCGCTACGAAAGGTTCGGGATCGATGCCGTTCTGCACCACTTGAATCTTCTCGCTTGATACGATTCCGGAACTCTCGAAGGTCTGCGCTTCACCGGGGCTGACTGCGATCAGAGCATGTGTGCTCCCAGCCAAGTGCTTCTCAATTCGGTAGAACAAAGCACGCTTCAGCGGACCGAACATCTCGTGAAATAGGAAGGCAAAGGTGTGCGGAGTATGGACTCGCTTGCCAATTCCCGTTCGCAAAGAAGCCAAGCGTCCAATGACACCTGCTTTAGATGAATGGGTGTGGACGATATCCGGTTGGATCACTCGCAGGATCTTCTTCAGCTGCGCAATCTGCCGCATGTCCTGCAATGGAGCGATGCCACGACTCATCGGAATCTCATGCACCAGGCATCCGAGCGTCTGCAGCTCACGCAAGCTTTCGCGAAAGGCTGGCTGACGTTCCGCGGCAACCACCAAGTGCACTTCAACGCCGCGTTCGCGCAGTCCACGCGCCACATCCGTCAGATGCCTACGCGTGCCACCGATGGTGCACTCCATCACTTGCATCACGCGCAGAGCCCCGGGGCTCACTGTGCCCATGATCAGAAGGCGCCGGTGCCCTTGATCACGGCGAAGCCCGTCAAGGCACAGATTACGAGGTCGAGCAGGAGCGACTGGTGCTCGATGTAGTACAGGTCGTAATCCAAGTTGTCGTGAATCTGATTCTGACGCGCGAAGGAGATCTGCCAGAGACCAGTAATACCGGGCTTGGCGCGCAGTCGTTCGCGCTGGACTGCGCTGTAGTCCTCGACAATGAACTTCATCTCCGGGCGCGGCCCTACCAGGCTCATATTGCCCAGGAAGACGTTGATGAACTGCGGAAACTCATCGAGGCTATAACGCCGCAGATAGCGTCCGATCCTGGTAATACGCGGGTCGAAAGGCGAATTCGGCGTGGGCGCATCCCCCGCCGAATGTAGGTGCATCGTTCGAAACTTGAACATGCGGAAGGCTTTCCCGTCGCGGCCAACGCGTTCCTGGACAAAGAGCGCACGGCCTTCGGACTCGCGCCGAATCAGGAACGAGAAGAGCGCAAAGAGCGGCGCGCCGATCAAGAGAACCAAGCTCGAAACCAAAAGGTCAAATGATCTCTTGGTGACTGCTCCGGACAAACTGTGGCGACGATCCGCGCGCGTAATCAGCGGAATCGAATCCACGTTATGAATTCGGATCTTGTAAGACAGGAGATGGTAGAAACGCGGCACGACGTGATACTTGACGCCAATACGTTCACACTCCGAGAGGATCTCCATCACTTCTTCTTCGTCACTGTCCGGCATCGCCACAAAAATCTCGCTGACCTTGTACTCGGCCACAATGCGTGGAATGTCTATCCGGCCACCCAGGATCGGAACACGGTCGATCACTTCCCCCTGGCGTTCGACCTCGTCTTCAGTAACAAAGCCGACCAAGTTCATTCCTAGTGTCGGAACTAGCATCAACTTCGAGCGTAGTTTCTTGCCCCACTCATTCGTTCCCAGGATCAGCACGTTGCGGTTACCGATTCCGCGACGATGCAAGGACTGAATGTACTTGAACGACGCAAAGCGACTGGCGGTGGTCAGGAACAGGATCAGTCCAAACGAGATCACCACGGTCACCCGCGAGAACTCTTCGGTGCGAACCGGATCGAAATCCAGATCCACAAATTCATGCAACCACAAGACGACACCAATCGGCGAATCGTCTGCGGCGTGATTGGCCTTTCCAAGCAGAATCAAAAGGGTCCAAAAGACGAAGAAGCTGACCACCGTCGCTTTTGCGATGGCTTTGAACTCCTCCATATTTAGCAAGCTCTTCGTCGGGCGGTACATGCCGAAGGCATGGAAGCTCACCAAGGAAACCGCCGACATCAATGCCCAAACTTGGCGATAGACCGCCATGCCATGGCTGGGATCCGCGCTACCTAGATTCCAACCGACGAGGTAACCCAGCCAGCATGAGAGCAGCAAAACCCCGAGGTCTACGAAGACTTGCGCCGAAAGAATCAGCGGCTCGAAATTGCGTCTAAGGTAGTTACCTAGGGTGGACATGGGGGGGGAACCACGACACCAGAGCGTCCAGAATGGACGACGAATGGATAGCGAGATCCGGTTCGGGTTTACCGGTGGAAGCGAAAAGACTATCTAGATTGCCCATAAGAAGGTAGCTCCTGACCACTCTCAAGCCTGTCCAGGAGATCCGGAATAGTATCGGCTGCCCGACCCGCCTGAGCTGGATAGTGAACTTGAAAGCTGCCGGCTCCCAGGGGACCTGCGCGGTCGGTGACCGCCCTCAGGGCGCCCCAGGGGACGCCAGTCCGGGTAGCAACCGCGGCCGCAGCGGCGCTTTCCATGTCCGCTACGCAGTCTCCGACGAAAGCTCGCGCAAGACGAAAACGGCGCCATATCGACATAACCGGCCGATCGGCAGTCAAGAAGTAGCCGGCGGAGGCAGGCACCTCCGCCCGCCAAGCAGCCAAGATGCGTGAATCCGCGCAACTTTCTCGGCCTTCTCGTACGGCTAAGTCCGTTTGCAGAGCAATTTCACAGTGCAAGAGCGTTCCAGGCCCCAAGTGGCGACGGAGTCCCCCACAAGTTCCGACGATCAGAAGCCGCGATATTCCCTCGGCAATAAGCAGGCCCGTAGCGTGGGCCGCCTGCACTTTGCCGACCCCGGACACGCAAGCCAGCAGCTGATGAGGCCCTGATTTGATCTCCAAGAGCTCGCGACCGCCGCGCACCAGTCGCGCCGTCACTTGATCGGCCAAGCACCCCAATTCCAGAGGAAGTGCGCACAGAACCCCGGTCCGTCCTCCGCCTTCCACCTGATTTCCTCGCGACTGCTTCATCGCCGACTATTGTGACGATCCGCGCCAGCAGCCTGCGAGAAAAAGCGAGTATCATCACGCGCCACCATGAGTTCCACTACCGCTGAAACTTCACTACCCGCTCGCTGCGATGTGCTCGTGATTGGCGCGGGCCTTGCCGGTGTGACGAGCGCCCTGCTTTGTCAGAGGCGCAACCCGAAGGCGCGCATCGTCTTGCTGGAGGCCAGCCCTACTCGGGAGACACAGTCCACCAGCGAACCGCTCTGCCCTTCAGCCACGCAATTTTACAGCCGAGCCCTACGCCTCGACGAGATCCTCGCTCGCGAACACTTGCCGAACGTTGGAACCCACACCTGGTTTACGTCGGATAATCATAAGCGCTTGGACGAGATGAGTGTGGTCGGGATGGAGTATTCCGGCAGCGAGCGCGCCTTCCACGTAGACACGGCAAGGCTTGCAAATTCCATCGAGAAATTGGCAGCTGATGAAGGAGTTCAAACGCACCGCGGCGCGCGGGTCACCGACCTTGATGTTGGCTGGCCAGTGAACCGTGTGCGTGTTCAAACAGCCTTAGGGGAGAGCCACATCGAAGCCCGCTGGCTAATTGATGCGAGTGGGGATGAAACGCTCATCGCCAAAAACCTGAATCTCTGCAAAGTGCTCGAAACGCCCGGGAACTGGTCCTTCAGCGCAAATTGGTCGGGACTCCAATCAATCGACGGCCCGGCGCTAGACCCCGGTACAACTTGCTTGCGAGCTTCACGCGAGTTCGCCACACACTATTTTCAAGCGGACGATTGGAACGTTCGCATTTGTCCTCACGTAGGCGGTGGCGCAAGCGTAGAGCTCACCTTGGATCTCGAAACCTACGGACGTGAAGCACGAGGCAGCACACCACTCGAAATCTATTCGCGTTGGATTCGTTCGCGCGCCGGCCTGCGTGAATTGCTCCAGCAGGCCAAGCTCGACACGGACAGCTTTCGTTGCGAAAAACGCCTCGACCAGGTCATCAAAAGTCGGGCGGGTCGCGGGTGGTTTTTGGTTGGGAAGGCAGCCGGTCGACTTGCAACACCTCAGATGGCACCACTCGAACGCCTCGCCAGCGAGGCTTGGTTCGTCGCGGACCAGGTCCATGGAGACCTCTCCGGGTCGCGTACAGAGAGCGCGCTGATCGCTCGCTTGCGTGACCACAATTCTGTCACGCGCCTAGCAGACGCTGGGATTGCGCCGGAGCTCCCCGGTCATGCCCTTGGGTTCCAGGGGGACGCGGCGCTATTCGCGGCTCAATTCGCTCTGGAACGCGGTTTGGATCGCGGACTCTTTGGCCGTAGACAGCAAAACCAGAAACAGCTCGTTCGCGGACCACGTCGGGTGCTCTTCGAATATTCCCTGCGAGGAGCCCTCGCAAACCGCCTGCGGCAGCTAGCTGTGAGCCGCCAAAGCCAAGGAATTCTGGGCCAGCGCAACGATCAATGGACCTGCGATCTGCGAGGATCGAGTGGATTTCGGCCGCTAATCGCTGCGCTGCGACTCTGGGCACAGGTCGAATATTGCGGACTACGCATGAGCATGACTCCTGTCAAAAGTGACACGCACACCCCCCCCATCCTCGAGATTCAAAGCAGAGCACGGGCAGCCCTCCAGTCCTCTCGCGACCAAGGCGGACAGATTGGGTAGACTTCTCACGCCCAACTTTCACCAACGCTAACGACCCCATGCGAATTGCGCTCACCGGTGCCACCGGTTTTATCGGTAACTATCTCGTCAAGGCGCTCACCGAGCGCGGCCACGACCTGCGCTGCCTCATTCGTGAGGGGCGTGAAAGTGCTCTTCCGGAAACTACTGGCGGCTCTGTCGAGCCCTTCGTCGCTGACCTGACCAACTCCGATAGCCTCACCGGATTTCTGAAGGACAGTGAACGCCTGATCCACTTGGCCGCAGCACACGACCACGTGCCGGACGAGGAGATGCGCAACATCACTGTCGGCGGTACAGAAGCGTTGCTCGTTGAGGCGGAACGCCAAGGCTTGAACAAGAAGGAAGAGTTCGAAATTTGGATCGTCTCTTCAGCTGTGATCGGCGCGCCGGTGTACAGCTATTATCGCGATACAAAGCGCATCCAAGAGAAGCTGATTCGAGGTTCGGGTATCAACTGGACCTCGTTCCGGCCGACTTTGGTCTATGGCGTCGGCGACTATCGCCACACAGCGCCCCTGTTGCGCAAATGCGCCCAACAGGGTGGCAAGATGTGGATCCCCCACGACGGCAAGTCACGCATCAGTCCGGTGCACGTCGACGACGTGATCGATTCGATCCTGCGCTTTTGGGATTACGATCGCGGTGTCGACTGTTGTTATGAACTGGCGGGTCCGCAAGGCATGGCCTACAACAAGTTCATCGACACGAGCATCGCCGCCGCCGGCGGAACGGTCATTCGCAAGAACATGTCTAAGAAGTGGGCGGATCGCGCCATTTTCTTTAAGGGCTTGTTCAAAGACACAACCTCCGATCGTCGTGCTTCTGCCTACTTCACCCTAGATCACGAACACGACATCACCAACGCTGTCGACGAGTTGGGTTGGTCGCCGCGACCTTATGAAGAAGGAATTCGTCAGGTAGCCGAGGGCGATTGGTGGAAAGAGTAGTCCGCGCCTAGCAGCCCGTGGTAAAAGTCATTTCACCACCGACTGCTAGCCGTTGCGCACCAGCTGCATGTAGAAGCGAATCATCTCCACGTAATTCTTGGTGGAGATGCGTTCGTTCACTCCGTGGATGCGTGGCAGGTCATTTGGCCCGAGCCGTAGACCATTGAAACGGTAGACATGGGGCGAAAGGTGGGCGTAGTGGCGTGAGTCGGTAGCGGCCAACACCAAAGTCGGCGCGACCATTACTCCATCAAAGCACTCCTTTATGGTTTGCGACAAGAGTGCCCATGCCGCGCCGTCAGTCGGCGAAATCTCCGAGGGCTCAAAGCTCTCCCCTAGCACGTTGATCTGCACACGCTGATCGTCGATCACTCTCGCTACGTGCGCCAAGACCTCCTCAACCGAGTCACGTGGATGAATGCGAAAGTTGGCGGTGGCGCGCGCCACTTGGGGTAAGACATTGTCCGCCACGCCAGCCTGTGCAGTGGTTACAGCGGTGGTCGTTCGCAGGAGTGCATCGGTCGTCGGCTTTCTGCTCAGGATGCGCCATAGAATGGGTTCTGTAATCCAGCGGTTGGAGAATAGGAACTTCGGTCCAAACTCCATTTCGCGAGCGAGTTCATCGAAGAACAATCCTGCAGCACCGTCCAACCCAGCGCTCATCGGCTCTTTCTCCAAGGCGCTGATCGCAGCCGCGAGAATGCCCAAGGACGTTTGTTTCTCCGGCATCGAAGAATGCCCCCCTAGCTCCTCGACTAAGAGTTCGACTGTCAAGAAGCCCTTCTCCGCAACGCCCACACCAGCCACCGGCCCCGGCACTGCATCGATCACGCCTTCGAGAATCGCCATGCCTTCGTCCAGGATCATGAAGGGTCTGAGTCCCTCCTCCTCAAACTCGGCCGCCATGCGCGCCGCGCCTTGTACGCCCCCGATTTCCTCATCGAGTCCCAAGGCGACGATCACGCCGCGTCGCGGCCTGAATTGGTTCCGCAGCAAACCTTCAAGCGCTTCGAGCATCGCCATCGAAGATCCCTTGTCGTCCAGAGCGCCGCGTCCCCAAACATGTCCCGTTGCAATCGCACCAGAAAAGGGCTCTTGAATCCACTCACTCCTGGTGGCCGGATCGACCGGTACCACATCCAAGTGACCGAGCAATAAGAGCGGTGCCAACTCGGGATCCGTGCCGTCCCAACGGAAGACGATGCCGTGCTCATGGCGCTCGTAGTCCAGCTGTTCAATTAGTGGAACGAAGGTCCTCTCGAGATAGTTCAGTAGCTGAGATCTGCGCCCGACTTCAAGCGAGTCCGGGTCTACTGAAGAAACCGTCTGGAACTGAATCACACGTCCCAAGCGGTCGCAGACCCGCCCTACATCAATTTTGAGTTCAGCAGCCCGACGCGTATTGCTTGGGGCCGGTTCCAACAGAATTGTTCGAGCGAGCATCACGACGCTGACTAGCAAGATGCCCAAGAAGACGAGAATCAGCCCGCCTTTGGCGGAGGGAGCTTTCATCACTTGCCTTCGGGATCCGACTGGGGCTTTTCGCTGGTCTTTTCCGCCTCGAGAGGCAATTCCTCAGCGGCCGGCACTGGAGCCGCGGCTTCAGGTTCGGCTTGCGGAACAACCATTTCGGTTGGATCCAGCTCCTCGATGCGTGCATCAAGGCGCGCGAGTTCCGCAATCCCGAATTCGCCCCAAGTGTTGATCTTGGCTTCCATCAATGAATTGCGGGCGCTCCGCAGCCCTGCAATCGCAAGCTCCTCGTGACCGTCTAGGGCGTCCAGTTCCCCCAGCTCCCAACGCAGGTAACCAACCCACTCTGCATTTGTCGGGCTCGCTTCCAGAGAATAGCGATCAAGAGCTTGAGCGAAGGCGGCTCGAGAGCGACTGCGAGCCACGGTCAAGAGACCCGTTCTACGCTCAGCTCGCGCCAGCGCCCAATCGGCGATCAGCATGCGTTGCTTATTGCCCGTTTCGTAGTGGTAGCGGCGCGCGCGCCCGTAGGCGACGCATGCATCTTCCCAACGTCCCTGCTCTTCGAGTGCGGCTCCCTTATTGTTCCAAAGCACAGCCAGCCAGCCCTGCAAGCCGCCTGCCTCGGCAGCTTCTATGCCGCGCCGCGTCCACTCCATTTGTTCTTCAAGCTCTTCGGAAGCGAGCACCACATGGTGTGCCACGTCGATCGCTCGCTCATACAACCCGTTGTCGATGTTGTAGCTGTAGAGATCCTTGAAACGCGCCACAGCCTCATCGCCGTGCCCCGCATCGCGCTCAAAGATTCCGATGACCATCTGCAGTCGTGACCAGCCAAGAGGCTCTTCTCTGCTGGCGCGTACTGCAGCCAACTCCAACCAAGGGCGTCCATTTTCAATGTTGCTCAGAAGAGACTCCGTGCGCGCAACCTGGGCGCAGGCTTCGACGTAAGCACTATCGGGTCCGAGCGCGACGACCGCGCGCGCATAGGCTTGGCGCGCCTCCTTGTACTTGCTCTGCCTGAAGAGCTTATCCCCAAGGTTCAAGAGCTCGGTCGCAGGCTCCATCGAGACGGGATTCGCGTTAACCAGCGGCCTATCCGCTTTACAGGAAGAGACCCAACTTGCGCCGACGAGGCACAGTAATGACAAGACCAAATTTCGCATCGTTCTCTAGCTCTCCTATTCTTCGTTGCCGCGTAGTTTGGCCAGTACCGAGTAGTCTTCGATCGTGCTCATATCGCCGACCGTTTCCACACCCGCGGCGATATCACGCAAAAGACGCCGCATGATCTTTCCGCTGCGCGTCTTTGGCAAGGCATCGGTAAAGCGCAACTCCGCCGGACGGGCTAGCTTGCCGATCTCCTTCGAGACATGCCCTACCAGGGCCGTGCGCATCGCGTCATCCACATCGGCGCCTATACTCAGAGTGACAAAGGCACAAATGGCCTGACCTGTGAGTTCATCCGGCCGCGCCACAACCGCAGCTTCGCAGACCTGCGGGTGACTGACGAGCGCGCTCTCGACTTCCATCGTTGAGAGCCTGTGTCCACTGACATTGATCACATCATCGACGCGCCCCATGATCCAGAAGAAGCCGTCTTCATCGCGGCGCGCCGCATCCCCGGCGAAGTAGCAGCCTTCGACAGCGGACCAGTACACGTCTTTGAAGCGCTGATCATCGCCCCAGATCCCGCGCAACATCGACGGCCAAGGTTTACGCACGCAAAGCAACCCGCCCTGGTTCACCTCGCGCTCGGTGCCATCCTCCGCCAGAATCGCGATGTCGATGCCAAAGAATGGAATCGTCGCCGATCCCGGCTTGGTAGCCGTGAATCCAGGCAAGGGCGAAAGCATGATGCCGCCGGTTTCGGTTTGCCACCAGGTGTCGACGATCGGACAACGGTCCCCGCCGATCACGCGCCGGTACCACATCCACGCTTCGGGATTGATCGCCTCGCCAACGGTGCCGAGTAAGCGCAAGGAAGACAGGTCGAATTTCGCCGGGTGCTCTTCACCCAAACGCATGAAGGTTCGAATAGCTGTAGGCGCTGTGTAGAAGATCGTGACCTTGTGCTTTTCGCACAACTCCCAGAAACGTCCGGGGTGCGGTGTAGTCGGCGCGCCTTCGTACATCACGACTGTCGCACCATTCGCCATCGGGCCGTAGACAATGTAGCTGTGGCCAGTGATCCAACCCACGTCAGCGGTGCACCAGTACACATCGTCTTCTTGCAAGTCGAAGATGCAGCGCGTCGTCAAGTAGGTTCCGACCATGTAACCACCGGTGGTATGCACGATGCCCTTGGGCTTGCCGGTCGAACCAGAGGTGTACAAGAGGAAGAGCACATCCTCCGCATCCATCGGCTCAGGCTCACAGTCCTCGGAGGCTTCGGCAGTCGCCTCGTGGTACCAAACATCGCGTTCGGCGTTCCAAGCGACGTCGTTTTCGGTGCGGCGCACAACCATCACTGTGTGTACGGAGTCGATGCCCAAAATACCCGCGTCGACTTCCTTCTTGAGCTCAAGAACCTTTCCACGGCGCCAGGCACCGTCGGCAGTGATCACTGCGGTACAACCCCCGTCTTCGATGCGATCGTGCAGGGCCTGTGCGCTGAATCCCCCGAAGACCACCGAGTGCACTGCGCCAATACGCGCACAAGCAAGCACGGCCATCGCGAGCTCTGGAATCATCGGCATATAGATCGCGACTCGATCGCCTTTCTTGACTCCGCGCGCTTTTAGCGCGTTAGCGAAGCGGCAGACAGCTGCGTGCAATTCCTTGTAGGTCAAGGTTAGGGTGTCGCCCGGTTCGCCCTCCCAGATGATCGCCGTCTTGTCCGCACGCCCATTTGCGAGGTGCTGATCCAGGCAGACAGCGGAAGCGTTCAACTTGCCGCCGCTAAACCATTTGGCGAAGGGTTTCTCCGACCAATCCAGCACCGTGTGAAAGTCCTCGATCCAGGGCAGCTCGCGAGCCACCTTGCCCCAAAAGGCATCGGGATCGTCGATCGACTCACGGTACATCTCGAGATACTGCTCCTCGGAATTGATGCGCGCAGCTGCACTAAAGCTCTTCGAGGGCGGGAAGACTCGTGATTCTTGGAGGACGCTTTCGATCTCGCTCATTGCTTCGGTACCAGGTTGCGACGTTGTGGGGCATTTTGCGTGCCGCGAGCAGTGTAGCGACTCGAAGCCCGCGTTCCACGTTCGCAGACCGTGAGTGTTAAGAGTTACTGCTATGATTCAGCGTCCCCACGGCCCAACCGACCCCACGCCATGCTACTCAACTCGATTCTGAATCTCGTTCTCGCCACCAGTTTGCTCCTGGGAGGCGATGAGAAGAGCACTGAGTCCAGCGCTGCGCAGGATGATTTGGTGGAGCAGCTATCCACCACCACTCACCAAGCGACGATTCGTGGCGTGACTTTCGAATACGAAGCAAGCGCCGGCGACCTCGTGCTGAAGAACGAAGCTGGAGAACCCAAGGCGCGCTTTTTCTACACCTCTTACAAACGCCTGGGCTTGGACGATGAAGCTCGACGGCCCGTTACCTTCTGCTTCAATGGTGGTCCCGGCTCCTCCTCCGTCTGGTTGCACTTGGGTGTGCTCGGCCCTAAGCGCGTTCTGATGGAGGACGACGGCACGGCCATGGCCCCGCCCCACAAGCTGATCGACAACGAGTACTCGATTCTCGATTCGACGGATCTGGTTTTCATCGATCCAGTCACCACAGGCTACAGCCGTCCCTCCACAGACGAAGACAAGGCCCAGTTTCACGGCCGTACGAACGATGTGCGTTGGGTGGCCGAATTCATTCGCCTCTACACCACACGCCATCACCTCTGGGAATCGCCCAAGTTCTTGGCCGGTGAAAGTTACGGTACGACGCGCGCCGCGGGTCTCGCGGATGAGTTGCAGTCGAAGCACGGCATGTATCTCAACGGCTTGATGTTGATCTCTTCGATCCTCAACTTCCAAACCGCTCGTTTCGACACGGGCAATGACTTGCCCTTCATCCTGTTCTTGCCGACGTACACGGCGACCGCTTGGTTCCACGGCAAGCTCGACAAGGAGCTGCAAGGAAATCTGCAATCCACACTGCATGAAGTCGAAGAGTTCGCACTCGGCGAATACGCGACAGCCTTGATGCTTGGCGATCGTCTGACTGCGGATCGACGTGCAAACATCGTGCGCAAATTAGCCCGCTACACGGGGCTCAGCGAGAGCTACATCGAGTCCACGAACCTGCGCGTAAACATCGGGCGTTTCTGTAAAGAGCTACGCCGCGACGAGCGCAAGACAACCGGCCGGCTCGACTCGCGCTTCACCGGTTACGACCGGGATGCAGCCAGTGATGGTTACGAGTACGACCCAAGCTACGCGGCCATCCAAGGCAGCTTCAGCGCGACGCTGAATCATTACCTGCGGGATGAGCTCGGCTATAAGTCGGACCTCCCCTATGAAATCCTGACCGGCAAGGTCTGGCCTTGGAGCTACGCTGAAAATGAAAACAGCTATGTCAACGTGGCGGAATCCCTGCGCAAGGCAATGACCAAGAACCCGCATCTCAAGGTTTATGTCGCCAACGGCTACTATGACCTGGCGACGCCCTACTTCGCGACTCGCTACACCTTTGACCATCTTGGGCTGGAGCCGCACCTGCGCAAGAACGTCAGCATGGGGTTCTTTGAGTCGGGGCACATGATGTACATCCACAAACCCTCGCTGATCGAGTTCCACAAGCAGCTCGAAACCTTCTTGGAGAACAGCGCAGCCGCCCCGCGCTAGACAGCGTTCCTGGTCAGGGTTGGGGCCAAGGCCGGGAATTCGAGGAATCTACGCGTAGAAATGAGTCCGGAGCCGCCCTGGACCGCCGAAGAGCATTGCGCCGCGAGGAAAGGTGAACTTCCCTGCCCCCGCGGGCTCTGCCGCTGCGGAATCAGTATCACTATGACGACCATCCAAGACGCCCCCCCCACAAGCCCCGCCCTCGTCCTCCAACGCTGGAACTCCTGGGTCCGGGTCTACCTGCCCGACACCCGCGAGACGCGCTGGGTGGACCTTGGAGAGAGCGGCTACGAGCCGATGCCCGAGCAGAACCAGCCCCCGGTCGCGCGCAGCTAGGCGCGCTGCTTGAACAGCGTCAGATAGCGCGAAAACTTCCCCATTAGCCGTCGCGGATGCGACAGCTCGCGCGCCAGGCGTCTGGGCCGCAGGTAGAAGGATCGATAGGCCTGCTTGATCTTGGCCTCGATCTGCGCTGCCGTCATGAACTCATTGCCTTCCAAGGCGCGGTACCCGGTCATCACCGCGTAATCAAAGTCGCGGCCATCGGAAAGCATCTTGTACAGCGGCGTGCCAGGATAGGCCGTCACTGCGCAGAACTGAACTTGGTCCGGATCGAGGTGCTCCACCAGGCGCAGGGTCTCATCCACCATGGACTCGTTCTCCTCGGGGAAACCGATCATGCAGAATGCGCGCGTCTCGATGCCGAAGTCGCGGCAAGCGACGAAGACTTCTTTTGCTTGC
>JBLIOI010000116.1:0-14741 GCA_047639675.1 Planctomycetota bacterium | reverse complement strand
CCAGCTACCGCTCGGAACGAACCACGACATCTTCAGTGGTGAGCCCACCGAAGTGATCTCCAGGCGCGTCTTCAACAAGGTTCCGGCCTTCAACGAAACCTTCCGTCGCATCACAAGTGTGGTATCCGTCGAAACCCTGCTGGAACCCGGTAATCCCGGCGCAGGTACTTTGATCGAGGATCGTGGCTATCTAGGGGTTGGCGCTACCCATTCCGGTTTGATTGAAAGCTTCCAGGAGCGTATCGACGACTTTGGCGGCATGGACCAGACGTTCCATATGACGTCTTTTGTTATGCAATTCGATCAAGGCGTGGCGCAGTCCATTCACCAAGCCTTCTTGCTGGACGCAGCGAATCTCGCGACGAGTCAGGCGGAGATTGAGAACTACTTGATGCCCCAGGCCATTGCTCGTAACTGCGACGTTGTTGTTTTTGGACGATCAGAACCTGGATCGCAAAATGTGCGTTGGGCATGGAATCGTCGCAATCATAAGTTCATTCCAGATCACCCGACGCTCGCGCCTCGGACGATCGACGACTTCATTAACGCAGCGGCGACCGAGAGTCACGTCTTCATGGGGATGCCAGTCGGTATGGCTGCTCGGCAGGTTATCGATCGCGACATGGATGGTCTGGTCAACTCTCTTGACCCGTCTCCGGAAACGGCCGATATCGACGTGGGGGATAGGACCGATCCGATCTTCACTTTGGTACCGACAATTGAGTGGGTGACCACGAAGATGGCGCGTCTGACTTTTGAGAGCAAGGACCCGACTGTCTACCGCGTCGTCTATGGCGAGGGTTATCAGCCGGATCGTTGTGTCCCTTCCAGCGATAGCTGCGAGGACACCAGCACGATGTATTCGACGGCCCACAGCATTCTGCTCAAGAACCTGATGCCGTCCACAGACATCATGACCGAGAACCACGACATCGTGACTTGGACTTACGATGGTTCGGTTGAGATCTTCGACCTGGCGGGTAACTCAAAGCTCATGCCGATACCGCAATTTGATAGTGGGGGCTTCGGGCCCTTCGATGTGCAGGATGCAATCGTTGGTGAGTTGCGTTGGACGCGCTTTGACGATAGTGGCCCCGGTCCGCTGCAGGCTGCGGCCAGTATCCAAATTGGTTACAAACATGGTGGGCCGCCGCTCCTACTGGCGGAGAATCGCGTAGTTGCGCTGCGTATCCTCGTCGACGGTGAAGTGAACAACGACTGGGTTCCGCGCGGCAATCGTAGCTACAAGTCTGATCATTTCGTGGTCGACGGCCCCGACGAGAAGCGGCGCTTAAATGTAGACGGGCCTTTCCTGGTTGGCTTCGAGACGGATGTCGAGGGTTTGACGAAGGTGGCCTTTGAAATTTCCGGCTTGACGATTGGGCAGAAGGTGACACTCAACGTGGAATCAGTGGTCAATATGGACCCGACCCAAATCCCTACTTTCCATGCAAACCTGATCGCGGCGAATGATTGCGCGGTTTCCGGCGGTGCGGGCACTGATGACTGCGATGACGATGGCTTTCCGGATTGTTGCCTTTTGGTGCCGGTGACCTGGCACGGGCGCGCTCTGACTCGTTGGAGTTTTCCCGACACCTTGCCGAAGAACCGCTCCCTCTCGGAGCCCTTCGATCCGGCGCTGCAAACGGCCCTGAAGCTTCCCTAGCGGGACGTTAGCGGCAGGTGAAAGGAAGGCGGTCTCCGATAGGAGGCCGCCTTCCTTGGTTTCAGCCGGAGCGCGGGCGGGTTAGGATCTCCGTTGAACCTCCTCGGCCCAACTGCGTTGGAAGCGCACCATGAACAACTTCAACCGAATCCTTGCCAGCCTTCTCGGCGGGACTGCGCTTCTAGTCTCGATTCCGCTCTTGGCGGCGAGCGCTCACCAGGATTCACAGGGACCGCTCCAGCCGGTGACCAAGGAGCTTGAAGCTGCCTTTGCCGAGCAAGGAATTCAGCTCAATCTTGACCAGGGCCTGTGCGCCATCCCCGCGCAAGTCTGCGTGCGCGAAGAGTTGCTTGAGTACGTGCTCGTGGCGAGCTTCGGCGCGTCCCATGAGAGCCTCTTCGCCACTGGCGTCAGGCCGACCGTGTTCAATGCGGCCTTGGTGACCTTGGGCGCAACCAAAGGCACCAACGTGCAGTGGATCGACAAGGACCCGATGCCGACGGAAGAGGAGATTCGAAATGGTGCTTCAACCCACGATGTACTGCCTCCAACCGGCGAGGGCTTCTACGTCTACGTAGCCTGGGTTGAAGACGGCGAGACTTACTTCTTTCGGTTGGAAGACCTGATCACCAACATCGAACGCGGTCGTTCGATGCGCCGTCATGCTTGGGTCTATCTTGGGTCGCGTATGATCGAAGCTGAGCCCGGCGAGCCGGAAGTACTGGTTGCGGAAATGGAAGGGAATCTAGTCAACTTGAGTTACTTTCGCGCGGGCAACACGATCTTCACTGCAGCTCTTCCTGATTGTGTTTATCAGACGATTTGGGTGCCGAATGCGCCACTTATTCCGGAACAGGGATCCGAGGTGACGATGGTCTTCTCGCGCCAGAAGCTGCGCGGACTTCCGGTTGCCCTCGCGGATGGTCTGGCGGAAGTGGTGAAGTAAAAAGATCGTGACCAGGGCTCAGCCGGAATTTGTGCGCAGTCGCGTCGCTTTCGCTCTGCGAGGGTTGATGTCTGTGCATGCACTGATGTGTCTCTCTTCAGGCTTGGCGGTATGTCTCTTGGCACTCGCGCTTGGCGTTCAATCCGGGCGTGAAGTCTTCGATGGCGGAGTGCTTGTTGTGGCCTTGTACGACGGCCTCTTGGTCGGCTTGACTTGTGTCTTTATTTTCCGCCGCACGCCGGCCGACGTCGCGCGCGAAATTGATCGCGGTTTGGAATTGGAAGGGGCACTCTTCACCGCCTGGGAAGTTGAGGGACGTGAGAGCGCTTCAGCTATCGGACGACGATTAGGAAGCGAGGTGGCAGGCAACGCGTCCGCGCAAGAGATGCTGCGCGCGATAGTTCCCAACGTGGCACCCTTCTTGGCGCTGCCGTTTATCGCCTGCGCGCTGCTCTTCTCAGTGCTCGATGATGTGCGCAACGGGGCGCGCATCGAGGATCTGCGCTCCCTGACGAGCCAAGTCGAGCAGGGCTTGGCCTCAATTTCAGAGGAAGGATCGCGGGCGGCGACAGACGGCTCCGCAGCCCTGGCGCCGGAGGATCACAAGAAGCTTCGAGATCTGATGGACCAGGCTGCCAGCCTCTCCAAGAAGCTCGGAGAGGGCAGCGCTGAACCCCAGGAGTTCGAGGAGCTTGTGAGAGATTTGGCCGATCTGCGGGCCGGAGCCGGGGACTCAGAGGATTTGCACCGTGAGCTAGACCACACTCTTAATTCTCTCGATGCCTTGGCTATGGCCCTGGATGCCAGCGAAGCTGGCAGCGGGGCCTCAGCGGGTCAAAATGTGTCCGAAGGCGAAGGAATATCCGGGTCCTCCGGAAGGGGTCTGGCGCCCGGCGGTGAGGACGGCAGAATGTCTCGCCCAGAGAATCCATCCACTGCCGGGGTGCAACGATCCGAAGCGGGCGTCATTGGACGACCGATTTGGCCGCGCGCCCACGAGAGCATCGTCCGCCGTTGGGTGGAATCCACGCGAACGTCCCGCACTCCCCGCTGAATAAGTCAGTCGCCGGGACACGAATCTTATGTCCAATCAGAACAATAACACGAAACCCCTCGGCGTTTGGCTGATCGGTGCTCGCGGAGCTATCTCAACTTGCGTTGCCTACGGGCTTGCTGGTCTCGTCGAAGGACTCTTGGAGCCCACGGGGCTGGTCACAGAGAACGAGCCCTTTTCGGCTTTGCCCTTAGTGCCGTACGAAGACATCGTCTTGGGTGGCCATGACGTTTGTACCCGGTCACTGACGACGTCCGCTTCAGAGCTTGTACGCACGGGAGTCCTGCCCGCGAGTTTGGTGGAAGGTGCCTCGAGCCGCGCAGCTGCTTTTGATGCGCAAATCGTTCCCGGGCTACTAGACGGTCCCGACGTTGGTTTTGCCGATCTTCATCCGGGTACTGCAGAGCTGTGCAGCGCGGCGCCCCTTGAACAAATCAAGCGTCTGAAAGAGGACCTGGCGAACTTCCGCGAAGAGAACGACTGTCGCTCTGTGGTTGTGATCAACTTGGCAAGTACTGAAGCCTATCGCGAGGTGCGCAGCGAGTGGGAGACTCTTGCAGCTTTGGAAGCCGCCTTTGAGTCGGGAGTCGAACAACCTTCGTCGATCATTTACGCCTACGCCGCACTTTCCGCCGGTTGCCCCTACGTCAACTTCACTCCTAGCCGTGGATCGTCGATTCCCGCTCTGCGCGAGTTCGCTGAAAAGGAAGGTCTGCCGCACTGCGGAAGCGATGGCAAGACCGGCGAGACATTGATGAAGACTGTGCTCGCGCCGATGTTCAAGGCACGCGCGCTCAAAGTTCTCTCGTGGCAGGGCTACAACATGCTCGGCAACCGTGATGGTGAAATCCTGAACGAGGCTTCCCACCGTCAAGGCAAGCTTGAGAATAAGGACGAAGCCCTGCGCTCTATCCTTGACGATCCCGAGATGCACTCGCACGTGGCGATCGACTTCGTGCCTTCCCTATCCGATTGGAAGACTGCTTGGGACTTCGTCCACTTCGAAGGCTTCCTCGGAGCAAAGATGAGCTTGCAATTCACCTGGTCTGGAAGTGATTCGGCTCTTGCCGCGCCGCTTGTGATCGATTTGGCGCGCTTAACGGCTCTGAGCCATGAACGCGGCGAAGGCGGCGTAATGAAGCATGTGGCGTGTTTCTTCAAGGCCCCGCTGAGCAGCGGAACCCACGATTTCCACGCGCAGTTCGAGTCGCTGGTGCGCTACGCGCGTAAGCGCTAGTAGCCCATTTGCGCAAACATGGGTTTGCGCGAAAGATTCTACGCTTGGTCCGGGACTGATTTTGAGCCGTTCGTCTAGTAGGTGAGCGGATCGAAGGTGGTGCGCTCTCTATCTCGATGAGTTGAGCAAAGGGGGTCTCGTTGGAGCGAACGGTCATTTTGGCGGCTTTGGTGCTTGGCCTGCTATTTTTGTTCCTGCGCGAGAGCGTTACGGAGCCAGTGCAGGCATTGGAGCGGGGGGTTGGAACGGAGGGGCGTGGTCGGCATGAGGAGGCAGTCTTTGACAGGGTACTGGCTCCGGGGTCGACGCTGTTGCAGGGGCGGCTTCAAGAAGACATCGAGCTCGCCTCACTCGCGCCGGTTCTAAAGAACGGCTGGCTCACGCTGAGCTTGGAAACGGTCGCTGGCATCCCGGTGATGGGTTCGCGCTTGATCTTGGTGCGCGCCGGCGGGGAGCTGATCGCAGAGCAGGTATCCGGTCGAGGCGAGACGGTCTTTCCTGACATTCCACCGGGTATCTATTGGGTTCGCGTCGATCCGGCTTCGATCGAAAAGGAGTTGCTCGTGCCTCGCATACAACAGACCGGATTCCGTCACAAGCAGGGTGACTACGGGACTAGTGTCGAAGTGCTGGAGGGCGAGGGAAGTCGGCTTCCCATCGTGTTGGAGACAGCTGCCTTGATCTATGGGCAAGCGCGGGATCAATATGGCAAGCCTCTTGAGTCGGCCCACGTGAGGCTCGGGTCCAGGGATCCGGGCGACTTGCGAGTCCATCGAGAGATGGTGGATGTGCTGGGCGGCTTCTACCAGTGCTACTTGTATCCTGGTTCTTGGACGGTGGAGCTGAACCTTGGCGCGAGTGATTACGATCCCTTGGATCCCGATTCGCACAGCGCGTCCGTGCATCGCTTGGCAGGAATACCAATGCCCGTGGCCACCGTTGTCGAACTCTACGCCGGGAGCATGACGGAATTTAATCTGCAGATTGGGGAGGGGGACTCCACGCTCAAGGGTGAGTTTGTTGACGAGCGCGGTGTTGGATTCGCGGGGTTGAGGATGGCCCTGTACCCGCAGAGTCTTCCTGCAAGCGACAAGGAGCAGCAGCCGCGCGGCGGACTCTTGGATTCAGTGGCTGGGCGTACGAGTGACTCGCACGGGCGCTTTGAAATCGATGGCTTGATGCCCGGTACGTACAAGGTCTCGATTGAACCCGAGGGCTATTTCGCTTTGGCGCGGCCGGGTTCCAACAGGCTTGGTCGGTTGATCCAGTCGATTCCGATTGAGATCGTGCCGGGGGAGAACACTCTGCGATTGGAAATTCCGCGGCCCAATCCGGTCTTGGTGAAGGGCGAGGTCGTTCTTAACAAGGCTTGGGCTGAACAGAGCGGGATGGAGAACAGAGTGCCCAAGATGACCCTCGTCCTCACGCCCAAGATCTTCCGCAAGAAGGACTCGCGCAGTTCGATTTCGATCTCGCGCGACTTGGCCTTCTCCTTCTACTTGGAGGCTAGGGAAACCGAGGCTTACTTGGAGTTGGTCCTCAACAATGAGGTCAAGCTCTGGCCACTCGACTTACCGGAGGCTGGCACAGGCCAGGACACAGCTCTGCAGGGAACTATCCAATTTCCCTGATGCATCAGATCACACAAGGATCTCGCTCACGTTTCACCAACTATGGAGAGATCGACCGATGACTTTTGATTTTAGAAAGCTAATTCCCGTGGCGGCATGGGTAGCACTCAGCCTTGGACTGTCTTCTACGGCAAGCGCTGCGCTAACGGTTGACGACGGCTGCGGCCCCTGCAATCCGGATCCAGCGCGCGGATACGATACCTATCCAGAGGATTACCCCTTCGGCGAACCCGGGGATGGGGACCACCCCGATGGTTATGACGGCTATCCCGGGGACACCCCGGAGGATCACCAAACGCCTCCCGGTGCGGGTACGCCTCCAGCTGGAACTCCGCCGAACGGCGGCCCCGGTGGCGATGCGACAACGGGTGGTCAAGGCGGCGACGGTGGTTCAGGGTTCGGCGGCGGAAGCGGCGGCGAGGGCGGCGCTGGCAGCGATGAAGAAGGTCTCCCGGGCAAGCCTGGCTGGAATCCGAGCGGCAGCGGTGGAGATGGTGGCGCCGGCTCTACAGATCCGAGTACAGGCGAAGGTTCGCCCGGTGGCGTCGGCGGCAGTGGCGGCGAAGGTACCTTTTGGGGAGGCCAAGGCGGCTGCGGCGGCCGGGGCGGACAAGGGGCCGGTGAGGAAAGCGCCGGTGAGGGAGGAGCCGGCGGCGAGGGCGGCGACTCCACTATTTCTGCGGGCGGCGGCGGAAGAGGTGGGGCTGGCGGAGCCTCCGAAGGTGGCGATGCGGGAGACGGCGGTAGCGGCGGAACTGGTGGCCAGGGCGGAATCAGCGGCGGCCTCGGCGGCGGAGGCGGAGACGGCGGCGGCTCCACCGATGACGGCCACGGCGGCGATGCCGGAGACGGTGGCGAAGGCGGCGACGGAGAATTCGCCGGCGATGGAGGCTGCGGTGGCTTCGGCGGCTATCCCTGCGGGCACGGCGGGAATGGAGGCGAGCCGGGCGAGGGCGGCGTAGAGCCCGGGACCTCAGGATCTGGCGGAGGAGCCTACTGCCCCGATGGCAAGCCTGGAAACGCTAGCAATGGAGGTCCAGGTGCTACAGGATCTGTTGGTGATGCGTCCGGCGGAAGCGGTGGTACGGGGGGGCTTGTTGGTCAATGAAACTTCCTAGAGCGAGCCAGTTCGTGAATTGGGCAATCCGCCTAGAGGGATTGCGGTCGTTCCTCCAACGGGCTGCCCGAATTGATTTACCAGGTAGGGGCGCTTTTCGGGGCCGCCAGGCCTATCGCTGAGAGAATCACAATGGATTTGGAGAGATTCGAGTACCCGCGGCGCACTCAGGCTCTAGCTAACTGTGGACTCTCACAGGTAGCCAATCAGCCACCCAATCGGTCCCTCTTCGAGGGGCTGAGTATCCCACTTGAATCTCATGACTCTGAATCGACTTGCTGTACTGGTTTTCGCCCTCGTTTGTGGCGTTGGCGTTGCCGTTAGCTCTTATGTCGATAGTCGCCAACCTCTTCCGGCGGCACCAGCAATGGCAGGGTTTATTCAGGTGGGGGTGGATGAAAGGACACCTCCGAAGTTGCCCGATCTTGCATCGAAGCAGTCCTCGGTCCTAGATTCTGAAGCTTAGAAACTCTCTCCTCTGGTAGGAGGTTCTCTCTCGGGAGGCTCCCTTCCTCTGCGACGCGCCCCATTGGTCCTCTCCGGCCAACGGGGCGCGTCGTTATGATGGTGGACCATGAATCGTCCTCACCTGAAGCTTCAAACCACGACTCTGTGGTACTACCCATCCCAGCAGTACTCCGACAGCCCCATGGGGACGCCGGACTACGAAGGCCGCACACCGTCCTGGGTGCTATGGAACCTGATCGAGCGCTACACCCGAGAGGGTGATCTAGTGGTCGACCCCTTCTGCGGGGGAGGCACCACGCTCGATGTGGCCAAGTCGATGGGGCGCAAGGCCCATGGCTACGACATCTCGCCCATTAGAGAAGACATCGAGCGCGCCGATGCGCGCGGTTTGCCGATGGGGGATGGTGAGGCGGACTTCGTGTTCATGGACCCGCCTTTCTCAACGCATATCGAGTACTCCGATGATCCCAACTGCATTGGCAAATTGGACGCCTTCGATGAGGCTTACTTCGATGCGATGGAGCAAGCCTTTGATGAAGCGGATCGTATTCTGAAGAATCGCCGGTACATGGCTGTCTTCGTAGGCGACTCGTTCAAAAAGAAAGACGGCTTCGTTCCTATCGGTGCACGCTTCCTCGTCAGTTTGAGCAAGCGCTTCATCCCCATCGATCACATCAGCATCGTGCGCGGCAACCGCAAGCTTGAAGCACCCAACTTTCATAAGGCTGCGGCGGAGGGCAACTTCTACCTGCGCGGCTTCAACCACCTGATGATCTTCAAGAAGCAGGTGGGCGATCGGGTAGCTGGCCACCAATAGGAAAGCGGCGCCCACTGGACGCCGCTTTGACTCATGACTCAGACTGAGAGGCTTACTCTTGGTCTTCTTCGCCCACAGTGGTGTCTTCGAGTGCGCCACCAAAGGAATCGATGGAGAGCGGAAGATCGAGATCTTCTTCCTCGCTCGCCGCTGCCGGGTCGGGAAGCGGCTTGAGCAGCTCACCAATGCGTTTGGCCAAGTTCGACTTGGTGTACGGCGGCAGTTCATAAACCCAAGGTGCAAGTCGCTTATTGAGCGCTACGATCTCAGCCTCAACTTCTGCTTTGGGACGCGGAGTTGCCGCGGCTTCGATCACCGGTTCGCCTTCGGCGACGGGGCCGACCTCGAGAGACGGAGCGCCCTCGAGATCGTAGGCAGCTTGGAAGGTGCCGTAGACTTTTTCGTCTAGCTCCCAGAGTTGCGTTGTGATTCGCAGGCCGTCCTTCGTCCATGTGCTTGTGATCGAAGTGTGCTCCTCGGGAGTCTTGAAGGTGTCT
Organism: Planctomycetota bacterium; assembly: GCA_047639675.1. Lineage (GTDB taxonomy): Bacteria > Planctomycetota > UBA1135 > UBA1135 > JABACD01. Next base: position 5,308 of record JBLIOI010000116.1, on the reverse strand, counting down.
GCCTTCGACACGCTCAAGAAGTTGAGGTACTGCAACGCACCGGCAATCCCGCCCGCAACACCTTCATAGGTGAGTTCGCGATCCGAGGGCATGTCGTGCACCGTGTAGTTGGTGTCCGCATCCGTCTTGGAGATGACCAGGGACTCGCCGTCTCCGTGGGTGATGCGAACTGCTCGGACATCGGCGCGCGTGACCTCGAGGACTTTCTTGTCGAGCCAATCTTCGCCCGTAGCGGGCAAATCCAGAACCGTGCCTTCCACCAGCCAAGAGGCTGAATCGGCAGGCTTGCGAACGTAGAAAGTTCCACCCTGTCCGCCGCTGCGCGGCTTGCCGATGATCAGGGTGGCTACGGCCTTGCCGCCTGCGTCATTCAGGGTGAGCAGCTTGGACTGCGCTTCCGCTCCAGGGTCTGCGCCGATTGCTTGCACGCCTAACTGCGAGTAGCGATCGGGCTTGTCGGTCTTGCGCTCGACAGTCTTGAGTTCGGCAAGCGTGATCAGTATGGAGCGTACCTTCTCGACTTGAATCGGGTAGTTAGCGCTTTCCATAAGCGTCCACTCGTCATCCTTGAGCTCTACATGGAATTCGTTGTCCGTGTTCGTGACTACGAGTTCGCTAACCAGGTTTATCTGGTCGTAGAGGTCAGGGAAAAGCAGTTCGCCTGCAGAGGGTGCTGCCGCCGAGGTTGAGTCTCCAGAGTCATTGAAGAAAGTGCCCACGCCGACGAGTGCTACGGCGAGTAGCAGCATGATGAGAATTGATTTTGTGCTCATGGTTCAGTTGGTCGCTTTGCGCGAATTGTAGAGCCACATGAAGAGCCCGAGGAAGGCGACGAGGAGCGGGACCAAGAAGTTGAGCACTTTGATTTTGATGCCCAAGGCTTCGATGTCCTTCTTCAGTGAGTGTTTCACGTCGCGCAATTTCTTGCGTGTCTCCAAGCGCGTGACGCGGAACTTCTCGATCTCTGCCCGTTGTTCGGGAGTTACGATCAGGCTGGTTACAGCACCTTCTTTTTGAGTCTGAAGCTCGGCAATCTTGCGCTCCGCCTCTTCGAGTTCGGCTTGAAGTCGCTGCTCTTCTTCGCGGTAACGATCTTCCGACTCCTTGCGCATTTCGTCAACGCGGGTGAAGGGGCGTTCGAAACCTGTGCGGCTTCGCAAGCTGATCAAGTCCGAGTTGCCGGTCAAGTTGTCAAGAGAGTTGATCAAGAGGTCCGAGTTGTTAGCCGTCGGACTTGCGATGCGATTGCCGAAGAAGTTCTGGAGGTTGACCCACCAGTTGTCCTGCAGCATGTCGCTATCGGAGATGACGATGATCTGAACGTCACCCTCAGTCTTCCAACCGTCTACCGGCGTAGCCAAGGGCGCAAGCGGCTCTTCGCCTTCGACAACCGGAATCTCCGGCGGGCCGTCGGGATAGGCGCTTTGAGCTTTTCCGCCGACGCGCGCAGCTAGGGTGAGTTCCTCGCCTCCAGAGACGAATGAATCCATCAAGCCTTCCGGGTCCGGACGCATCGCAACCCGAATGCGGTCGACTTGCATTGAATTCTTGCTGGTGTGGACCAGGACTTGGAATTCCGTGGTGGCTCCGGGGCTCTGTTCAAGAATACCGGCGGTTGCCATGTGCAGCTTCTTGAGCTCCGAAGTGACCGTGTCGTCGCCGTCGACGTTGCTCTCATTGAGATTCAGCCAAGCGAGGTAGTCCAGCTCACCGCCCGTTGGCAAACGCACCTTGTGCGCATTGTCCTTGTCGACAGCGATCTTCTCACCGACCAGTTCAAATCCCCAAACCGCTGAAAGGGGGCCGAGGTCGGAAGTTCGGTTGGCGCTGAAGGCTGACATCTGATCCTGAGGATTGATCTCCTCCATGTCGGCTTCCGCATGCGGATCCATGAAGGCAACAATGTGTCCATTGTTCAGCGCAAACTGATCGATGGAGAATAGGAGTTGCGGATCGAGTTGCTTGGGGTGGATCAGGAGCAAGAGGTCAAGATCCTCGGGCAGCTCGGTTGCGTTGCGCGCAATCATTACCGTCTCGAAGGCGGCTTCGACTTGGCTCAAGAAGAACCAAGGGGGGGTTGCCGTGCGCGGGTCTGCCGGGTTACCGGGTGCGCCTGTAAGCGGAAGGGTGGTGAGCACTCCAACGCGGCTTTGGACCGGTGAGCTCAAACTGTAGATCAGTTTGGTCAGGTCGTACTCCAGGAAGTTCTCGCGCGGCAACTCGATAAAGGGAATCGACTCTTGGCCATCCGTCGAGTTTGATCCTGCGATGCCGAAGTAAACCAGTTCGCCCGCCGAGTTGACCGGAACTCCGCGCATGCCGAATTCAACCGCTTGGTCTTCTTCGACAGAGAACGGTTCGGGGTCGATCGTGATAATCGTGAGGTTGCCGTTTGCAGCAACTTCGTACTCGGCTAAGAGCTCGGAGACACGTTGATGGTAGCGCTCGAGGACTTGCGCTTCTTCTTTGGCGAGTGTTGCCGAGTAGAACAAGCGCAGGGTCACAGGCTCTTCCATCTCGGCCAAGATGTTGCGCGTCCCATCAGAGAGCGTAAATAGCTTGGCTTCGGTCAGGTCGATGCGCGATGTCTTGAAGATTGAGTTCGACGCCATATTGATGGCGAAGAACAGCACTAAGAGAATCGGCAGTGCGATAAGGGATGATTTCTTCATGTTCGTACGGCGCTTAGGCGGCTTTTTTGGTGTCGACTACGACGGCGTTGGCGAAGAGGAAGCAAATCATCAGAGATCCGAAGAAGATCACGTCGCGCAGGTCGATGAGGCCCTTGGTGATCCCGTCGAAGTGGGTGAGGAAAGAGAACGAACGAATCGTGTCGATTGCAGCAGGAGGAAGGAAAACGCTGAGCGGTCCAGCGATCATATCCGTCCCTGCAAAAACGAAAACTGCGCAAATCAAGACGCTCAAGACCAGGGAGATCACTTGGTTCTTGGTGAGCGCCGAAGCAAAGGCGCCGATGGCGAGGTAGGCACCCGCCATGAATAAGCTGCCCACGTAACCCGCGAATATCACGCCGTTATCGGGACTGCCCAAGTAGTCAACCGACATCCAGATCGAAGTCGTGAGCAAGAGGGCCAAGCCAGCAAAGCACCAGGCGGCGAGGAACTTACCAACCACGGCCTGCAAGGTCGTTACGGGTAGGGTCATGAGCAACTCAATCGTTCCTACGCGGCGTTCTTCCGACCACAAGCGCATCGAGATGGCTGGGATGAAGAATAGGAAAATCCAGGGGTGCAGGAAGAAGAAGCGTTGCAAGTCCGCTTGGTCCGTCGGTTCGCCGGTGAAGAAACCGAAGAAGAAGGTCAGGCCGAACAAGAACAGGAGGAAAATGAAGATAAAGACGGAGGCGACCGGCGTACTGAAGTAGCTGGCGAACTCACGTTTGAAGATGGCGATTGTGTTTTTCATCAATGGTCTCGCTTGAACTAGCTGGCTTGCCCGCCGGTGATTTGGCGGAAGACTTCATCGAGTCGGCCTTCTTCGATCGAAATGCGTTCGATTTGCCAGCCGCGTTCGCCTGCCAAAGCGGTAACACGTTGGATTGCTTGCAATCCGTCCGTGTGGTTGAGAGTGAACGAGGGTTGGCCGCTGGAAGATTCTTCCGCGCGCGCCTCTCGGATGCCCTCAATCGCTTGCATGTCGGAAATTTGCACTCCGCATCCGGCCTGGAAGGACACGCTAACTGCGTTGTGGTAAGTCGATTTCGCCTGCATCGCTTGCGGCGTACCATCGAACTGCAATTTGCCTCGGGCGATGATGATCGCTCGCGTGCAAACTGCGGGAACCTCTTCGAGGATGTGCGTCGAAAGAACGATGCACTTATCCTTGGCCATCTCCAGAATCAGTTGGCGCACATCGTGCTTTTGATTTGGGTCGAGGCCGTCAGTCGGCTCGTCCAAGATCAAGACTTGCGGATCGTGGAGGATTGCTTGCGCGAGTCCCACCCGACGTTTGAAACCCTTCGAGAGCGTTTCGATACGTTGACCCATGACGCCGCCGATGTGGACTCGATCGACGACTTCGTCGATGCGTCCGGCACGTTGAGCGCTGGGGATTCCGCGCACCTCGGCGATGAATTTCAGCAGGCTACGCGGGGTCATGTCGCCGTATAGCGGCGCACCCTCCGGTAAGTAGCCGATGCACTCCTTGGCACGAATCGGGTTGCTGAGCACGTCGTGCCCGCAAACCGAAATGCTGCCGGAAGTCGGTTCGAGGAAGCCCGTTACCATTTTCATGGTAGTGGACTTGCCAGCGCCGTTGGGACCGAGGAAGCCGAGGACCTCGCCCTTGGCTACGTTGAAGCTAATGTCATCGACCGCTTTGAGGGGGCCGAAGTGCTTATTGAGATTCCGGATCTCGATCATGGAATCGAAGTCGTTGAAGTCGCGAGAGAAGGTGATGCCGCCAAAAAACGGGGCGCGTATTCTAGTGAGGACTAGTTAACAGACAAGCCCCAATCGAAACCGAAGGTAGATCGCCGCTTACGGGACAAATGTGCATTGGGTTGGAGGTGGGGCCGAGAAAGCTCGTGAGGTGTTCCCGCTAGAGGTGCTCAATCGGCTACAACTCTCCCCGTGGAGCTTTCGACCCCTATTATTGCCCTAGCTTTCTTCCTGGCGACGCTGCTCGGCGCTCTGCCGCCGGTCATGCGTCGATGGGGTGATCGTAGCTTGCACCTGTTCATTGCCCTTTCTGCCGGCCTGTTTTTGGGAACGGTCTTCCTCCACATACTGCCCGAGTTGGCGGGGCTTCCCGGCGGAGACGGGCACGATCACGGAGGGGAATCTGGGCATCACTCCAATCTGGTGCCGTGGGTGGCCGCCCTCGCTGGCTTCCTTGGGCTCTTCCTGCTCGAGAAAGTCTGGTTGCGCGGCTATGAGGAGCGGGCGACCGATGACCCGCACCGCTTCGTCTGGCTTTCGACTTACATCGCTCTTTCATTGCACGCATTTGCCGCTGGGCTTGGCTTGGCAGCGATCCAGAGCAAGTGGGTCGTCTTGATTCCGATTCTGTGGCACAAGTTGACTGAGGCCTTTTCATTGACCACCGTTCTACGGCTCGGTGGAATCAAGAATACGCACAGTTGGCTTCTGATCATCTTTTTTGGAGCGGCGACTCCGATCGGATTCTTGGCTGGCGACAGTTTTCTTCACGCGGGGGCGGGGCTAGAGCCGATTCTCATTGGACTGGCAGGCGGGACTTTCATCTATGTGGCCGCATGTGATCTTCTGCCCGAAGTCTTCCACGAAGTGGGCCGTCCAGCTCCGCGCCTATTCGCTTTGGTGGCCGG
>JBLIOI010000115.1:0-14956 GCA_047639675.1 Planctomycetota bacterium | reverse complement strand
GCCAAGCTTTATTACTTGCGCGATCGCGTTGGTAAGAAGACGCGCGTCAAGGAACTGCTCGGTGAGAAGGCTCGCCGCGAACGCGAACGCGACGTTTCTAACAAGGAAGCTCAAGCAACTGCTGCTTCTGAGCGCGCCACCACAAAGCCCGCCACCGCAACTGAAGAGTAGTCACACGACTTTCTTCCTCGGCAGTTCTACTGCTCGGATCCCCGCATAGCTCGCCACTCATTCGAGTCGCCGACGTGCGGGGCATCCAATCTCCACCTTCCTTCTGATTCCTTAGAAGCCTCCCCTCCAGCCAATGCGCTGGCCCCTTCCCAATGGTTCAAAACCTGGGTCGCAAGACCATCTTGATCCTCGCGCTCCTGGCTGGAGCCTTGCTTTCGATCCTGCTGCCTGAAGAGCCCTTCCGCTACGGCCTGGACCTCCAGGGCGGGACGCGACTCGTCTATCAGATCGATTGGGACCAAGCGCTCGCCGAAGGCAAAATCAGCGAAGCCGAGTATGGCGATCAGGCCGTCCTGCTCGCCAGCACCCTGGCCATCCTGCGCGAACGGGTCGACCCCAATGGTGTGCTTGAAGCTAGCTTCATCGCTCAGGGAACAAATCGCTTCGTGATCGAGATTCCCAGCACGGCGAATATTCTGGGATCAGAGGCGGTTGGAACCATTGACGGAGAAGAGGTCACAGCCTTCCAGTCAGCCTTGACCCTGGCCACCGACGGCGCGGAAATGCTCAAGCAGTTCCCCACCACCGGCGGAATGTTGGCGATCGGCACCGAGCGTATGACCTATGAGCGCCGCACGGGCAACACGCTACTCGGGGTTGAGCGTGGAACGGACGGGACCAGCCCTAGCGAGCACTCGATCGGTGACCTAGTCGAACTCAAGGGTGAAGACGCGATTCGTTCGCTGATCGAAAACCCCGGCTCGATGAAAATCTACGTCGCAGCCGAACCCGGTGACTTTGGTCCAGGCACGGACATCACGGCGGAGACCGAGAAGGCCCGCGCTTGGCGTCTAACGAATCCGGAAGCTCCCATCTCCGCTTACAACCTGGAGCTTGCCGCCGGCGCCATGCCTAGCTTGCGCGCCTTCCCCAAGAAGGACATCGACAAGGCTGGCAACGCGGTCACGAACGAGAGCAACATCATCCTCTTGATCACGCCTCAGGATGAATGGAGCTTCACCGGCGACGACCTCAAGAACGTCAACCGCTCATCAGACAGCCTTGGCTACCCCGCCGTCGGCCTCGAGATGAGCACCGAGAAGTCCTTCAAATTCGCGGACTTCACGGGCGCCAGCAAAGGCAAGGCGATGGCCATCGTGCTCAACGATGAAATCGTCACCATCGCAAACGTCGACGAGAAACTCTCTGGCAGCTTCATCATCAAGGGTGGTAGCGCTAGCGGTGGATTCACGGCGGCCGAAGTGGACGAGATGGTCAAGGTGCTGAAATCTGGCTCCTTGATCATGAAACCGATCCTAGAGCAGGAAGAGCGCGTCGGCGCCAAGCTCGGTGAGAAGTACGTTCGCTCGGGATTCCTGAGCGCCATTGTCGGCCTCGCGATCGTCCTATTGTTCATGATGCTCTACTACCGCAAGTTAGGCATCTTCGCGTCGATCAGCCTCTTGTGCACCCTGCTCTTCTTGATGGGCGGCATGGCTTTCCTGCAGGCTACTTTGACCCTGCCTGGAGTGGCTGGAATCATCTTGACGGTCGGTATGGCGGTGGACGCCAACATCCTGATCTACGAGCGTATTCGCGAGGAACTGTTCCGCGGTCGGAAACTTCCGCAAGCCTGCGAGAATGGTTTTGCGCGAGCCTTCGTGACCATCATCGACGCTAACGTCACCACCTTCATCACGGGTTTCATCCTTTGGAAGGTTGGAACCGGCCCGGTCCGTGGATTCGCCACGACCTTGATGATCGGTATTATCACCTCGGTCTTCTCCGCCCTCGTGATCACCCGCTTGATGGTCGACTCGTCGCTCAAGCGCGGTACCGAGGAGTTCAAGATGTCCTCGATCATCAAGGCCACCAGCATCTCCTTCATGCAGAAGACGAAGATGTTCTTGCCGATCTCGGCCATTCTGATCGTCGCCGGCATCAGCCTCTTCGCCGCATTGCCTGAAAGCAAGACGATGGGCATCGACTTTGTCGGTGGTATTTCGGTCACCGTCAACTTGGAAGAGCCGCAAAAAACGGCCACCGTCCGTGAACGCATCGGCAATATCCAAGGCAGCCTCGGCGAATCCGCAGAGGTAGTCGCACTCAGAGACAGTGGCGACGAAACCGAAGGTTTCCGCTCCTTCCGCATCACCTACAAGACCCTCGTCGATGTATCCGTCGAGCAAGAAGTTGGGGCGGAGGCCTCCGGCGAAGATGACATTCGTACGGCTCTGAGCGACTTGTTGGCCTTGGGTCCGATCAACGCGGAAATGGCAGGCAGCGGTGCCACGGGCCGCATTTACTTCTCAGAGGCGCACCCGGCAACAGACATCAAAGGCATCCTCGAAGGAGCAGGCTTTGGAGAAGTTACGGTTACCGACGTCCCTGGATTCTTGGGAACCTACAGCTTCGCGACTAGCGAGTCCCCGGCGAGTAACAAGAACCTCTTGACCTCTAGCCTCTCGTCCCCCTTCTCGAATCAGCAAGACTCGAGCGGTAGGGACTATCACTTGGCACTCTCAATCCCCAGCGTGTCGATCGTCGGCGCGCAAGTGGTCGGTGAGCTGCGTGACGCAGCGATCCTCGCCATCTTGATCAGCTTGTTTGCGGTCGTCATGTACATCCGCGTGCGCTTCGCTGAGTACAGCTATGGCTTCGCAGCTGTTGTCGCACTCTTGCACGACGTCTTGATGACGGTTGGTGTCTTGGCCCTCTGCAACTGGATCGGAATTATCAATGCCGAGATCAGCTTGCCGATGATCGCCGCCTTCCTAACCATCATTGGTTATTCGCTGAACGACACGATCGTGGTCTTCGACCGCATCCGTGAAAATCGCCCGCGAATGGAATCGAAGAGTCTTTCAGACATCCTCGACATCTCGATCAACCAGACCCTGTCGCGAACGATCCTGACTTCGATCACTACCCTGATCACCGTCGTGGTCCTATTCGTCGGCAACTACGGTGGCGGCTCGGTGCTGGAAGGCTTCGCCTTTGCATTGATCTTCGGTGTCTTCGTTGGAACCTACTCGTCTGTGTTCGTTGCCTCCCCCGCCTTGATCTTCTTTGAGAAGCAAGCGGAGAAGCGCAAGCAATCCCAGGCCAAGAAGGCTGCCAGCAGCGCCGCGTAAATAACGAGTGCGAGCATTCTTCGGCTGGGTCCTACTGCTTTTGGCGCTCTGCGGTCTCGCAGGGTATGCCCAGAATCGGTGGACCAAGTCGGTGCTCGCTGAGCGCGAATCCCTAAGGTCGATCCCCACCGACCTCGAAGGCCGCGAGGCCTCCTGGGGAGAGCTAGTGATCGGGCGGCCGAGTGGCGCCGCGCCGATCGAGCTACCCGAAAACTGGCAAATGGAGCCATCGGGAGCACAGGCTGTGAAGCAAAAGCCCCTCCTCTCCGAATCGCAAGTCGAAGAGTTCGATCCCGAAGCTCAAAAAGAGCTACCCGCCAACGACTTCGAATACATCGTTCCCGAAGGCCGGGTGCTCTCCAAGATCTGCGAAGAGTTCTACCGCTCGGGACGTTCCCCAATTCCCGAACGTGTAGCTGAATACAACGGGCTCTCCAGTCCCGACTCCCTACGCGCCGGCTTCCTCCTGCTCCTCCCGGATTGGGCCGTGCTATTCCCTGACGGGGAACCCGAGCCGCGTTAGCAGGGCCGAAAGACGGCGGTACGGAGCCCGCGCAATCTCCGCCATCTTCCGGCTCTTAGCTTTCCCAGGAGAGTGCTTCGGCGGCAGGCTCTAGCACTTCGTAGTTCAGCTCGCCTACGCAGGCTTGCTTGAGGCTTCCAAGGGAACCGTGATCCATGCGCACGCGCAGGAGAAGTTCCGTCTCGCCGTGCACTTTTTCTTCGAGCACCAGAGCGGTGCGGCGTACTTGTGCTGCGAGCTTGCCATCGGAGAGCGGCAATAGAATGCGCAACAGGGCCGAGCGTGCGTCCAGAATGCCGCAGATCATTGCGTCTAGCCGATCAACACCCTCGCCTGTCTTGGCTGAGAGATGCACGATGCGCTCTTCGCGATCCTTGGTCAGGAAAGTTAGCTCAATCGGATCGCGTAGGGCATCGACCTTATTTAAGACCAAGATTCCGGTTCGTCCGGAATGCGATAAAGAGCCCAACACCCTGTCCACGGCGGCCATCTGTTCGGGGGCATCAGGATGGGATGCATCGACCACGTGCAAGAGCAAGTCGGCGTTCAAAGTCTCCTCAAGGGTTGCGTGGAAGGACGCCACCAAGTGGTGCGGCAAACGGCCCAAGAAACCGACGGTGTCAGAGAGCAGGACTACGCGGCCATCGGAGAGCTTCCATTGGCGGGTGCGTGTGTCCAGGGTGGCGAAGAGCATGTCAGCCACCAACTCATCGGAACCTGTGAGGCGGTTCAATAAGGTCGACTTGCCAGCATTGGTGTAACCGACCAGACCAATCGTGAACTGCTTAGAACGCGATACGACCTCGCGCTGCTTGCGCAGTTCGATTCCCTTTAGCTCGCGCTTCAGGTCGGTGATGCGCTTGCGCATGAGACGGCGGTCCGTCTCCAACTGCGTCTCGCCCGGACCACGCGTTCCGATGGCTCCTTCGGTGCGCTCCAAGTGCGTCCACATACGAAGCAGACGCGGAGCGATGTATTCAGTTTGCGCCAACTCAACCTGTAACTTCGCCTGACGCGTACGCGCTCTGGTCGCGAAGATGTCGAGGATCAATTCGGAACGATCGATCACGCGACATCCCCAAGCCTTCTCCAAGTTACGTCCTTGAGCTGGACTGAGGTCGTTGTCGACCGCTACCGCACTTGGTTGGAGCGCCTCGACTTCCAAACCGATCTCCTCCACCTTGCCCTTGCCAAGCATGGTCGCCGGATGCTGTCGCTCGCGGCGCTGGGTAACTGGGGTTCCAATCACCTCCCCTCCGGCGGCCTCAACTAAGCCTTTGATTTCGGAGAGCTCGCCGTCGTGCTCCAGGACTTGGCCATCGAGGATGACACCACATAGAAGAATACGTTCGCGCGGTGTGCGCGTCTTCGTCGTTCCTTTACTCATGAATTAGGGACAGAACTGTTCGCGTTGATCGACGAGCGTTCGACATGAAACGCGACCTCGTGATCCTCATCGGATGTGGGCGAAATGACTGTGTGAGATAGGAATTCATCACGTGCTTCGGGGAAGTCGCTGCGATAGTGAACCCCCCGCGATTCTTCGCGGGCGAGAGCCGACATAGCGGTCAGGCGCGCCACCGTCAACATGTTGATCAAGGTCCAAGTACGCTCGTTGGACTCCGCAAGTCCACGTACGACCGAATGCCAGAAGGTTATTTTCTGCACGGCCTCGGCCATACCCTGAACGCTACGCTCGACGCCTAGCTCGCGCCACATCATCGATTTAAGCGAGTAGGTCAAGTCCTCGATGTTCACGTTTAGCCCTGGATCGCCGGTGTGGTTCCAACTACGTGAAACACCTTCAAAGGAGAGCTTCTTAAAGACCGGTGCAACCTCCGGGTGAATCGCTTCGCCAGCGCGCATACCCATAACCAAGCCTTCGAGCAACGAATTCGATCCCATGCGGTTGGCCCCGTGCAAGCCGGTGGAGGCGCATTCACCAACGGCCCACAAGCCGGGCAAACTGCTGCGGCCAAAGTCATCGACGGTCACGCCGCCGATGAAGTAGTGCGCTCCGGGGCGTACGGGTATCGGGTCGCTTGCGATGTCCATTCCGAATACGCGACAGATACGGCTGATGCTCGGGAAGATCGCATGGACATCGCCTTCCACACCACTAATGTCCAAGTAGACATTGGTGTCGCCTGTCTCAATCATGCGCCGGAAGACTTCGCGGCTGACCACATCGCGCGGCGCCAAGTCGCCGTCCGGGTGTACATTTGCCATGAAGGCTCGTCCATCCCGGTCGATCAAGCGCCCGCCCGCACCACGCACAATCTCGCTGATCAAGACGCGCGCCGCACCTGCAATGTAGAGACAAGTCGGATGGAACTGCACGAACTCCAAGTCACGTAACTGTGCGCCCGCGCGTGCAGCCATCGCGATGCCATCTCCGGTGGCCACAACGGGATTCGTCGTTTCGCGATAGATCTGTCCCGCGCCACCCGTAGCAAGTAAGACATCCGGTGCACCAAAGACCACCAAGTTGTCACTTGCTGTTTTAGCTAGCACTCCTTCCACGCCCCCATCCGGATCGACCAACAAGTCGATGGCAAAGGTCTCGGGAAAAAGAGTGATGCGTTTCTCGTTGCGCAACTCGTTCGTCAAGGCACGTTGAATCTCTAGACCGGTAGAGTCTCCATGCGCATGAATGATGCGACGTCGAGTATGCCCACCTTCGCGTGAGAGCACCAAATCGCCGGCGGGTCCCTTGTCAAATTCGGTGCCGATACTATTGAGAAACTCAACAGAGCTCGGTCCACCACGAACGATGAGCTCCGCCACATCGCGTTCGCACAAGCCGCGACCGCAACTCAACGTGTCCGCTAGGTGCGTATCAAAGGAGTCCTCTGGGCTGAGCACCGCCGCCAAGCCACCGCGCGCATAACGCGTGTTGCCTTCGGTCAGGCCCGACTTGGTGATCAGCGCAACTTCAAGTCCGCGCCGCGCTGCGGTGATTGCAGCCAGTCCTCCAGCTACGCCGCCACCGAGCACCACAAGGTCGAATCGGTAGGCAGGCGCATGCCGCGTATTGAAGCGGGTCAAGTACCGCTCGAAGCCGTGCTGCTCGTCGAGTGCCATAGTGTTATATCGGGTCCAAACCCATATTGGGAACTGAGCAGATCATAGCGCAGTCCCCAATTAAAGCACCCTCAGGCCGTCGGAAGGCCGTGGCACGGAGGAATCTGTCCCGATCTAAGGAAGCCAGCAAAGGAAAAAGGAAGTTCGGGGCTTGTTCGGGTCCAAGCATCCGATAGATTAGGGACCTGTTAGCCGAACAGCCCTAACAGCTCTATCTAATCTATCAGCAACCAGCACCATCCAATTAGCTCCCTTCCCGCGGAGCACAACCACGAGAGACCCATGACCGATATCATCAAAATCGTACGTTACGACGGCCCCACGATCTTTTTCTGCGCCCTCCTGGTGGCTTGTACGTTCTTGTTCTAGCGCTCCGCTCCTCCCCCCGGACACGTCGCTCCTCTTAGCTAACCTCCACTGATGAACCAGATTCCCCTCACACGCCGGCAGCGCGAGATCCTCGACTACCTGAGCGAATACACTGAGAGCCAGGGCATTAGCCCCACGCTCGAAGAGATCGCCCAACACTTCGGAGTCAACAAGGTCACCATCTTCGGTCATGTGGGCGAGCTAGAGCGCAAAGGAGTCATCGAGCGCGCCGCTCCAGGAATCTCACGTGGGCTTCGCATCGTCACCGACGACGAGGAGCCGGCAGCGGCAACACGGGAGCTTCACGCACTCGATGCGGGTTCCAGTATCGATGTCCTAGGAAACATCGCCGCTGGTTCCCCGATCGAGGCCATCGAGTCTCCGGAGAAGTTCAATTTCAACGCCATGATTCCGGAGGGCCGTGATGTTTACGCATTACGCGTCAACGGCAATTCAATGATCGAAGACTCGATTCGCGATGGCGACCTGGTCCTCATCGAGAAGCGTTCCACCGCCCGTAACGGCGAGACCGTCGTTGCAATCATCGAGGGCGATTCGGCAACTCTTAAGCGCTATTACAAAGAAGACGGTCACATCCGGCTGCAACCCGCGAACGCCACTATGGAGCCCATCATCGTCGACGACATCGAGATACGAGGAGTCTTGATCGGTGTCGTACGGCAGTTTGGGCTTTCTTAGGCTGGGCTTTCTTAGGCTGGGCTTTCTTCCGCTCATAGCTATCCCGCAGAGTATCCCCGCACCTTGTCCAAAGAGAGACGATCGAGGCCCTGCACAAGCCTCAATCAGCCAAAGGCCAGCCGAAAGGCTGGCCTTTGGTGTATCCGCGGGACTCTCGTGTACGCAGAAGCCCGCAGGTCAGCCAATCCTTCAGGAACCTCCGCAATGGCCCGATAGGGCCACTATGGACACCTCAAAGCCCCAACCACAACTCGCTAGCCCGTCAACCCTTTCCGAAAAGGAACGCGCCGCCATCCAGCTGGTTCTCTCCGCGCGCAAGTTGATTGAGAGCGGGAATACGGAGGTCGCCATGATCGACTTGGGCAAAGCTCTCCGAATAGCAGGCAAGAATACCCCCGAGTACGCTGCGGCGGCCAGCGACCTGGGCGTGCTCCACCTGCGCAACGAACGACCCGACTTGGCCCGTGGCTTCTTGGAAGCAGCGCTCGAAGCGGCGCCCGACAACGAACTCACTCAGAGCAACATGAGGGACTTCCAAGCCAATGCTCCGAAGCATGAGAAACCCCTCGTCGCCGACAACAGCACCGGCGGTCCGAGCGCCACCGATCACTGGGTGCTCACGACACTCAACGACTGCGATCAACTCATCGGTTTCGCCGGCAAGGATGTGCTGGAAATCGGAGGATCGCTTCCGCCGGAGGTCGCACAGGCTCTAGAACCCAAGTCATGGACCTCTGTCGACCCGATGGCCACACAAAGCACCGTGGCAAATCACCGGGTTCTCTGTGCCGGCGCAGAAGAGATACCCGTCGCAGACAATTCATTCGACCTGGCCTTCTCATGCTGTGCTTTTGAGCACATTCCAGATCTCCCCTCAGTTCTGAAAGAAGCGTCACGAGTGCTGCGTCCCGGCGGCGTGCTCTTCTCCCAGTTCTCACCCATTTGGAGTTCTTGGAGTGGTAATCACGTCTGGGTCAGGGGCATTGGAGACGAGACCCCCTCTCTCACCTTCTCCGACGGAGCGCTGCCGCCCTGGGCTCACCTCCTCTGGGACCGAAAAGACCTGGCGGCCTTCGTTGAACCAACTCACGGTGCCGAGCATGCCGAGAGCGCGGCCTTTGGCACCTATGGGCACCCCCACATCAATCGCCTATTTGAGGATGACTTCTACCGCATCTTCGATGAATGCCCGCTGACAGTCGAGCAACTTGAGAAGTACGGAGGCGTCCGGCACCCGGGTTCGGAATTGCTAGCTAGGCTGAAAGAGGCCCACCCAACGCGCCAGAATTTTTCATCCTCGGGTTTAATGGTCGTGATGCGCAAGCCGCGATAGCTCGAGCTCTACAGCCCGCTATGACTCGGCCCCTTACAGCACCGTAGAACAGGGCGAGATCGGTCTATAGGATGGGCGCATGAAAGCCATCGGTCCCCCGCCGCAGCCTGCGGGCTACACTCCATCAACACTTGGATTGCCTACCGCGCCAAGCCTCGGCAACGGAACCAAGCTGTGGCTTCTACGCCATGCAGAAGTCGCGGAGTCGTGGCATGACAAAGCCTACGGTTCCAAGGATGTGCCCCTCTCGGAGACGGGCGCCCTGGATACCAAACGCTTGGCTAAGTGCTTCGCGAAGATCCAAGTAGACGCGGTGCTCTCTTCAAGTTTGACGCGAGCACTGACCATGGGTGAACACGTCGCCGAGGCCAGCTCAGCCCCTTTGCAAAGTACATTTGCCCTGCGTGAAATGGATCGCGGTGATTGGCAGGGTCTCCTCAAGAGCACCTTCATCGCCAATTGGTCGGCGGAAGCGGACCACTATTGGAGCGATCCCTTTCGTTGGCATACGCCCAACGGCGAAGGCGATGAATTGGTATTTGCACGCGCTTG
Source organism: Planctomycetota bacterium (assembly GCA_047639675.1). Classification (GTDB taxonomy): domain Bacteria; phylum Planctomycetota; class UBA1135; order UBA1135; genus JABACD01. The sequence continues at coordinate 5,091 of JBLIOI010000115.1, read as the reverse complement.
GCCAGAGCTTGAGAGAGCTCTGGGCGAAGTCGCGGGCGGCACTCTGGTCGTCACGGCACACGGCCAACTCATTCGAGTCTTGATCAGCCGCATGCTCGGCTTGAACATCTCGGAAAGCTACGACTACTATCCCGATCCGGCACACGCTTCGCTGCTTGTGGATACGCAGGACGGCTGGCAACTATCAAGCCAGAACCTCTCCGCCGAAGCTCTCGAGTAAGGATCACAGTGCGGGTCCTCTTCGTCGCGCCGAACTTGCCCTGGCCTCTGGATGCGGGCGGCCGAATTCGTAGCTACCAGTTGCTACGAGAGCTATCAAAGGTCCACGAGATCAGCTTGTGGGTCGTGGGCTCGGAGAGTACTCGCGACGAACACGTTGCGAAAATCGCGCAAGTCACTTCAGAGGTGCGCATCTTCCCTCCGGCGCGCCGTTCGCTACTCGGCCAACTCTCAGGTCCAGTTCAAGAGGGTTGGTTCTATTCGAAGGAGCTTGAGCAGGAACTGTGCAGCGACAAACTTGCAGGACAGTTCGATCTGATTCACCTAGATGAACTATGCCAAGTGCGCAGCCTCGGTCGCGTTCCGAAGGTTCCCGCAATCATCCATCATCACAAGCTCGACTTGGAGCTCGCGCAGGCACTTAGAAAAGAAGGTGCAAGCCAAGAGCTAGAAGTTAAGCGCTGGCGAAACATGGAGCGACAAGGGGCAAGCAGTGCGCTGCTGCATGTCTTCTGTTGCGAGGAGGATGCGAACCGCTTTCGGGAGCGCAATCCGGGAGTGGAGACGGTTGTCGTAGAGAGCGGAGTCGACCCGGTCTATTTCCAAGCGCAAGGCTTGGTACGGGAGACCAACCAACTTTTGTTCTTGGGTTCCTTAGACTACGAGCCCAACACTCGTGGTCTCGATCATTTCTTGACCCTCCACTGGAAAGCAGTTCGCCTTGCCCATCCAGAACTTGAACTGCTCATCGTTGGTCGCGGAGCAAAGGAAGAATGCTGGAAGGACCCCCTCCAAGGTGTGCGCTGGATCGGCGCTGTCAACGATGTACGCCCATGGCTAGCGCAGGCCACGGCACTCTTAGTACCGCTGGAAATTGGCGGCGGTACTCGACTGAAGATTGTGGAAGCGGCTTCGATGGCCTGCCCCATCATCTCGACAGAAATCGGAGCCAGTGGACTCGGCATGCGACCAGAGGTTCACTTCTTCGCCGCTAAACAGCTCTCCGACCTACCGAGAGCAATTGACTGCGGGCTTGACTCCAAAGAGAACCGAGAACTGCGGGCACAGGCCGCGCGCAGGCGTACTTTGGATAATTACAGCTGGTCAAAACTCGCCGCGCGGCTCGGTGGGGCTTGGGTTCAGGCCGCTACCTAGTTCAGAATCTCCTCGTAGACGGCGAGGAGTTCCTGTGCCATTTGCGAAGAACTGCGCAAGGTCGAACTCGGGCGGCTCAATTCTACGCGCCACGCTTCATCCGAAACGAAGCGCTGTAGAGCTGTTTTCCAGGCTTCGCCATCAGCGGCCGGTAACACGTAGAGCTCCTCGCTAACCAAGCCGCCGCGGTTGCTGACGAACACCGGCAAACCGGCGCGGCGTGCTTCGCGGGCGACCAGACCAAACGACTCCTGCCAAAGTGAGGGCACTGCAATGAGATCGAGCGCCCGGAAGACCGCGCCTCTCATTCCATGATCGTAAGGTCCATGCAACTGGAGGTTCGTGTTCGATTCAGCCAGAGCCATGAGCGCATCCACGTAGCTCGCATCACCATGATAGGGCGCTCGATCTCCATGGACGTGAAGTTCGAATCCCTTTCCTAACTCCACAATCCAGCGCGCAAATTCCAGGACTCCCTTGCTCGGTTGCACAGATCCCAGGAGTCCAATACGCAGGACAGGGCCTCTCCAGGACGAATTAGAGGCACCGGAGTCGAGTAATGGATCGCTTCCATTCTCGCAAACGCAGAGCTTCAGAAGCGGATAGCCGTTTGCCACCGCGATGTCACGCGCAGCCGACGACGGAAAGAAAACGCGTGCGCAGGCATCGACAGCGGCCCGTGCGGATCCCTGACGCTTTTCGATAACACCACGCCCGTCACCAGCAAGCAGGGGCCAGGTACGGGACACACAATCTCCACAAACACTCGCTTCGGTACCTTCACAAAGCACGCCGTCCAAATGCCACATTTGTCCTCGGGGACAGATCGGCCAGTAGTCGTGCCAGGTCCACACAACGGGCACATTCAACTCCTGCAACCGAATAGGAGCTCCAAGCCCAAAGGAACAAAGGGAGTGGAGATGGACCAAGTCAAACCCGAACTCCCCACTCCAGCGCGCGACTTGCTCTTCGAGCTCTGGGCAGCGAATGAGCGCATCAAGAGAGTCTTGCCCTTCGTCGCGCCAATGCACCCGGCGCACATGAACTCCATCTATCCACTCCTCGCGTACGCTCCCCTGCGCAGCAGACGACTGACGGTCAAGCGCGAGAGTAAACACTTCGTGACCCGACCGAATGAAAGCACTAGCCAGTTCCCGAGTCACGGTCTGCACGCCGCCACGTTCGGGCCACCAACCATCCGTGACCATCCCGAGACGCAAACGCGGCCGAGTCATTTCGCTTGCAGTTCCAAATCGAGAGCGGACTCCGGCTGCAACTCCAAGTCAGCCCCCCGGTATGTGGCGCGCACGGCCTTTATGTGCTCTCCCCAGGGAATGACGGGAGACGGACGATACACCGGAAGCTCTCCAGCGATCACACGTCCCATTGCAGCTGCCAAGGCCCGCGCATCACCCGCGGGAAAAAGCAGACCGTGCTTTCCATGCTCGACAATCTCGGAGATCCCGGGCATATCGCTTGCGATCACAGGAACGCCGCCAGCGCGAGCTTGCAAAACAGTGAGCGGCGCGTTCTCCCGCCACTCGGAAGGTACCAGCACACAATCCGTGCTCGCCAAAATCTCCGGAGCTCGGAGCGGTTCGAAGGGACCGTGATCCGTGACGCGCCGAGGCAGGGGGCTACCGAGGATTTCACTCGCGTACCGTTTATGACGAGCGCCGGTTCCATTGCCGTACAGGTCAACACTCCATTCGGCAACGGATTCTGGCAAGCGGCTTTGCAAGAGACGACAGGCTTCCATCAAACAAGACAAGCCCTTATGCGGCATGTACTGACTCATGTAGACAAAGCGTGTGCAGCTGGAACCCAGCGCCTCACGTGCTCCTTGGTACTCACTTTCGTCAAGTCCATAGTAGAGCTGCGTTGCGGCGTCCGGCTGAATGCCCCGAACTCGCAGTTCTGACTGCAAAGTCTGCGTCGGGAATATCCAGTGATCCACAGCTCGCGTAGCTTCGCGCACGGCCTGTTGGCGCTCTTCGATTTCTTCCCGTGTCACGACCCTCGCCAGACCGCCGAGCATAGCTATCCCATTCACCAGGGCGCTTTGGGCACGCCGGCGTGCGGGCGCGAGATCCCACTCCCCAGGTTCACGCACGCAGCGGGCACAATCTGTCGCTGTGACCTGTCCCGTGCAATTTCGCATGCGCCAATCGACAAGCTGCCCGCGATGACAGACAAGCCCGAAGTCCGTTGGAGTCACTACTGTGCGAGCACCATAGCGCTGAGCGATCTCAGGCAAGCGCACCGATAGCCCCCAGAAGAGATGCATGAAGTGCACGACCTCGGGGCACTCCTCTTCCAAGAGTTGTTCAAAGGCACGCTCTATTCCCTCGCAACGATAGCTGTCGGCGAAGTTCTTGCGCCGATCGCCATTGTTTGCGATCTCGATCACTTTAACTCCGTAGCGCGTTTCCCGGCGAATCGAAAAACGCGCGCGGCTCGAATCGCGAAGCGGGTGAAAGACGAAGACCTCGTCGCCGCTCTGTAATAGACCCGTAGCGAGTTGGTGAGTGTAGAACTCAGTCCCCCACTGTCCACTGGGTGGAAACCCATTGCTGACGAGCAGAATCTTCAAACCTTAGTGCCAGAAAAAAACAACCTACTCGCCGGTGAACACCAGACGCTGGACGGGTTCACCGCCGATCAAGTGCTTCTCGACAATCTCCGGTACATCCTCAGGAGTTGCATGCGCATAGAAGACGCCATCGGGATAAACGACAAGATTCACTCCGTCATCACAGGGACCCAAGCAAGTACATCCGTTCACACGCACGAGGTTCATCGCACCGCGTTCCATCAACTCCATCTGGAGCTTCTCGATAATGGCTGAGGACCCTTTAGGGCCACAGGAACCACCAGCGGTAGGCGGGCGATTAACAATACAGACGAAAACGTGCTTCTTGAGAGGACTGGACATTCGTTACAAATTTCATCGGGAAGAGTGAGCCCCCCAAGTATGACCAGCGCGCACCCCACTTCAAACCTTCCTCAGCGTCTGAGCGCAAAGGCTTCTGCGCTTGGCAGCCAACCTCGGCGCCGGCCGCTCAGCTCGACGGCAGTCCAATCCGACATAACGTCGACTCGCAAAACGACTTCGCCAACAAGCAGTTCCTCAACGCGATCAGCGTCCTGACGCGGCTCGGAACGAATTGAGACGGTTTTTTTGGCGATCACCATCACTGGATCTCGGCCCGATTCGAGCTGATTGTACGCCCAAGGCAGAGCGCTAACGACAGCAACGAGGAGCGCGGCCATGCCTGCAAAACGAGCACCCCGTCCTCCACGCAGAGCTTCGAAGCCAAGCACGATCGCAAGAGGAAGAAGTCCGAATAGCGCGATCCAAGAGCTCTCGGCAGTTGTCCAGGATGCGAGCAGGCGATCAACCGTCGCCCCCAAGTCCCCGCGGTCGGCAGCTTCGAGTCCGGCCTCGAGTCGCGCCATCTCCAAGTTGGAGCGCGTGTCTATATCTCTCGGCCGCAGACGTAGAGCCGCTGTGTACCAGCCCACCGCTTCGAGCGCTTGGTCTTGACGAAGGCAAACGTTGCCGATGTTGTAGCAGAGTCGCGCTCGTTCGTCCGACGAGAGCTCAGTCGAGAGACTCAGTTCCTCTGACCACAGAGTGCGGGCTGTCTCAAGATCGCCAGAGCGGTAGGCCATCACAGCTTCTTGTCCATGCGCCGAGCCAGCCTCTTGCTCACC
>JBLIOI010000114.1:0-14986 GCA_047639675.1 Planctomycetota bacterium | reverse complement strand
ACGATTCGGGCGACAATTAAGCCCTTCGTGACCTTCTCACGGCAGCCGCTAGAGTTCGGTGTGATCGAGCACAGTCAAGCGAAGAGCTTGCGCGTGACGATGCGCAGCACAGACCCGAATCTCGAGATCATGAACTTGGTGCCCGCGCACAAGAACCTGACTGTACGCGAAGTGGGGCATGGGGATGACGGCAGCTACGAGCTTGAATTGACCTTCGATGAAGGCACTCCGTGGGGGCAGATGAACTGCGCCGTTCGTGCGAGTGTGCGCGGTTCGATCAGGCCCGGAGACGAGCCCGTCGAACACACGGCCATCTTGAATGTGACTGCTTCGGTCTTTGGCGACCTGCGCGTTGAGCCGACAATGTTCCTGGTCGGCCACGTCTTGCCCGGCCGCTCTTTTCAAAAGCAAGCGGTTCTGACCAACGCCACGGGTCAGCCGTTCCAGGTGCTGTCCGTGAGCGTCATCAACTCCAAGCCGCCCGGTATACGAGTCCGTGCCGAGGCGATCAACGGCGATCCCTCGCAGGGATACAACCTGATCGTGAACGGGGATGCCGGTGACTATCTCGGCCTGATCCGTGGTCAAGTCATGGTGCAGACGAATATTCCCGGCGAGATTGAGCGTCAATTAGCGCTGATGGGTATCGTTCGCCAATGAGCGAAGCCCAGGCCGAAGCTCTTCCAAAGTCCAAGGGACCGGAGGACCGGGCTCCACGTTGGTGGCGGTTCTGGTTGGGAGCTTCACTACTCCCGCTTGGCTGGATTACGTTACGAATTGCGGCACTCCGGCCTGATTGGGTGGAGAAGCACTACTGCGCATCGATCTTTCCGCGCGCACGTCAGATTCTTGGCGATTTCACAAGCCAGTTGCCCTTTCCCCTGGCTCAAACAGCGCTCCTCTTTATTGGGGCTATCCTCTTATTGCGCCTTGGGCGTTCCGTATTCACCTGGCTTAGGGGGCGGCGTAGCCTTGGGAATTTATGTCTGCACGGCGGGACGTGGCTCGTGAGCGCAGCAGGTTTTCTCTATGCCTTCTTCCTCATCTCGTGGGGATTCAATCACGCACGCCAGCCGTACAGTTGGCATGCGAACTTGCCGTCCGAAGAGGTTGAGCAAGGGGACCTCGAAGCGGTTCTAACTTGGCTCGTGGCGGAGTGCAATCAATTGCGCGAACCGCTTACTGCGGGAGCTTGGGGGATGGCAGATGCTGATGTTGATGGCGGCTTGGATCCACGAATTCTTCTCGCGTTCGATGAATTGGCCAAGTCCGTTCCAGCCCTCGCCGGAGGCACACCGCTCTTGCGTCACGCCTACCTTTCAGCGGGGCTCAGCCGCCTGGGCATCTCCGGGATCTATTCGCCCTTCACCGCGGAGGCGCACCTCAATACGGAGATTCCTCCATTCATGCAGCCTTTCACCGCAGCCCACGAGGTGGCCCACTTGAAGGGCTTCGCTCGCGAGGATGAAGCGAACTTCATCGCCTGGCAAGTTTGCATGCGGGTACCTGATCCCGCACTTCGATATTCTGGGGCGCTGATTGCGATGGCATGGACTCGTCACGCTCTGGCAAGCGTCGATCCCGCAGGGGCGGCACGGATCCTGGAACTCCTCAGCCCCAAAGTCTTATCAGATCTCGACCAAAACCGGGCCTTTTGGCTATCAAAGCGGACTTTTGTCACGGAACTGTCTGCGATCAGCAACGACGCCTATTTGAAGTCTCAAGGCCAAGCAGAGGGTCGCCGAAGCTACGGTAGGATGGTCGATTTGATCGTCGCGGAGCGGAAGAAGAGCGGCGGTCTGAAGGACTAACCCTTTCCTCACGATTCAATCTCGGCTATTCCGTAATGGTCCATTGCAACTCACGAAAGGCACCCCATGTTCAGAGTTACACTGCTACTTCTGTTGACCGCTATGACCGGTGTTGCCGGTTGGTGGACTTATAACAACCGCGAAGGTTTACGAACCGCGGTCGAGCTTGAGCGCACGCTCGCCAATGTCGAAAGGCTCGAGAGCGAGTTATCGGTCAGCCAGGAAGACTTGGAGGCCAGTCGTGTAGAAATCGCCGAGAAGGCCAAAGAGATCCAGGAGCTGCAATTACGCTTGGCGTTGCTCAAGATCGACCATCGCGTAGCGCGCATCGAAGTTGTCTCGCAAGGGCCGAGCGCGGACGACCCGACGAAGATGCAGACCACGGTTCGCTTCATCGAGTTCGACGAGGAAGGCAAGCAAGTCGGAGCCGAGCAAGAAATCACGATCGAGGGCAAGCGCCTTTACTTGGAGTCGCTCGTGATCAAGTTCGACGACGACTATGTCGAAGCGGGCGAATTCTTGCGAGGCACCTCGCTGTGCTTATTCAATCGCGTCTTCAGCGAGAGCGTCGCGCCGATCGACGGAGTTGAGATCGATCAGCGTTCGGGGCACCCGCACCCGTACTCCGGTGGGGATAGCAAAGACGAGATGTTCCAGGCGGAACTGTGGGAGAAGTTTTGGGAGTACGCCAACGACCCCGAAGCCGCCAATGAGAAGGGCGTGCGCGCTATTCACGGCGAGGCGCCATTCATGGAAGTTCGCCCGGGACGTTCCTATAAGGTCGAGTTGCGCTCTTCCGGTGGACTCTCGATTCAGGCGGAGTGATCGATCGGGGTTAGCAGCCAGAGCGGGATCTTCTTCAGCGGCTTGAGCTTCTCAAGGACGAAGTGCTTTTGTGCTGCGGCACTAATTATGGCTTCGTCGTAGTTCTCCTCGAGTCTCGACTCTCGCGCGCGCTTTTGGATATGGCGTGGCAGGGCCGCGAAGTCGACGCGATTGGAAAAGACAAGGCGACCGGCACAGACCGTAGCTAGCAGTCGAAAGATCTCATCATGGTCTTCCGCGGTCGCTTCCGAACGGTCGCTACCGAAGAATAGGTAGGGGTAGGTGTTGACCAGAAGAACCGTGTCGAATGCGCCGCCGCGTGCCTCGATTGTTGCGGAGAGTTCACGAAGTGTGGTGAGCTCGAAGCGTGCCTTGATCAAACCCAGGTGCAGAGCGACCGCGCGGCTAGCTTCGATATCGGGTGCATGAACATCGATGCCGAGAGCGCGCTTGCATTCTGGGTGCGTCGCGGCGTCGAGCACGAAGAAGCCCTTGGATGAGGACAAGTCGAGCAAGTCGCCAAGTGGATTTGCATAGAGCGCCTGCAGTCGCTTCAGTCGGCTGCGCAGCTTCCAGCGCGGCTTCAAAACGCCGCGCGTGATGCTGTAATCGAGATTGTGCGGGTAGGAATCGGAGATGTACGCGAGAACCGGCGGGTCGAGGGGCGGGCGTTCGCCAGGGGGTTTCAAGAGGCTGCTCCGCCATCACTTTGGGCGTCAAGCTGCTCCTTCGTTTGCGCTTGCTGGCGAAGGGCGTAGTTGACTGCGAAGGCACCGACGACTGAAACGGCAGCGCATCCGGCCGCTTGGGTAGAACGATGCAGGAGTTGTAAGCCAATCGCGAGCATCATGCCGTAGACCAGCGCGATACCACCAATAACGCCTGCAAATACAGTCCATCCACCGCGCTCTGGTATTACCTCAGGAGCGAGCTCTGCCACCGGACCCCAGAACCCCGCGGGACGAACCTTGCGGTAGAAATTGACCAATTGCCGCGGGTCCGGCTTGGGCATCAAGAAGGTAGCGAGCATCGAACAGGTGAGCGAGATCAGTACGACGATCACTAGGCGCCCCTCGCCGGTTAGAGCTCCGCCGTTTGAGAAGGGACCCAGACTCCAGTGGATGTCGCTGACCGTAATAGCGATTGTTGCGCTGGCGCTCGAGAGCATCGCGACGATCTCCGTCATGGCGGTGATGCGCCACCAAAGCCAACGCATCACATAGATGGGGCCGACGCCGCTGAGCAATGCCAAGAAGAAAATGAATAGGCTGGAGATCGAACTGAATTGCGTGGCCATCAGGCCTGCTAATGCCAGGACTCCGGCGCTGGCGAAGCGCGCTGCTTTGACATAGTGCGCCGCTGATTCGTGTGGCCGCAAGAAGCGCTGATAGAGATCGTTGACGAAGTACGAAGCGGCCAAGTTGACATGGGTATCGATCGTCGACATGAAGGCAGCCAGGAGCGACGCGACAACAAGCCCGAGTAAGCCTACGGGCAGGTAGCGCTTCATCATTACCACATAGGCGCGTTCAGGGTCTGTACGCGCCAGGACCTCTCCAACTTCAATCTGATCTTCTTCCTCAACCCTCCACCGTGGAAACCAGTCTTCGCTGGAATCGGGCGTGAGCAATGAGTAGGAAGCGAGCTCCCCGTTGGCGGCGATTACGGAGATTTCATATCCCTCTTCGGAGATGCCCGAAACGACACCATCGACCGTAGATGTAACCGTGAGCTTCGGCAGAACCACAAGCGATGCCAAGCCGACCATGATCCAAGGCCAGGGCCGCAGAGCGTAGTGAGCGACGTTGAACCACATGGTTGCGAGCACGCCTTCGCGCTCATTCTTGCTGGCCGCGATGCGTTGCACGGTCGTTCCCGATCCATCAACATTTTCGACAGCCCACCAGGAAACGCCCAGATACACGCAGAAGGCCGCGATTGGCGTGGTCCAGAAGCTCGCGTCAAAGAGGTTGCCATCGCCCGGAGTCGGGAAGAAGCGCAAGGTGTCGGCGCTAAATGGTGCGCCCAACTCCGCCGCTGCCAATACGCCATCCGTCCCGCCAACCGCGTTCCACGAGAGAACAGCGAGTGCTAAGGCGCCGGTGATTGCCATCACGAACTGAACCAGGTCTGTGATCACAACTCCCCAGAATCCAGCAAGCAACGAGTACACCAAGGCGATTGCGCAGGCCAGGATGATCGACACTGTCTCGTCTAGACCTAGCAGCACGCTCATGATCTTAACTGCGGCGATAAGCACCCAGCATAAGGTGATCGTGTTCGTAAGAGTCGCGTGCATCAAGCCGAGCAGCCCGCGCAAGAAGGTTGCCGCTTCGCCTCCGTAGCGCAACTCCGCGACTTCCGCTTTGGTCATGACTCCGCCGCGACGCCAGCCGCGAGCGAAGACGAACACTGCTAACATCCCGCCGCCGCAGTAACACCACCACAGCCAGTTCTTCCAGATGCCATGGTCGCGTACCCAGCCAGCAATCAGAAGTGGCGTGTCTGCTGCGAAGCTCGTCGCGACCATCGATGTACCCGCAATCCACCAGGGCAAACTGCGCCCAGAGAGGAAGTACTGATCCACATTCTTGCCCGCTTTCTTCTCGTAGATCATGCCCACGGCCAGAGCAAAGATCACATAGGCGCCGACAATGAGCCAATCAATGGGGTGTAGTGCCATCGGAGCAGTCTATCGGGCGGATTTACGATATAACAGGGCTTGGATCCTCGAACGCATCGCTCTCCCCAATCCAGGAAGGTCTCAATGAATCTCTGCTGTCGATTGCTCAATCAGACATGGGCCTTCCTGATGCTCGGGATGTTTGCTCAACCAACCTTGGCTGGCGGATCGGGCGAGAACGCGGTTCTGATTGTAGATCCCGCTAGTGCAGATTCCTTATGGGCTGCGAATCACTACCGCCAGGCGCGCGACATTCCCTCAGAGAACGTCCTGTTCATGAACCCGGGTGCGGCAAACTTCGCGGAGTTCGTCGCTGTCAACCAGGCAGCGCTCCTGGGCGAATTGGAGGCACGCGGCATCGCAGATCACATCGATTACGTGATTGTGATGCCCGGAGCGAACTTCTACGTGCCTGCTTCGGGACTGATTACGGATCCGTGCGTGTCCGTGCAGCGCTTCGGGATCGCCGGGGCCTACGCTTCGACTTTTGTTGCCGACCAGATTTTGGCTGGCCAACTGTTCAGCATGTCGAATCGTTACAAGGTCAACAGCGACAGCGTGCGCGGCTTTGACAGCGAAGTGAGTTACTTCGCGGGTGAGCCCTCGACATCGCCACTCGCCCGCCGTTACTTCATCTCGGCCATGCTGGGCTACACAGGCGAGCGTGGAAATACGATGCAGGAGATCCTCGATAACGTCGACCGCAGTGTGGGAGCGGATGGCACCTTTCCGATAGGAACGACGTACTACATGCACACCACAGACGATGCGCGTTCGTCGCCACGGCATGACACCTATCCAGTTATCGCTGACAAGATCATCGCTTTGGGTGGAAGTGCGAGCGTCTTATTCGATGTGTTGCCGTTTCTGAACCATGACTGCTTGGGAGTCATGACCGGCTGGGCGACACCGGACATTGATGGCGCCGACATGACCTTGCTGCCTGGCTCCTTCGCGGATCACCTGACCAGTTTCGCTGGCCGCTTCGACACTTCCTCACAAACCAAGATGTCTCGCTGGCTGGCAAAGGGCGCCTCAGCGACTTCCGGGGCAGTCGAAGAGCCCTGCAACTACGCAGGAAAGTTTCCGCGCGCGCGCTTGCACCTCTACTACTTGCAAGGGCTTTCGATGGGGGAGGCGTGGTTTCGCTCTATGGCCTACTTCCCGTTCCAGAACCTGCTCTACGGTGATCCGCTGACGCGACCTTTTTCCGCAGCGCCGATGGTCGAGTTGTTGGACGTACCGAGCGTACCGATTTCGGGTAGCGTGGTCCTCCATCCCACGGCCGTCGCTGCCACACTGGGAGCGAATATTGAGAGTTTGGAAGTCTTGATCGATGGCGTGCTGTATCGCAGGCTTCAGCCGGAACAGAGCTTTTCCTTGCAGTCTGCGGCACTTTCGGACGGTTGGCATGAACTGCGTGTTCTCGCCTACGACGACACGGATGCGCGTCACGTCGGTCGCTTTGTGACTTCTTTCGAAGTCGATAATCATGGACGCAGCGCGAGTGTGGGAGCGAGTAGCCTTGCCGGCGATCAAGGCCAAGCCTTCGACTTCAATCTCTCTTCGCAGGGGAGTGGTTTGCTCGAGTTGCGCTTGGTGCAGAACGGCCGGGTTATGGCCGCCAGTTCGTCGAGTCCGGAGACTCTGCAACTCTATGGTGCGAACTTGGGCGCTGGGCCGTTGCGAGTACAAGCGGAAGCTGTGTTTACGGACGGAAGCCTGGTGCGCAGTGAACCCCTTGAACTTGTGATCGACGCGAGCGGTACAGGTACCAGTGGAGCCTTGCCGGAAGCGTTCAGCTATGAGCGCAACTTGCTCGCAGGGATGACCCAAGTCGTCGAGCTTCCCGCGAGCTTTGATGACGACTTGGCGTCCGCTACCTTCACCATTGTGAGCGCGCCGGCCCAAGCGACGATTGTTGGGAGCGCTTCGGGCGCGCACTGCACCCTTGAGGTTAACCCTGGGGCGACGGTTTCCGACACGCTCGTCTATCGCGTCAGCACTCCGTCGGGAACCTCGGGGGACGCGACGATCACTCTACAGTACAATTCCTTTGTGGTTTGCCCGACTCCTACGAGCTACTGCACAAGTTTGCCCAATACGGGTGGCGTTTCAGCAGTCATAGCGAGCAGCGGCTCGACGAGCCTGAGCGCTAACGATTTGACGATCGCCGTCAGCGGAGCGATTCCTGGGCAATTTGGGCTGTTCTTTTACGGGGCCGGTCAGTCGCAAACGGCCTTCGGCGATGGCTTCTTGTGCGTCACCGCCGGTGGTTCAGGGATCTTTCGCCTGCCGCCCGCTCAGGCGGGCGGGGTCGGAGGCGAGGTTTCGCGCGTCATCGACCTAAACACGGATCCGCATCTCTCGGGTTCGGGGGCGATCGAGGCGGGTTCGACTTGGAATTTCCAATACTGGTATCGGGACACTGTCGGTGTCAGCGGTTTCAACTTGTCCAACGGGCTCTCAGCGGAGTTTTGCCCCTAAGTGATGGGCGGGGCGTTGCACCGCTCGTCCATTGCACGGATAATCCCGCCCGCTATGCCGAAGTTTCAACGACACCTCTTTATTTGCACCCACGAGCGCGAAGCTGACGATCCTCGTGGATCGTGCGCCACGCGTGGAAGTGTGGAAGTAGCCGCAGCCTTCAAGAAGAAGCTCTACGAGGCTGGCTTCAAGCGTATCGTTCGCCCGAATAGGTCGGGCTGCTTGGACCAATGTGCTCAGGGGGTGACCGTCGTCGTTTACCCAGACAATGTTTGGTACGGGCACGTAACGACTGGAGACGTAGACGAGATCATCAACGAACATCTCGTGCACGGCAGAACTGTTGAGCGCTTAGTTATTCCCGATAACGAATTGACCGGCATCGACCCGCTCGCAGCCCCGACCTTTGAGTAACGGACGAACGATGACAAGTTCAAAAATGGACGAGGAAACCCAGGGCCTTCTGCGAAAGATCCTGCGCGCCCAGGCCTATCGCCAAATCATGGCGGCCAACATTCGTGGACACGGCCTGAAGTTCTTGCTCGATTCCGAGGGGCGCATTGGACTGGTAGCGGACATACAGCACATCTTGCAACAGGTTCGACGTGTTCAAGAGCTCTACACTTCGATCGGCGGTGGTGACATTCGGCGCGAAGCTTCGGTGAAGATGGAACGCATTCCGTACCCAGAGACTCGCTTCGAGTTGGCCGCCTTCTTGGCCACTTCGGACTTGGCCGAAAAAACCGCACTGGAGTCCTATCTGAACTCTAGTTGCACTGCCTTGGCGTCAATTGCCCGGAATGATCTCGACTACGAGCGCACGGCGACCATTCGTAGCCATGCTCTATTTCAAGAGTTCGCTGGGGATCCGGCTCAGAAGCCCTTGGTGCGCCAGGTGCTGAATCGCTGGTTGACGATCTGCTTGTTGTCACTTGGTCGGCCGGGCACTGCAGGTGATCGCCGCGCCTGCGAACTCGGACTGCGCAGTCTCTCCTGTGCTGATTCGATCCGGCTCTACATAGAACGCCTCGCACCGATCCTGGAAATCAGCGACGTCGATCTCTCAGAACTAGCCGATGCCGGCGTCGAACTTCCTAGTTAGCCAAGTCCAAAGATTTCACCCGCTCTCCCCAGATCTCCGATATCCACCATGTCTGATAGCCCGCTGACTCTTTTCGATCTCGCACCCGGCAAGGTGCTCGCGGATCGTTACCTGATCAAGAAACCCAACCGCCATGGCGGAATGGCGGCGACTTTCATCGTCACGGATTCTTCCGAAGGTACAGAGCGAGAGCTGCATGTTTTCCCGTCCGCATTGTTCGACAAGAAGGCTCAAGCTGACGACTTCGCCGTATTGTTGGATCGCTGGCTTGAAATCGATTCCAAGGCGATAGCACGGGTGCGTAAGGTGATCGTTCGTGACGATGGGACGTTACTGATGGTGACCGATGTCCCGCAAGGTGGATCCTTGCGTGATTGGTTGAATGAGAACAAGCGCATGCCGATAGCGGAAGTCGTTGAGCTCGGCAAACATTTGCTTGCCGGTTTGATCCAAGTGCATGCGGTAGGACTGGTTCACGGTGACATCAAGCCTCACGCGATCCATATCAACGGTGGGCCGCGCGACACGATTTTGGTCGATGGCGGGATTACCTCGGGGCTTTGGAGTGCAATGCACCTTGGCGACAAGACGGCACTCATTGGTACGCCCTTCTACGCGCCCGTTGAGCAATTTGGCGGAGAGTCACCGGACATTCAGTCTGACGTTTACAACATCGCGACTGTGCTCTACGAGTTGTGCACAGGTGTTGTGCCGTGGCCGGGGTCGAGCTTTCTCGAAATCTTCCAAGCGAAACTAGCTAAGCAACCGCCTTCGATGCGTAGCCGAGCTGGGGATGTGCAAGTGCCGGAGGCATTGGAGACGGCGATCGTTGGCGGACTACTTGCCGATCGCAGCGAGCGCTATTACAGCGTGCAGGCGTTCTTGGAGAAGCTCGAAGCTGTCGAGCTTGGTTGAATCCAAAGCAGAGGCAAGGCCACTCATGAACGAGATACGCTACGAGGGCATGGACGAGCTTGAACTCTTGTTCAAGCCCCAGACCATCGCACTCCTACCTGTTGGGTCGACTTCCCCCCATGGTCCGCATTTGCCCTTGGATACGGACGTGATTGTGGCGGAGGAGTTGGCTCGTAGCGCAGCAACTCTGATCGAGGAACAGGGAGTGGGCGCCATGGTATTGCCCGCATTGCCATACGGAATCACGCGTATCGCCCAAGGCTTCGCGGGAGGCGTGACCCTGCGCCCCGGGACCCTGTGGGCAATCGTTGAGGACCTGGCTCTTTCCTTGGCTCAAGATGGAGTCCAGCAACTCGTCGTGTGCAACGCGCACTATGAATTCGAGCATCAGCGCATGCTGAGCAACTTGGCCATCGACTTCTGCAAGCGCGGCCCAGGTCATTGCCAAGTGCTCTTCCCAAGGGAACTTACGAGCGGTGAAACAGCTGCCTTCGCGGAATCGGAATGTCACGCGGGCAGTCGCGAGACGAGCCTGATGTTGGCCATCGCGCCGGAACGCGTTCGGATGGAAGCTCTGGAAGGGTTGCAGGCGGTTGCCGTCGAACTCCCGAAAGAGATTCCTGGTGTCAATCGCTCGCTACTCGATTTGGGGGCCAATCAGGCCTATCTCGGCGATCCTGGGGCTGCCAGCGCGGAACAAGGCCAGCGCATCCTGAGTGATTTAGCCTGCGCTTTGGCCCTGGCCTGCCGAGGCGCCTGGCCCGATCTATTCGAATCAAACAGCTGACATCCAGCCAACACTCTGAAGAGCCGATGAAGTAGGCTCTGCGCCCCCTTCTCTAGAATGAACCAAAACCCCCAGGAGCTCCCGTGAGGATCAGCGAGATCTACGACGCTAAGAACCCTGTCTTCTCTTTCGAATTCTTCCCGCCCAAGACAGATGAAGGCGCAGAGAATTTGATGAAGACCGTGGCTGACTTGAAAGAGAAGTTGTCGCCGGACTTCGTCTCCGTGACTTACGGAGCGGGCGGGAGCACGAGAGATAGAACCCTGCAGGTCGTCTCGCGCATCCAAAACGATTTACAGCTGACTGCTATGGCTCACCTGACATGTGTTGGGTCGACCACCGATGACCTGCGTGAGATCATGCGTCGCATGATTACGGAGAACGTGGAGAACATCCTCGCGTTACGTGGTGATGTGCCGGAGGGGGAGACGGAGTACGTCGCCCCCGAGGGAGGATTCACGCACGCGTCGGAGCTAGTGGACTATCTCGCGAACAATTACTTCGTCGATGCCGGCGCTGCCTGTTATCCGGAAACCCATCCGGAGTCGCCCAATGCAGAGGACGATATGAAGTACACCAAGGAGAAGTACGACTTGGGCGCGAACTTCTTGATCACTCAGATGTTCTTCAACAATGAGTTCTACTTTGATTTCGCTGAACGTGCCAAGGCCGCAGGGATAAACGCTCCGATCATTCCCGGGATCATGCCGATCACGAATGTGGCGCAGATCGAACGCTTCACCAAGATGTGCGGCGCGACGATTCCGGAGGAGTTGCAAGACCGGTTGCGGGCTGCGGACGGCGACCCCGCCAAGGAAATGGCCGCTGGGATTGAGCAGGCGATCGTGCAATGCCGTGACTTGCTAGAGCGCGGCGCCCCGGGCATCCACTTCTATACGCTGAATAAGAGCGCAGCCACTCGGTCTGTGCTTTCTGCACTACTGTAAGAGGGTCGGGCTCGGTACCGCCGTCTTCCGGCTCTTCATCCGCTGCTATCCCGTGGTTCTTCGCATTCCCTACCTAGACTGAGAAGTTTGAGGGATCGTTATTCGGTGTAAGATCTGGGCCAAGCACCGATTTTCCATCACCGCGATCCAAATGAAACTGATCACCCTAGCGACTCTTGCTCTCACGGCCCTTTGCATCTCGCCCAGCTCGCAAGACGCAAAACTAACCTTCTCTAAGGCCTCGCTGGACTTCGGCATTGTCGTGAGCGACATCGAAGCCTCCGCCAAGTTTTACAGCGAAGTCCTGGGCTTCCGCGAAGCTCAAGGCTTCAGCGTCGGCGCTGACTTCTGCCGCGACGCCGGGCTCACCGATGGCAAGCCCTTAGATATTCGAGTCTTCGTCCTCGGCGAAGGAGCAGACGGCACCAAGGTCAAGCTGATGCAGGTTGAAGGCGTAAAGCCCAAGGAGAGCGACAATGCCTTCGTCGAGTCTCAATTCGGCATGAGCTACATGACGATCTTCGTTAGTGACATGACCCAATCGCTCGCAGTCCTCAAGAAGGCCGGGGTTGCGACTCTCGCCAAGAGCCCGGTCCCTATCGGTGAGGGCGAAGCAGCACCTCAGCTAACGTTGGTGCGCGACCCCGACGGGAATTTGATCGAGTTGATTGGCCCGCTGCTTTAGTCGACTTTTCGAGCGCCTAAAACGCATCCGTTTCCCGGTACGCATCGATCACCGCTTGCTCGCCTTCCTTTCCGGACTTCGAGTTGCCGTGTTCCATTCCAAGGATTCCTTGCCAGCCGTGGGAGTGGATGTGTTTGAAGATGTTCTTGTAGTTGACGTCGCCAGTGGTCGGCTCGTTGCGGCCAGGGTTGTCGCCAATTTGGAAGTAGGCGATTTCATCCCAGCAAAGATCGATGTTCGGGATCAGGTTGCCTTCGGCGATCGATTGGTGGTAGATGTCGAAGAGGATCTTGACGGCGGGCGAGTCGACGGCCTTGGCTAGCATGTAGGCGTGATCGCTGTGCTCAAGATACATGCCTGCGTGATCGCGGAAGTTGAGGGGCTCCATGACCATCACCAGATCATGGGGTTCAAGCAGCTCGGCTCCGCGACGTAGCATCTCGATAGCGTGTGCATCTTGGTATCCCTGGCGCAAGTTTGGTTTGCGATCGCCCAGCACGACGGTCATCCAGGTTGCGTTGACGCGCTTGGCGCATTCGATTGACTTTTCCAGGTCTGCCTTGAAGTTGTCGAGGAACTCTTGCTTGCCGCTGGTGAAGGATTGCTTGCCGAAGGCTGTACCAAAGTTACAGACGAATACGCCCATCTCCATGCCGAGGCGGTTCATAGCTTTGGCCATGCGTTCCTGTTCTTCGTTAGAACGTCCGGCCATGCCGTTGTCCTCGAAAGCCCGAAAGCCCTGGTCCGCCATGAACTCAAGTTGTGCAACGGCATCGCCACCTGCATGTTGACGGAACATACCGAGGTGCGGCGCATACTTGAGTTGAAAGGGGGCGACGTCACTCTCTTGAGTAGAGAGTGCATGGGCCGTGTGACCAACGAGGGGCAAGGCGGCTCCGGCGAGGCCAGCAGTTAGAATTGATCGACGGTGCATCATGCGGATACCTGAATGTTGGGGTGAATGCGGTCTAGAAGTGTAGCTGTTTTCGCGGTGGCTCAGGGACGGCTCACTTTTCTCCACCGTAGCTATCCATCTCGCTAACAAACCCATCGACGACCTCGGAGGAGTTGCGCATGCGAAAGGCATTCAAGGCAGGATCATTGAAACGCACCATCCAGGACTCCAGCTCTTCACGAAGGGAATCGAGCGTGGAGGTAAGGGCTGGATCATCGATACGATTGTCCATGGCTCCGGGATCCTTGTCGAAGTCGTAGAGTTCCTCAGGGGTGCGTTTCAGGAGGAATTCTAATCGGTCAGCCTGGATGCGACTCTTATTGGAAGCTCTCGTTAGCGCAAGGAAGGTGCGACTTGCGGATGTCTCAAGTCGTGTGAAGCTGCGAATGCCGTCGGACCATGGGTTGAACATGTAGCCGTGGTTACGGCTTTGAATGCAGCGCGTGGGAAAGCTATCCCCCGAAGCGCTCTGTCCAAACTGGGTGAAGACGAAGTCTCGGTCTGCTTGAGAAGATCCGTCGAGCAACTCAATAATCGAACGCCCATCCATTCCTCCGGGGTCTTGAATTCCAGCCACTTCGAGCAAGGTTGGCATTAAGTCGATGGCAGAGATCATCTCATCACTGCAAACCGAGCCCGCTGTCACTCGGCCGGGCCAGCGAACGATCCAAGGTGTTCGTGTACTATTCAAATAACAGCTGGCCTTCGCAAAAGGGAAAGACATGCCATTGTCAGAGAGGAAAACGACCACCGTGTCATCTTCAAGCTGACTCGCTTTTAGAGCCTCGAGCACGGCACCGAGCGTGTCGTCAAAACGTCGAACTGAGTTGTAATAGCTCGTTACATCCACGGCTACAGCTGCGAGTTCTGGCAGGAAGGCTGGAACCGCGCAATCAACTGGATCGTACTCTGTTGAGGGTGGGACAGCGGGGTGCGCCGTAGAGTCATACCACTCGTCCGGATCGTCACCGAAGAAGGGGCGGTGAGGGTCG
Organism: Planctomycetota bacterium; assembly: GCA_047639675.1. Taxonomy (GTDB): domain Bacteria; phylum Planctomycetota; class UBA1135; order UBA1135; genus JABACD01. The sequence goes on along the minus strand of JBLIOI010000114.1, from coordinate 797 downwards.
TGGGAATTGACCATCAAAAAGAAGGGCTTGCCCGCTTCCCTGGATTGTTCGAAGAACTCGGTCGCGCTCTTGGCGAAGAGCTCCGGGTTGCGTCCCATGCCGAGTTCCTTACGGCGCGCGATGTAGTCCCATTCGAAGTCCGCGTAGGGCGTAGAGTGAGCGAGTTTTCCTAGTGCGCCAACGCGGTAGCCAGCCTCGCGCAGAACCCCTGGTAGGATCGGAACCCCTGGGATGCGCAACTTATAGAATCCTTCGCCGCCTGAACGGTGGGGGTAGCGACCGGTTAGAAGTACGTGCCGGCTAGGTTGGCAGACGGCAACCGTAACGTGCGCATGTTCAAAACGCATTCCTTCGCTAGCAAGGCGATCGATGTTCGGAGTTATGTCCGGGACCTCACAACCGTAGGCACCCACGGAATCCCAGTTCAAGTCGTCAGCTACGACTAGAAGCAGGTTGAGTCCCGTGGGACCATCGCTGGCGGATGCGGGAGAGTCTTCCGAGCATGCACACATGCAGATTGCGAATCCAAGCGCTATGAAGGCCCTAACCAGCTTGAATTCACTTTGGGGTGTGTGCCTCATCTGACTGACCAACCGCTTGTTCCGCCGCTCTTGTTGACTTGACATCACTAAGTTCCTTGCCCTTGGCGTCGACCATTCTACCTGATGCGTACGCTAGCGGGGTAGCTTGGCGTCCTGGTTTGCGACGGTTGCGCTGGGGACCCACGCAGGGACCTGTGGGGTTCTTCTGGACGAGCGCCTAGGTGTCCGTAGGAAGAGACTCGAGAAGGCTTGATT
>JBLIOI010000113.1:0-15083 GCA_047639675.1 Planctomycetota bacterium | reverse complement strand
GAGCTAATTCCGGCTCACCCTCGGCTCTCCCTCGGCGCACCCTCGGCGCACCCTCGGCGCACCCTCGGCGCACCCTCGGCGCACCCTGCAGGGGGGGGGGGGAGCCAAACCGGTTCACTCCTTTTGGCCCTGCTCCGATGGGCCGACGGGGCTTTTGAGAGTCTACAAGCGTCGAGTGAAGTGGACGGAGCAGGATGCGGTCTATCGTGAATACCAGCCTTCTGCCGGTAGTTAGGAAGCCTGTCCGCTGACTACGGGAACCTTCGGCGCAAAGTAGGTCGACCTGGGACCTTGGATCAAGTTCAGCGTGATTATCTATTAGAAGACTACGGAGTCAGGGCGGGCCCCTGACTCCTTCTGGCTTCGTTTATTACCTGTCGATCTCCGACAAGATGTTGAGCAGCTCTTCCAGTTGCTTTTTCGACAACGAGCCGTTGGCCTTGCTGGCATCAGCGATCAATCCCATGGCGTAGCGCACGCTATCCTGCTGCTCCGGAACGTTCCCCGGACGGTTGGTGGTCACATCGCGACCGGTGAGATCTTCACCAACCTCAAAAGTCGCGCGGTACTCGGGGATGTCGTCGGACTTCTTGCCCAGCTTCTCCAGGGACACGTCAATCGCTTTTTGAAGTTGAACGTCTTCTTCAAAGTCGCCGCGTGGGAAGGATGAGCCGCGGGCGTCTTGAGCTAGGCGGCGAATTTCACTGCGCAACATGAAGCGCACATCTTCGCGTGAGAGGGGGCTGTTCAAACCGCTGTAGAACTCATCGAAGCCCGGGTAACGGTCGGGATCCTTGCCGTCGGTGTAGGCCAATTGAACGAAGAGTTCCTTGTTGGAATCCCAATTGTCCTTGACCCACTCGCGCACGACGCGCTTGTCTTGGAGGTCGTACATGGCTTCAAGTCGCCAGGCGTCATAGCGCTTGGGCTGGACGACGAATTCGGGCGAGACTCCGCCGAGGGACTGAATGTTGCCTTCGTCGTCGAGCTCGCGGTGAATCGAACGGCCCGAGGGCAGGAGGTAGCGCGCGATGGTCAGCTTAGCCCGCGGGGCGTAGTCGAATTCGCCATCGCCGTCCCAGTCCTTGGTCAGCTTCTCCCAGTTGTCGTGATTGCGGTTCCGATTCTCGTCATCGTAGCGATCATCTTGTCCGAGGCTAACCAAGTTTTGCACCGAGCCCTTGCCGAACGAGCGTTGTCCAACGAGGGGAGCACGTCCGTGATCTTGCAAGGCACCTGAAACGATTTCGGACGCGGATGCGCTGAAACGGTTGATTAGAACAACAACGGGCATTTCTTCGGGAATTTCTGAGGGGCGTCTCGTCATCAAAACCTCTTCGGCTTCGAGGCGGCTTTCGGTGGAGACTACGCGTTTGCCCTCGGGCAAGAACAGGTCCGCAACGTTACGCGCTTCCGAGAGCAATCCGCCGGGGTTGCTGCGCAGGTCCAAGATGATGGACTCGGCACCCTCCGAGAGTAGTTCACGGGTTGCCCGCAAGACCTCCTGCGAGGCAACGCCACTGAACTGGTCGAGTTGTACGAGCCCGATCTGGCCGGGAAGCATGTCGGACTTGACAGTCGGAATGGTAATGAAGCCGCGGCGTACGGTAACAGCCATGTCTTCGGTCGGTCGGTCGATCAGTTCCGGGTTCATCCCACGGCGCCAGATGTAGAGTTTGACATCGGTGTCGGGCTTGCCTTTGAGACGACGAATGATGTCGTTCTGGTCCTTGCTCATGCCATGGTCGTGCGTCGGCCAATCATCGATCTGGATGATCTTGTCATCACTGCGCAAGTCCGCCTTGTAGGCGGGGCCCGAGTAGATCGGTTGCGTAATCGTGAACAAGTTGTCGCTGCGATCAATGGCAACGTAGGCACCAATTCCACCGTACTCGCCCTGCAAGTCCTGGTTGAAAGTCTCGAACGTTTCCGAGTTCATGTACGTGGAGTGCCGGTCGAGGCTTTGCAACATTCCGTTCATAGCTGCGTCGAGAAGTTCTTCACGATTGACCACGTCGCCTTCAATGTGACGCTCGGTAATCAGTTGGATCATGTGATCGATCGCCTGAAGGTCTTCGGCGGGAGCGTTCTCGTCCATGACCTTCGCTTGACTTTGACGCTGGGCACGCATACGCGACTCGTACCAGTTGCGTAACTCATCGTTCTTGAGGAAGGCACTCGCAAGTTGCCCGACCGTTCCGGGTTGGCTCGCGAGTTTTTCGAGCTCCGGTCTTGCCGTTTCCAGGTCGCCAATACCCGCTAGGGCTAGAGCGCCCAAACCGCGCAGCTCCGGTGAACTCGAATCGAGATAGCTCAAGATGACCTTGCGTGCATCACGCTGAATCGCTCCGCCGCCTTGAGCGTGAGCCGAGCTGGCAAAGGCCAAACGCGTATGCGGTTCGTTGTCGATATCCTCTGCACCGGCTAAGAGTTCCTTGATCAGATCGCGTAGATCATCCACGTCGATTTGGCTGAACTCGCTGGCCTCAAACAAACTGGCTGAAGCTCGCCGGATATCTTGATCGCTGGACGCAAGCAGGGGGCGCAGGGCGCTGGTGATGACTGAGTAGTCAGGAGTTTCACCCTCCAAACGAACGGCACTGAAGAGCAGCACGCCGTGTTCGCCCAGGGCATCCGGGTCTGCCAAGAGCTTGTCGAGCGTGTCGTCCTTGGCTTCTAGGTCATCGCCCAGCTGCAGAATCCCAATGATCTTTGAAGCTTCAACCCAAACCTCACCGATGCTCATCTCTTTGGCGGCCTTTGCGCGCTCAAGCAAGAGTTGCGCCATATCCTCGGAACTCATCGAGGCTTGAACTGCTGCGGGCTCCGGCGTTAGCGGAGTGCTGGAGCTCTTCATCCCTAGGACGACGAAGGTCAGAGGCGCGGCGCAGAGGGAGAATGCCAGAATGCGATGATTGATCATGTTCAGATTTTGAGAGGACTTGGTGTGTCCGCTTTGCCAAAGGTTGGGGTGGCAATCTACGTGTCGGGGATTGAAGTGCGTGTTCGTGATAGGAAAAAGACTTCTTAGCCCAGGCTTTCAAATAGTTGGCTTACGTCAGAGAGCAATGGAGAATCATGAAGGAAACAGTCCCTGGGCTCCAGAGTCGCGTGCGCCGTCCTCCTCTCTGGGGTAGCATCAGAGGTCAATGGACGCATCAAATGACCCGGAAAAAATGGCCGCCAACGGCCTGAGCCACCTGACCGAAGGCCCTTCTGGGCTCGAATCCCGGATGGTGGACGTGCACGCCAAGCCAAGTACCGAGCGCGAAGCCACCGCGGAAGCTTGGGTTACTTTTCCCTCTGGCATCCTCTCTGGGTTGCTCGAGTCAGGCGGACCAAAAGGCCCAATACTGGAAGTAGCGCGTGTTGCGGGCATCTTAGCGGCCAAGCGCACCGGCGACCTAATTCCAATGTGCCACCCGCTGGGGCTCGATGTGGTCGAGATTCAATTCACTCATCCGGATCCGGATCGGCTTCACCTCACTTGCCGAACGGCTTGCACTGGGCGCACTGGAGTTGAAATGGAGGCGCTGACCGGTGTCTCCGTCGCAGCCTTGTGCATCTACGACATGACCAAGGCTCTGAGCAAGGAAATCCTCATTGAAAGGATTCGCCTCCTGAGCAAGAAAGGGGGGAAATCTGGTCATTGGGAAGCCCGCTAGGCCATTTTTGATCGATTTCGGCCTGATTTGGTAGGGGCTGGAGGGGCTTCCGATGAGTATGCTCTGCCGCTTACGACAGGCTCTGAAGCACAGACAGTCCACTTGGACGCCGGCTTCGAGAACTGAGAGACTTCCCTAGACGGTGCCCAGGCGCCGAAACCGGCATGTTCGACCCCAAACTGATTCGCCGACTCGCCCGCATCATGAGCGGCGAGGGACTCACTGAGCTCGAAGTGGAAGACAAGGAGGCTGGACTCCAGCTCAAACTGCGCCGTGGCGATGCTAGAGACGCGTCCGCTTCTGCGCCCGTCTTGCAGATGCTTCCGGGAGCAATGGGTGCAATGCCCGGACAAATGCCGTTGAGCGGAATTCCGCAAGCTGGCGCCCCCGCGGCGGCCGGGGAAGGCAATCTGCCCCCTGGAATTGTCACGGTTGACAGTCCGATGGTAGGCACCTTTTACCGTTCGACATCTCCGGATTCCGATCCCCTCGTGGAAGTCGGTACACGGATCGATGACGAGAAGGTGGTCTGTATCGTCGAGGCGATGAAGGTCATGAACGAGATCAAAGCCGAGATCCGCGGCGAGGTCACCGAGATCCTGGTAGCGGACGGCGAGCCGGTCGAATTTGGCCAGCCCATGTTCCTGGTCAAGAAGGGCTGATGTTCGGACGAATATTGATCGCGAATCGTGGCGAGATCGCCCAGCGCGTTATCCGAGCTTGCAAGGAGCTTGGGGTGGAGACTGTTGCCGTCTACTCCGAAGCGGATGCGGATGCGCTCTATCTTGCACAGGCGGACGAAACGATTTGTATCGGTCCAGCGCCGAGTGCTCTGTCCTATCTGAACATCCCCGCGATCATCTCTGCAGGTGAGGTTGCGGACGTCGAAGCGATTCATCCTGGCTATGGGTTCTTGGCGGAGAACGCTCATTTCGCTGAGGTTTGCCGTTCTTGCAAGATCCACTTCATCGGACCGGATCCGGAAACGATTGCTGCCCTGGGGCAGAAGGACAATGCCAAGCGTTTGGCGGAAGAAGCGGGCGTGCCGGTTGTGCCGGGTTCTGATGGGGCAGTCGAGACTCAGGAAGAAGCGGTCCGCATCTCCGCAGAAATTGGCTATCCGGTCATTGTTAAGGCTGCCTTTGGTGGTGGTGGACGTGGAATGCGTGTGGCGCACAACGAGCCAAGCTTGATCCACGGATTCAATTCGGCTCGTACCGAAGCTGCGAATGCATTCGGTAATTCGACGGTCTACATCGAGAAGTTCGTCGAAAATCCGCGCCACGTTGAGGTGCAAGTGCTTGGCGACAAGTTCGGTAACGTTGTGCATCTGGGTGAACGTGATTGTTCGATCCAGCGCCGGCACCAGAAGTTGATCGAAGAGTCGCCCTCGCCGGCGATCAGCGAAGAGATCCGCAATGCGATGTGCGAGGCCGCCGTGCGACTCATCAAACACGCGGGTTATCACAACGCGGGAACTGTCGAGTACCTCTTGGCAGCGGATAATTCTTTCTACTTCATCGAGGTCAATGCTCGTATCCAGGTCGAACACACGGTCACCGAAATGGTGACAGGCATCGATCTAATCCGCGAGCAGATCCGCTTGGCGAGTGGCGAGGAGCTGGGCTACACCCAGGACGACATCAAATTTAGTGGCCACGCGATTCAATGCCGGATTAATGCGGAGGACCCCAGTCGGGACTTCCAGCCGTCTCCGGGCTTGGTTGAAGCCTTTGTGCCACCGGGGGGACCGGGGGTGCGCGTGGACAGTCACTGCTTCAGCGGCTATCGCATTCCGCCGACCTATGACTCGATGATTGGCAAGCTCCTAGTGCAGCGCCCAACCCGTGAAATGGCTATTCAGACCATGCAGCGAGCACTGGGCGAATTCGTGATTGTGGGCCCCAAAACCACGATTCCGATGCACCGTGCAGTCTTGAACCACTCCGATTTCAGGTCGGGAATCCACGATACGGGATTTATGGAGCGATACTACGGAGCCGCCGGTGCTCTCAGTGGTTTGAGCTAGAACCTTGCGCCTCACTGCCCCTTTTCTCCTGCTGGTTATTTGCCTAGCGTCCTGCGCCGGGCGCAGCCGCTGGCCGGACTTTCGCACTCAGGTCTACCCGGAGCCGATGGTTTCGAGTGTGGATCCCTTGCCGCCGGGAATTGAGAGGCTGTATCCGCCTGGGCCTGAAGAAGTCATCATTCGGCGACTGGCCGACCCAGTGCAAGTGAAAGCTGCTGGACAACATGCCGCGTATCAGTTGCGCTACTTTGACAAGCGTCGACGCGAAAACTCAGGTACCTGGGTCTTCGTGGCACCGGGCGGCCGGGCCGAAGTGCTTTGGCCGACAAGCGGCAGCCGCATTGTCATGTTTGACCAGAATACGGGTATTGTTGGCTCGTCTAGCCGCGGTGAACCGAATTTCATCTTTCGGGAAATGGAGCGGGCGGTTTTGGACCTGACACCTGGCGATCAGGTCGAGTTGGCGGGTGGCGCAATTTTGACGGCAGAGTCGGGACCTTGGCTGATCGAGCGCCAGCGTTTCGAAATCCTGCGCGTGAGGAACCAATCAAAAATTCCTGGTGAGATCGCCTATCGCAACGAGGTCTTCAATCTTGGTCCGGGCGAAACCCTCGACTTGCCCCTTCTTACCTCCGGCGGTTCACCGGTTCCCGAGATGCCTGGAACGATGGCCTATCAAGGACCGGGCTTCCGACTCCAAGCCTATGGCAACGTGACTGTTTCCGATATTGAAGGCGGTCTGCAAGTCACCGGCAACGGCGAACATGAGTTTGCGGGCCTCGGTATTCGGCTTCGTCTGGCTGAGGGCGAATTGGCGCAGTTCAGCGGCATGGGATTGTCTGAGGTGACCGAGGCGACGTCAGCTGAACACGAAACGAAGACAGAACTCACGCCCCTAGACGCTGTCGATCCCGATTGAACTCCAGAGCGCGAACCGAACCCCGGGCGCGCACTACTCGACTCACTCTTCAAATGTCAAAACTTCGCGTAATGATCACCGGCGGCGCCGGTTTCCTGGGCTCTCACCTTTGCGAGCGCTGGCTCCACGAGGGCTATGAGGTGATCTGTATTGACAATCTCATTACCGGAGATATCGCCAACGTCGAGCACCTATTCGCCAATCCGGACTTTCATTTCGAGCATCGCGATGTGACCGAGTACTTGCACGTGGTTGGCAAGCTAGACGGCATTTTGCACTTCGCCTCGCCCGCGAGTCCGATCGATTACTTGGAGCTTCCGATCCAAACTTTGAAAGTCGGATCTTTGGGGACGCACAAGGCCCTGGGTTTGGCGCGCGCCAAGAACTCGCGCTTCTTGCTCGCTTCGACCTCTGAGTGCTACGGCGATCCGTTGGTGCACCCACAGTCGGAAGACTATTGGGGCAACGTCAATCCCGTTGGTCCGCGCGGTGTCTATGACGAAGCCAAGCGCTTCGCCGAAGCGATCACCATGGCTTACCAGCGCTACCACGGTTTGCAGACCCGCATTGTGCGCATCTTCAACACCTTTGGGCCGCGCATGCGATTGAACGATGGGCGGGTCTTGCCGGCCTTCATGCCGCAGGCTCTGCGCGGGGAAGACTTGACGGTCTTTGGCGACGGTTCGCAGACGCGATCCTTCTGCTATGTGGACGACTTGGTCGAGGGCATTTGGCGTTTGTACAACTCGGATGAGCCCCTGCCGACCAACATCGGCAATCCCTCCGAAATGAGCATTTTGCAGTTCGCGGAAGCCGTGATCAAAATCACTGGATCCAAGTCGAAGTTGACCTTCCTCGATCTCCCCGAAGACGACCCCAAGGTACGCAGGCCGGATATCACAAAGGCGCGTCGGGTCCTGGACGGTTGGGAACCCACGGTGTCCTTGGAAGAAGGGCTGAAACATGCCTTGGCTTCGTTCCATGAGCGTCTGGTCGCCAAGGGCGAAATCGCTGCTGTCTGAGAAATACGGGCAAGAGGACAGAAATCCATGTGTGGAATCGTTGGTGCAATTCTGAAGAACGGCTTCGTCCTGAATGGGATGATCGAGGGCCTGCGTGTACTTGAGTATCGCGGGTACGACAGTTCCGGCGTTTCGGTCGCAACCAAGGATGGCCTGCGTGTAGCCAAGAAGGCGGGGCGTTTGGAAGGGCTAGAGGGGTTGCTCCTCGAGAATGATTTTCCAGATGCTGCGGCTGGAATCGGTCACACGCGCTGGGCAACCCACGGCCCGCCAACGGACGCCAATGCGCACCCTCACGTGGACGCGAAAGGGCAGGTTGCCGTTGTGCATAACGGCATCATCGAGAACTATCTTGAGCTGCGTGATGAGCTCCTGGCAAGGGGCGTACAACTCACCTCCGATACGGACACTGAAGTCTTGACCCACCACATTGGGTTGGAACTTGAAACCCGCAGCCTCAGCTCGGCGGTGGCTCGCGTGCTCGCAAGAGTTCGCGGGCACTACGCGATCGCTGTTTTGCGGGGTGGAGAAAAGCCTGAACTCGTCTGTGCACGGCACGGCCCGCCCTTGTGCTTGGGCATCGCCCGGCAGGGGACTTGGCTGGGTTCCGATCCCTTGGCTATCATCCCGCATACGCGCGACGTGATCTACTTGGAAGACGGCGACATTGCTGAGTTGACAGCTGAGACGGTTACCGTACGCGACGGGCATGGAACAATCATCGAGCGCCAGGCAACGCGCATCGATTGGGATATGACGCAAACCGGCAAGGGCAACTGGCCACATTTCATGCTCAAGGAAATCCATGAGCAGCCGGACGTTTTGGCGCACACGGCATTCCATCGCCTCGATGAGGAGAACGGCGACGCGCGCTTCGACGAAGGCGGTTGGAGTGACGAAGATTTGGCTAGCGTGACGCGCATCCAAGGCCTTGGCTGTGGCACGGCGCTGCACGCAATACAAGTTGCCCGTCACTTGATCGAAGGTATCGCGCACGTGCCCGTCGACCTGGACTTCGCAAGTGAGTTTCGTTATCGCAATCCGATTCTACCCGAGGGCACTCTAGCCTTGGCCATTTCGCAGTCCGGGGAGACAGCGGACACTCTGGCTGCCCTGCGCAAGGCGCGCGAGTTGGGTGCACGCACTGCTTGCATCTGTAATGTTCCGGGTAGCACGATGGTGCGCGAGTCGGACGCATTCTTGATGACGCAAGCTGGGCCTGAAATCGGCGTGGCGAGCACCAAGGCTTTTGTTGCTCAACTTGTCGCGGCCTACTTGCTCGCGATTCGGCTCGGCCGCGCCAAGGGCGTTCTCGATAAAGAACGTACGCGACAGCTATTGACTGATTTGCGGCTTTTACGACCCAAAGTTGAAAGCCTGCTTTCAACTGAATTCTGCGCCAAGATCACCGCGATCGCCGAGGAGTACAAGGATATGAGGGGCTTCCTTTTCCTGGGCCGTGGCATCAATTATCCGATCGCTCTTGAGGGCGCACTCAAGCTCAAGGAAATCTCCTACATGCATGCCGAGGGCTACGCAGCGGGGGAGATGAAGCACGGGCCGATTGCCATGATCGATCCGCGCATGGCGAGCGTCGTGATTACGGGCCATGACTTGATGGCCGAGAAGGTGCGCTCGAACATCGAACAAATTCGTGCTCGTGGCGGTCCTGTGATCGCCGTTGGAGCTGATCCTGAGAGCTTGAAACTGGCGGACGTGGGGATCTGTGTTCCCGACAGCAGTAGCTGGCTCTCTCCCATTTTGAATGTCATTCCTTTGCAGCTTTTCTCGTATGAGATCGCACGCTTGAAGGGTTGTGACATCGACAAACCCCGCAACCTCGCCAAGAGCGTCACGGTCGAATGAATCGTATTCTTGTCACTGGTGGAGCCGGATTCATCGGCTCCTCTCTAACGGACCAACTGCTTGCGCGTGGCGATGAAGTCACTGTGCTCGACAACTTCAACGACTTCTACGATCCGGCCATCAAGCGTGCCAATGCAGCTGGGCTCAAGGGAGCCCGAATCGTCGAGGGCGATTTCCGTGACGCGGAGTTGATTGAGAAGATCTTCAATGAAGGTCAGTTCGACGTAGTCGTTCACCTGGGAGCAATGGCCGGCGTGCGGCCCTCTTTGGAGGACCCCCTTCACTACCAGGATGTCAACGTGCGCGGCACGCTGATTCTCTTGGAGGCGATTCGCAAACGCGCTGGTATCCGCTTCGTCTTCGCGTCCTCGTCGAGCGTCTACGGCAGCAACAAAGATGTGCCCTTCCGCGAAGTGGGGGATATCCATCATCCAGTTTCGCCCTACGCCGCTACCAAGCGTGCGGGCGAATTGATGTGCTACACCTTCCACCATCTCTACGACATTCCGACGACGTGCCTGCGCTTTTTCACGGTCTATGGTCCGCGCCAAAGACCGGAGATGGCGATCCACAAGTTCGTGCGGATGACCATGGCGGGGCAGCCGATCCCGTTTTTTGGCGACGGCACGACGCGCCGCGACTACACCTATATCGACGATATCGTCGACGGGGTGCTGCGCTCGATCGACAAGTGTGAGGGCTACGAGATCTACAATTTGGGCGAATCCGAGACGACTTCGCTGTCCGAGTTGGTGGAGGCGATTGGCGAAGTTTGCGGCCGCGAGCCGATCCTGAATCGTTTACCGATGCAGCCTGGAGATGTGCTGATCACCTATGCGGACATAACAAAAGCTAAGGAGAAGCTCGGATACGCGCCGAAGACTCTAGTCGCTGACGGTCTCAAGCGATTTTTCGCCTGGTATCAAGAGCAGAATTCCTAGGGGCGGACTATCCTGTTCGCCCGACCAGCCTTTGGCTGGTCTCCAATCGCCACTCACAGACTCGACTCCTCCCCCCGAATATGAAGGGCATCATCCTCGCAGGTGGACTGGGCACGCGCCTTTTCCCCCTGACCAAGATCACAAATAAGCACCTGCTTCCGGTATTTGATCGGCCGATGATCTATTACCCGATCGAGTCACTCGTCAACGCTGGCATCACAGACATCATGATTGTTACTGGTGGCAAGAAGTCGGGTGACTTCTTGAGTCTCCTCGGTAACGGCAGCGCCTTCGGGTTGAAGCACCTGAACTACACCTATCAAGAAGGTGAGGGCGGTATCGCGGATGCCCTGGGCCTTTGCGAACACTGGGCCGGCGATGAGTCGATCTGTGTGATCCTTGGCGACAACATTATCGAGCGCAACATCCGTAAGGCAGTCGGCGACTTCAAGGATCAAGAGAAGGGCGCCAAGATTATGCTCAAGGAAGTGCACGATCCCGAGCGTTTCGGAGTGGCAACGCTTGATGGCGACAAGGTTAAGGGTATCGTCGAGAAGCCTAAAAGCCCCGAGTCGAACTTGGCGGTGATTGGCATCTACATGTACGACAATCGCGTCTTTGATGTGATCAAGACTCTCGAGCCGTCTGAGCGCGGCGAGTTGGAGATTACCGACGTGAACAATTGGTTCATCAACGACGACTCGATGACGTTTGAAGTCCTCGACGGTTGGTGGACTGACGCAGGAACCTTTGAGTCCCTGCACCGCTCGGCGAGCCTCGTCGCCGATGGCGGAGCTAACAAGAAAATCTGAGTCCCACTAAACTCCAGCCTGGCAATCGCTTGAACGACAGCCGACAACCCCGGGTGCTAGTCACCGGCGCCGCGGGAATGCTTGGCAGCCAAGTGCTGCTTTCTATGCCCGATGGGGAATCTGCCTTTGGCACTGATCTGATCGACGCTCCTGGCGTAGGTGCGGTCGGTGTGGATCTAACAGATTCCGATTCGGTCGCGACTCTCTTCAGGGAGCACGGACCTTTTAGTGGAGTGATCCACTGTGCGGCTTTCACGGCCGTTGACAAGGCGGAGGAGGAGCCTGAACTCGTGCAGCGAGTCAATGCGGACGCTTGCGGAGTTCTGGCCAAGGCCAGTTGCGATGCCGGAATCCCGATGGTGATGATCTCCACCGACTTCGTCTTTAATGGTTCAGCGAGCAAGCCGTACCTGGAAAGTGACGAGGTTGATCCTCTGTCCGTTTACGGCAAGACCAAGCTCGATGGCGAGCGTCAGGCGCTGGAATTCCATCCGGAAGGTGCTCGTATCGTTCGGACGCAATGGCTTTATGGCCCGCGCGGAAAGCACTTCCCGCGTACCATCGAAGCCTTGGCTCGTGACCGCGATGAGCTCAAAGTCGTCGCTGACCAGGTCGGTTCGCCGACCTCGACCCTCGAGCTCTCTCCGGCGCTCTGGGACATTCTACGCAAGGGCGAAGCGGGCATTTACCACGCTGCCTGCGAGGGCTCCTGTTCGTGGTACGAATTCGCCTGCGCAATAGTTGTTTTGTGTGGGATCGAAACCGTGAACGTCTTGCCCTGTTCTACCGAGGAATTCCCGCGGCCAGCGCCGCGCCCTGCTTACAGCGTCCTCGATTGTTCGAAACTCACAAAGCTGCGCCAGAAGTCGCTCTCCAACTGGAGGGAAGCACTTTCGACCTACCTCGGCAGTGAGGACCACTAAGTTATGAGTACAGCCCAATCACAATCCGCCAACATTCGCACGGTCCTGGTCACAGGCGGTGCGGGATTCATTGGCAGTAATTTTCTATACATGTTGACGGAGATGCGCCCGGACTGGCGCATCGTCAACTTGGATGCCTTGACCTACGCAGGCAATCTCGAGAGTCTGAGCGGGCTCGAGGAGAATCCGAACTACACCTTCGTTCACGGCGACATTTGCAATCCCGAGGACGTCGCCAAGGCTCTTGAATTGGCCGGAGACGGGGCGGAAGTCGGCGTTGTGCACATGGCAGCGGAGAGCCACGTCGATCGTTCGATTGCAGGGGGCTTGCCCTTTGTGACGACCAACGTCTTGGGAACTCAAGTCCTCTTGGATGCTTGCCGTGCGGCTGGCGTGGCGCGTTTTGTCCACGTCTCGACGGATGAAGTCTACGGTTCGCTGGGCGACGAAGGCTTCTTCACGGAAGATACGCCACTCGCACCAAACTCGCCCTATTCGGCGAGTAAGACAGGCAGCGACCTCTTGGTGCGCGCCGCATTCCACACCCACGGATTCCCTGCTTGCATCACACGCTGCTCGAACAATTACGGCCCGTATCAGTTTCCTGAGAAGCTTCTGCCGCTCATTATTGCCAACGCCCAAGAGGACAAGGAACTGCCGATTTACGGCGATGGCCTCTATGTTCGCGACTGGCTCTTCGTTCGGGATCACAACGAAGCCATCCTGACCGTGCTTGAAAAGGGCCTCGGAGGCGAGGTTTACAACATCGGCGGCAATAATGAGATGCCGAACTTGGATCTAGTTCGCGCCGTTTTGAAGGAACTTGGAAAGCCAGAAAGCCTGATCACCTTCGTCAAAGACCGTCCCGGTCACGATCGCCGCTACGCCATTGATGCGAGCAAAATTCGCCGCGAACTCGGCTGGCAGCCGCGTTTTACTTTCGAGCAGGCTCTCCCGTTAACGATCCGCTGGTACCAATCACAAAGTGAGTGGTTGCAACGGCTTAGGAGCGGAGAGTACCGTGACTACTACCGTCGACAATACGACGGCTGAGAGGGGTAAACCCTGCGAGCGGATGAGCCGATCTACTTTCATTATGGACCCCCATTGGGTGCCTTCGAACGCCCCGGGCTGAACGATCCAGTCAGCTCGACGCGCGCGAGATTACTACATAAGCATGATTCATCCCTCTTCCCGGCTACGACTCCTCATCGTGGCGCTCCTCGCGCTTCTATCAGCCTGCTCGACGCAGCCTGATAAACGCGTACTCCAGCTGCTGAACACCTCGGGTTTCGGTAAGAGCTACACGGGTAATGCTGAGGAAGAGGACTACATCACCATCGGCGACACATTGGTGGTGACCGATACGTACCAGCCTAACGACTTGAAGGCCACGGAGCGCGTCGGTATCGATGGCACCGTTCTGCTACCAGAAATTGGTTCGGTCAACATCGCCGGGATGACCCGCACTGAGATCGAGGGCTTCTTGATGGACAAGTACAGCCCGTACTATGACCTACTCGACATCAAAGTCCGCATCCAGTCGACCAGCGGAAAGTACTACTTCATCTTCGGTGAAGTGCAGCGCGAAGGACGCCAAACCCTATCGGGTGACTTGACGCTTTGGGAAGCCGTGATGACGGCGACCCCCGATGATGAGACCGCGAACCTCGGACGCGTGCGTGTGATTCGAGCTGATCCGCGTGATCCGCTCGTGATTCCCGTTGATGTCGGCCAGTTGATCGCCCACGGCGACTCGACCTGGAATATCAAAGTTCGCGAGCTCGACATCATCTACGTGCCACCGACAATGTTGGCCCAGGTTGGCTACTTTATCAACACGCTTTTGTTCCCGGTCAAGCTGGTGCTTTCTGGGCTTGGAGATGCTGCGCGTACCCTGAACAGTCTCTCGAACGTCCAGGCGAACAATAACGGTAATTTCAACAACAATAACAACAACAATAACGGCGGCTTCTTTTAGCCCGGATTAAGAATGGCCGTTCAAATCGAACCTCCCGGTCAGCTCCAAGAGTTCCTGGACATCTTGTTGCGCCGTAAGTGGCAGATCCTTTTGCCCATGCTGGTATTCCTTTCTTTCGGGATGTTCATCGGCGTGGTGATTCCAAAGAAGTTTCTGGTCGAGACACAGATAGAGCTGCGTGAGATCTTCCTGGGCGATGGCCCTTCGAAAGCTGCACAACAACAGGCGGAGAGCATCGCGGAAGATGCGGCCGCGCAGATTCTCTCGCCCAAGCGCATCACTGAAGTGCTAGAGGCCCTCAAGTGGCCGGAGTACTTGACCTTGTCCAAAGTTGACAAGGCCGAGTATCGCGCCGATGTTCGAGAGAATATTCGAGTGATCGTACCGCGCAAGGATAAGTCGGCGGGCTCCTCATTCGTGACGATTGAATATCAGAACGTTAACAAGGATCGTGCCCAACAATTTTTGAAGGCCTTGCGCCAAGCTTGGATCGAGCAGGTCGTTGAACGCCAACGTACACGTTACGACGTCGAGTATCAGGCACTGCTCGAACGCCGGGCAGAGATCGACAAGGAGTACCTCGAGGAGAGTCGCCAGAAGTCGGATCTACGTTCGGACAACGACATATCACCTACGCAACCAACGCCGGGTTCCAACCAGCAGCGGGGAGAGGATCCAATTGTGGATCGCTTTGATGACAATAGCGATCGTTTTGAGGAAGTGACCGAAGAGCTCTCCATTGCCGAAACAACCCTTATCTTGACGAGGAAGCAGCTCGCCGAAACTGAGCCGGAAGTTCCCAAAACCAAGGTTGTCGAAGGATTGTCTTTTTCCGAGCAAATCGAGACCCTGCGGATTAACCAAGCAGATGCGGCTACTGAGCTAGACGGAATTCGCCCTCCTCACTCTCGCTACAAAGTCATTC
>JBLIOI010000112.1:0-15667 GCA_047639675.1 Planctomycetota bacterium | reverse complement strand
TATATACCCACATCTCTCCGCGGGGCCGGGGTCTGGCCCCCCCCGCCCCCGATTCTCTTTTTTCGAAGTTCTACTCGGAGTCTACTTCGGGCCGCAAAGTGGCCTGAGACACGCCGCCTGAAACCACGAAAGCCATCACGTCTCCTGCGGGCAAGTCCACCGGCGTGACTCGTGTCTTTGGGACCACGAGTAGGTTCGCTGCAAAGTTGTAGGACTGCGGCACATAGACGGCGACCTTGTCCTTGCGCCCAAATTCGCTCAGGTCTTCACGCGTAACAAAACCAAGAACCTCCACATCGCCCGCCTCTGTCAATGAAAGAAGCACCGGCTTGTCGAACTTCTTCTCTTCGCTGACGAAGGCTTCAACCATGTCTTTGATCGATGAATAGATTTGTTTGACGATTGGCAAGTGCGAGAACAACTCGTCGATGCGGCGCAAGATCCAGCCGCTGATCACGCTGGAGGTCAAGATCCCCGTGCCAGTGACGCCCGCTATGATCGCGACGAATCCCAAGGCTCGCAACAGGAAGCCTTGAATTTCAAAAGTCTTGTTGATCCACGGAATCTCCCAACCCAGATTGTCCTCGAAATTGACCAGACCGCCGATCCAGTTGAAGCCGTATAGCAGAATCCAAATCGTCGAAGCGACCGGGATCACGAACAGCAGCCCGCGTAGGAAGTAGCGGAGGAAGAAGCGCATCGGGCCGCTCTTGGTAGAGGGCGCCTTGGAATCCGAGCCTGGAGGTGCAGTCATGTGTTCATTGCGCAGGCTTCTGCCTTTGTGTTCAAGACTGGCGACTTGGATTCTCGCTCGAGGACTGTACAACAGCCTGATGCTGATCGACCAAGCCATCATCGAAGGCCGACTCCTCAAGCGCTACAAGCGTTTTCTAGCCGACATTGAGCTGCAAGGGGGCGAAATCATTACCGCCCATTGTCCGAATACGGGCAGCTTGACCGGCTGCGTCGAGCCGGGCTCGCGCGTAATCTTGCGCGACAGCGACAACCCCAAGCGCAAGTACCGCTGGACTTTTCAGTCCGTTGAAGTCGACGGTTCATGGGTCAATGTCGACACGGGCCTGCCGAATGCCCTGGTCGCGGAAGCGATTGCCGACTCCAAGGTGCCCGAGTTGATCGGCTATCCAGACCTTCGCCGCGAGGTCAAGTATGGCGAGTCGAGCCGCATCGACATCCTCTTAGAGCGCGGGGATGAGCGCTGCTACGTCGAGGTCAAGAGCACCACCTTGGCGGCAGACGGCTGCGCGCGCTTTCCGGACGCCGTGACCGAACGTGGCCGCAAGCACCTCGAAGAGCTGGCCCGCATGGTTCTAGATGGCCATCGTGCCGTCATATTTTTCTGCGTTTCCCGCTCTGATGTGGATCGCTTTGAGCCTGCCGATGACATCGATCCACGCTATGGCGAGGTCCTACGGCGTGTGCTGGAGAGTGGGGTAGAGGCTTTGGCCTACCGGACGCTTGTCGAGCCAGCGAGTTTCCGAATTGGCGAGCGGTTGCCGATCAACTTGTAGAGCCGGGCTGCCCAATGTGCTACGACACACGGGCACCTGACCACCCAAAGGACTCCAATCATGGGCAACCATCCCAACTATCAGCTCGATCACGTTCACATCCTCGTCGCCGACCGCGAGAAGGCGGCCGCTTGGTATGAGCGCACTTTCGGTTTCGCTTGCACGAGTCGTAGTGAGGATCCCTACGGTCCGCTGGTAATCTCCGGCGATGGTGGGAAAACAGGACTGGCACTGTTCACATCGCGCGTGGCGCCGGACTTGAATCGCGTCGTTGCTTTTCGAATCGATGGATCGGAGTTCTTGGCCTTTGCTTCGCGCTTGACGCAGATGGAACTCTACAAGGGCGATGGCAAGCGCGTGGTAGCCGGCGATGTGGCCGATCACGGTGACGTGCTTTCGTACTACTTCACTGATCCGGACGGCAACGCCTTCGAGCTAGCAACCTACGACGTGGAAGATGTCAGGCGTTGGCTACGCGGACTCAAGGTTGAGCCCGTTCTAAGGCCCTGAATCACGAACGAGTGAATAAAGCGCGAGTCCTTACCCTGTTGGCCTTGATGGCCAACCTGCTGCTCTTCGCGGCGGCGGCCCTGGTTTTCTTTTCGTCCGACAGCCAGCTCGTCCTAGCCCAAGGTCTCGATTCACTCTTTGATATCGTGGCGGGTTCGGTGCTCGCCCTGAGCGCGTGGGTCGCCAGTAAACCAAGCGATGACAATCATCCCTTCGGTCACGAACGCGCGGAGCCTATCGGTGCCCTCGTTACGGCGGTGCTCGCCGGAGTCTTGGCCTTCGAGGTTTTTCAGAGTGCAGTGGGGACGCTCCTCACTGGAGGCACCGCAGTCATGAGCGGCGCTGTTGCCGGTGTACTCGGTGGCAAGTTCTTGCTCAAAGCTGTGATCTGGGCCGCGATCATCGTGCCGAGCCAAGGCCTGAAGAGTCCCGCTGTCGACGCTCTGCGAGTCGACACGCGCAACGACTTACTGGCTTGTGCTACTTCGTTGATAGGATTCGCACTGGTGCGCAGCGGCTACGAGTGGGCTGATGCCGCGCTCGCCATTCCCGTGGCCTTCTATATCGGACTCAGTGGATTTAGCCTCGCGCGCGAGAACTTGCGCTACCTGATGGGGGAGGCGCCTAGCGCCGAGGTGCTAGAGGAGTTGAGTGAAAAAGCGCGCGATGTTGAAGGAGTGCTGATGCTTGAAAACATACGTGCGCAGCACGTCGGGCTCTTGCTGCATGTCGAAGTTGAGATCCTGATCGCCGATCAAACGAGCGCCACACAAGGCCACGACATTGGAGTTGAGGTTCAGAACTGCCTAGAAGCTCACGAAGCGGTCAGTCAGGTCTTCGTACACATCAACACGAACGCCAGCAAGCCGCACAGCTAGAGCTTGGCGAAGAGGCCTGCGCGCCCGCCTTGTTCCTCGCAAAGCACCGTGGTCATCCCCGGGATGCCCCTTGCTAGCTCGCCCGGCTCCAGACAATGCCGCGGCGAGGGATGGCCCCGCCCGTGTTCCTTGGTGAAGGTTGTGAGCACCAAGTGACCGGATGGTCGCAATAGCGCACTCAAGCGCGCGAAGAGATCGCGGTCTAGGTAGTTGACGACGACAATGAGATCGAAGGTCTCGGTTATTGAGTCGAACTCCGTGCTGAGGTCGATGACTCTTCGCGCAATCTCAAGCCCAGCCTGCGCTGTGCGATCGCGAAGCAAGTCCAAGCCAACGGGGCTCACATCCCATGCTGACGTTTGCCAGCCGCGCTCAGCTAACTCAAGTGCATGCCGCCCCGGTCCCGAGGCCAAGTCGAGCGCGCTTCGTCCCTCTGCTTCGCCGAGCTCGTCGAGTGCCTTGATCACAAAGGCGTCACAGTCGGAGTTCTGATTCCAGCGCCCACTACTGTACTTGTCGTTCCATCGTTCCGCGTCGTTCATGGGGGGAGGGTAAGCGATCATTGGGCGTCAGACTCTATCTGGCAAGGTTTTTGGCCTGACACCAAATGAATGACTAACGCCAACCAGTCTGATTGGATAGGACTGTGCTCGTCCGCATTCCCCTGAACGATCGAGCCCCCATGAAGTTCTATTTCTCCCCGTCAATTCAAGCCGTCCAATTTTCATCGTTCGTTCTCGGGATCATGCTCGTGGCTTGCAGTGGACCAGTGCGGGAGGGGGCTGAACCCTCCTTGCCCACACCAGAGACGCAACCCACTTGGGTTCAACTCTTCGACGGTAAGAGTCTCGATGGCTGGACGCCAAAATTCGCTGGTCACGAACTTGGAGTGAACTACAAGAACACCTTCAGCGTCGAAGGCGGTCTGTTGCGTGTCCGCTATGACGAGTACGAGAACTTCGATGGCAAGTTTGGTCACCTCTTCTTCGATGCGCCCTTCTCAAGCTATCGCTTGCGCGTGGAGTATCGCTTTGTCGGTGAGCAGTGCCCGGGTGGACCAGGCTGGGCTTTCAGGAACAACGGTGTGATGCTTCACGGACAAGCTCCCGAGACAATGGGGCTCAACCAGGACTTCCCGGTTTCGATCGAAGCTCAGATGCTAGGCGGGGGAGCGGAAGGTGAGCGCTCGACCGGGAACCTGTGCACGCCCGGAACGCATGTCGTGATGAATGGTGAACTGCTCACGCGTCATTGCACAAACTCTAACTCGGCTACCTATCGGGGTGATCAATGGGTCACCCTTGAACTTGAAGTCGAGGCCGGTGGCTCCATTCGCCAGATCGTGAACGGCGAGCTTGTCTTGGAGTACGAACAGGCTCAACTCGATCCTGGCGACGGTGACGCTGAGATTTTATTGGCTGGAGGAGCAAGCCTGCTCCTCGACAGCGGATCAATCTCGCTGCAAGCAGAGAGCCATCCCACGGACTTTCGAAAGGTTGAAATTCTGGTGACTGCGGATCAGATGAGAGAGTGAGTTCGTCGGAGGCTATGCCGGAGCCACGGACGAGGGCCGGACTCTGGCGGTCGAGTTGGATGAACTTGATCCCAACGACGCGCCAGTTGATAGTCGGGTTGCCGGTTCCGGAGTCCGGTCGCTTCTCCGCATTTGCTCAGATCTATGGGCAGGCCATGGGCACCTTGCGTTTCTTGCCAACGGACGGAAACACCGGTCCTTGAGGTACACCTGGTTTTCACCAGAGATCTCGGATTTGGATTGGATCGATAGAAATGGAGTGGCCGAGTTCGTGATCGGCTTCGGCTTCTTCCAAAACGCGGGAGATCCTAAGCTCCTCGGCTATCCCTCTTGTTCGTATGGTGCAGGTCGTGACATCGAAACGAAATCCTATGTGCGCGTCTCTCACGGATGGTGGACGGACTCAAGCCTCAACGACACCTTCTCAGGAGACATCGAGGACGACGAGTTCAACAACCAGATGACGTTGGTATTCTACGACCACCCGTTAACGAACAGTCCATTTGGGTTGCCGATCGAGTTGCTACTCACGCCAGGATTCGGTTACTACTACTCAAGTAAGGTGCAGGACTCCATTCCGGAGTACGTCCTAGCTATCAAGGGCTACTACACGATCACCTGGCCAATCCGTTGGAGGCTCGGCGTAACGGAAGGGCTCTCTTGGGTTTCAGAGCCCACGTACATCGAACAACTCTCATTGGATGGAAAGGGTTAGGACGAGAGCCTCCTGACGAATTACTTGGATTTCTCGGTAGACTTCAACATCGGGGATCTATTCCACACAGAGAGCATGAAGAATGTTTGGGCCGGTGCTGCCATTCACCACCGTCGATCCATCTTCGAGTCGGTGTCGTAGTTCGGGCGGATTAAGGGCGGCAGCAACTACCCCTCGATATACCTGCAATTTGACCTGTTCTAGTCCAAGATGACATGAGCGCGCACGGATCGCATTCGGCGTGTTTCATTTGTAGAGATGGCGAGGGCCGTGGGCAGCCCTTCCTTCCCATCTTGTCCCTCGAGTGGCCGGTCTTTTGCCGTCGCGCGCTCAGCAATATTGGCAGAGGTTGTCATCGAACTGACTGGGGCGATCCCTATCCCATGCCACCACTAGAGCATTCGGGCATCGGACCTACTGCTTTGTTCTCTGCATTAGGGCTCCACCAGGGGTGGTGTAGACCTCTTCTATCCATTTTTTCTGATTCTCTGGGGCTCATCCCGTTGAGGGCAGCGAATCGCGATACCCTCGAGAAGAGACTTATCCAGGATGCCACTCTAATTCAACTCGGTACTGATCATGAAAACATTCCTCGTCGCGCCCGCCTTCATCGGCTTGAGCCTATTGGCCTTTACCGGCATTGCTACAGCCCAAAGCTGCTCCGAAGGCTGCACCCCGGGCTATTGGAAGAACCACCCGGAGCGTTGGGATGGTGTTGGTGGCGATGACTTCACTTTTTCAATTCAGCACCAGCTCTCGTTCAACGCAGTCTTGGGGGTTACGGAGGCCGAATCGGGAATCGCAGATTCGGTGACCCTGCTCGAAGCAGCGGGCACTGGCGGCGGTGGATTGACAGCACTCAATCGTCACACGGCCGCAGCGACAGCGAGTTCCGATACCTCGATCTTCTATCCTTTCGCTTTGGCCGAGGCCATCAGCCTCTACCAAGACGCAGTGGGAGTTAGGATCGGTGCGGCGACTGTCGATAGCGCACACGCTATTTTCGAGTCAGCAAATGAATTGGGCTGTCCCTTGAGCAATAGCTGGGAACCGACGGGTGTTTGCACCTACTGCTTCGCTGAGGATGCCGTTTGCCCTTGCGGAGTTTCCTACCCCGGCGGAGGTTGTCCGAATTCTACCAGTGTTGGCGCAATTTTATCGGCAACGGGAAGCGGCAGTGTTGACGCCGATGACTTGGTCTTGACCGTGACGCAATTGCCTCCTAAGACTCCTGTTATTTGGATCATGGCCCCCGAGGTGAATGGCGAAGTGCTGCGCGATGGTTTACTTTGCGTTGCGCCGGGCCACCTCAAGATTTTCCGCTTCCCAGCGAGCCTTTCGAGTGCGCAAGGCGTTTCCGTTCTCGGAGCCGGCATCGTTCAGGCAAGTGTCGATCATCCTGTGGCCGCTGCCGAAATCACGGCAGGCGATACGCGTAACTTCCAATGCTTCTATCGCGACCTAGACAGCCCGTGTGGTGGTGATGCAAACACCTCAAACGCGGCGCACGTAGAGTTCTACTAAGCCGGATTCATCCGGACGGATGAAGGGAGGTCCGTTCATAACCTCTGAAGATTTCGCTGACAGGAACCCGTATCCCCCGTGGGAGACGGGTTCTTGCATGTTTCGCCTTAGTTTCGGTCCCAAGTGCTAATCCCTGATGCAAGCGGGGCGTTGACCACGACTGATTGGCGTGGGCAGAGCTTCAGCGCCTTCCCAAGTGCGGCAAACCGTGGCGCTGAAGGTCGCACCACTGCATCTCGTTAGCCGACTGTGACCAGCACCTTCAAGATTCCTCGTTGCGCGGCGCGCTCGAAAGCCTTGCTGGTCTCTTTCAACGCAAATCGCTTATCGACAAGGGGGAGAGGGTTTATCTCTCCTCGAGAGAGCATAGCCACGGCCTCTGCCATGTCTCCGCAGCGCGAACCGATGACTTGCAGTTCATGAATCACGATAGGAGAGAGGTCAATCCCCTCTGGCAATGCGACCGTAGTCTTCAAGACAACCGTTCCACGCGGCCGGACGATTTGCAGGGCTCGTTGTAGACCCTTTGCACTTCCGGTGGCTTCGACGACGAGGTCGAAGACAGCGCTCTTATCCAAGTCCGCCTCGAGAATGCCCGTTGCACCTGCACTCCGTGCAATCTCTAGCTTGTGCTCATGATGGCCGACTACGGTGACGTCAACACCTGATGCATGCAAAGCGAGTGCCGTCAATAGACCGAGTTTTCCATCGCCCAAGACAAGCACGCGTTCTGCGCTTGACCTCTGAACTTCACGCAAGACGTGCAGCCCCGCCGCCAAGGGTTCTGCGAAGACAGCCCTCTCATCCGTGAGATTGTCGGGAACGCGCACGAGATTGCCAAGCGGAAGAGTGAAGCGTTCCGCGAGGCATCCGGGGCGGGCCAGGATTCCGAGCACACTGCGTTTCTCGCAGTGGTGCCCATCGCGCTCCACACAATCCGCACAGAGCCCACAACCTGCGTTGATGTCTCCGACGACTCGCGCGCCGATCCATGAGTTCTCATCGCATTCGAGTACTCGACCAACGAACTCGTGACCTGGAATGCCACGAAACTCCATGTAGCCTTGGGCTAATTGCAAATCTGTATCGCAGATGCCTGCGACTCGCAATTCGATCAAGGCTTCGCCGGAATTCACAATAGGTTCAACAGCTGCCGTATCCATACTCGGCGCCGGGTCTAATCGAAAAGCTAACATGGGGGAAAGGATACTCCGCGCTGGAGGTCATTCGAGGGCCAAGGCTGGCCGCGTTGAGAGTTTTCTTGGAAGGGACGTAGCAAGCGCAGACCAGGGCATTCGCCCTGACAGTGAGACGGCTTACTGTTCGGCTATTTCTATTGAGTGAGGCTTTCGAGGCACGATTTGCCTGAGCTAAGCGACCCGGCCGCTGCTTCTTCCGCGGAAATGGAACGAGCAAAAAAAGCGGAGCGCACTCCAAGGAGTGAGCTCCGCATGTTCATTGGCTAGCAGCTTGTGGGCTTACTTCTTAGTCCGCAGCATCTTCTTGGCGCGAACCGCAGCTTGAGTGCCCGGGTAGCTCTTGATGACCGCTTCAAACTTCTTGGCAGACTTCTTCATGCCGCGTTTGTCGGCGGCTTCAATGGCCTTCGCCAAGGACTTCTCTGCTGTGAGTTCTCCTTGAAGCCCTTCATCGTTCTCAATTTCCTCAAGGCGTGTGACAAGCTCTGCACCGAGCTCGGTACCTTCCATTGCGTCACCGAGAGAATCGAGAACTCCGATACCCTTCATCATGTAGCGATTCTTGATGAAGCCTTCAGCTTGCTTTTGAAGCAACATCGCGTGCTTCTCAATTCCGTCGGCTAGGTATTGCGCTTGATCGCGGACTTCTTGGTCGAGCTTGTCATTGCCAGCAAGTTCCTTGGCTTCGGTCAGCGCCTTACCCAACTTGCCGTCGAAGGCAGCCTTGGAGGCACTGGTCAATTCACCAGCGAGTTCTTCGTTAGAGCGAAAACTGAGGTAACCAGCTTTGGAAGGCCTGGCGCCTTTGAGGGCTGCTTTGACCTTGCTTGAAGAAAGATTTCCCGGGTGACCCGACCACACGATTTCTCCTTCAGGGTTGATCAGCACGGCGCTCGGGTAGCCTTTGACACCCCAATCATTTCCGCTGCTGAAACCAGCGGCGACGCGAAGGCTAAGACCCATTTTATCGATGTACTGCTCCACGAGTTCGTCGCTCTCATTACTTACAGCAAGCACGACCAAACCCTTCTCACCAAATTCTTCCTGCAGACCCTGCAGGTGAGGCCAAGAGGCCTTGCAGGGGCCTCACCAAGTGGCCCAGAATTCGATCAGGATTGCCTGACCTCCGAGCCCCTCCACGCTAGGTGCCTTGCCAATGTGGTTGAACCAAGTGGCGGCTTCGATGGCGGGCGCGGGAGTACCCACGGCCGGGATTTCCGGAGCAGCGCTGAGGCTGCCACCGATTGCGAATGTGGCGCCAGTGAAGACCAGCGCGCGAGTGAACTCTCGAATCATCGGTAGTTTTGGAAGATGTTTTTTGTGAGCGAGAACAATTGACGGCCCTCTCCCCGATTATGTAGGAGAACGAGCAGGATTGCGCGAACTTCCCCAATCGCCCGTTTTCTCGGCCTCGAGGGGGGGGAGGCTGAAGGCACTAGGGCTTCCTGCTGCGGCATGTGTCCCCGCGGTGGGAGGCGCCCTGAGGCATTCCCGAGCACTTCGCAAGGGATTCGGCTCTCTTGTCGATAGTCAGAAACTGTCCTAAAAGCCCTATGCTCGCGCTTCGCCATGCGCCCGCACGAAAAGCGGACCGCGATTCTTCGCGCGATCAAACTTACACATGCCTAACTTTCGTATCCCTCTCTTCGGCAAGACCCGTGCGGTTGAAGTCGCAATCGACGAGTTTCTCGACTGCGTCAGCGAGGGAGCGATTCTATTTGGCAAGACCGTAGAGGAGTACATTACCCACGGGGTCAACGAGGATTGCATGCGTCATCAAAACCGCGTGCGTGAGATCGAGCGACACTGCGACGACTTGCGTCGTAGCATCGAGACGACCCTGCTGACCCAGATGCTGATCCCGGAATCGTGTGGCGATGTGTTGCGTTTGATCGACTTGCTCGATGGCTTGCTGGATCGAATCAAGCGCGAGTTACTCTCGATGACGATTGAGGCGCCGCACCTGCCGCTTGAGTTGCACGAGGATGTGCGCCGTTTAGTTTCGGCGATCTGTTCGGCTTTGGACTCGACCGTGCTCGCCTCGCGCGTTTTCTTCACCAATCAAAACGCTGTGCGCGATCATGTGCACAAAATCAGCATTCACGAATCGGAAGCTGACGCGGTCGCAATTCGCATGAAGCAGACCATCTTCGCCTCGGATCGTGAGTTGGCAGAGAAGATGATGTTGCGCGACTTCATCAACAGCCTTGACCGCCTCGCGGATCAGGCGGAAGATCTGGGCGATCAACTCTCCATCTTCTCTCTGCGTCGTAGCCTCTAGGCGCCCGTGATTAGGCGTAGCATAGAAGACCATGGCTGAGACCTTGCTCTTCCTCTCCAGCGGGCTGTTCCTGGGCTGGTCTTTGGGTGCGAACGACGCCGCTAACGTCTTCGGCACAGCGGTTGGTGCGCGCATGGTGCGCTTTGCAACTGCTGCGGTTATCGCGAGCTTGTTCGTGGTTCTCGGAGCTGTGTTCCAGGGTGCCGGAGCAGCACACGGCCTTGGGAAACTTGGCCAAGTGGACGCTATGGCCGGGGCATTCATGGTGGCTTTGTCCGCCGCGATGACCGTCTACTGGATGACCCGATCCGCTTTGCCAGTCTCGACGACCCAGGCGATAGTCGGGGCTATCTGTGGGTGGAATCTGTTTAGTAGTCGTGACACTGATCTCGTGGTCCTATCACGAATCGCGACGACCTGGGTTGCGGCTCCTGTCTTGGGTGCGGTGTTTTGCTTTGTTCTGCATGCCGTAATCCTGGGTTGGATTCGGCTGACAAAGCCACACATGTTACGTCTAGACCTGTTCACTCGATGGGGGCTAATCGTGGCCGGAGCCTTCGGTGCGTTCAGTTTGGGAGCGAATAACATCGGAAATGTGATGGGGGTGTTTATCCCAACCTCGCCCTTTGACGACTCGCTAATCAATGGCTACCTGTTCAGCGGACCCCAGAAGTTGTTCTTGCTGGGTGGGGTCGCGATCGCCGTTGGAATCGTCACCTACTCGAGACGTGTGATGGAAACCATCGGTTCTGATCTTCTGCAGGTTTCACCGATCGGAGCTTTCTCCGTAGTGATCTCTCAAGGCTTAGTCTTGACAGTCTTCGCTTCACGCGATTTGAGCGGGTGGTTCGTTTCGCATGGCTTGCCGGAGATTCCGCTTATCCCGGTTTCGAGTTCGCAAGCCGTCGTTGGTGCCGTGATAGGCATCGCTCTCTTGAAAGGGCGAGCCGGTTTACGGCAAGTGCAATGGAAGGTGCTCGGAGCGATCGCCACTGGTTGGGTGACGACTCCTATCCTCGCCGGAACTTTGTGCTTCTTTGCGCTATTCGTTTTGCAAAACGTCTTTGGCTTGAAGGTTCACGCCTAGCAGCCCGTGGCAAAAGTCATTTCACGTCAGCTGACCATCATCCACTCCGCATAGGCGCCTGGAATGCTCGCTGAATCCACCGATTCACCTGGGCTTCCTTTCAGGCACCATGCAGGCCGGATGCTGGCCATCTGACGCAAAAGCACCTTCACCACGGACTGCTAGGCTTCGAGAACTTCCTTCGCGGCCAGCTTCAAATCTTCGACCGCCATCTCGATACGTTCCAAATGCGTGCGGAAGGACAAGATGCAGATGCGCAAGGTCATCCGTCCATGAAGGTAAGTACCGGTAAGCATCACTCGCCCTGGCCGGTTTGTAGCATCCAACCAAGCTTGGTTCAGTGCGTCGAGCGCTTCGCCTATAACTCCCTCTGGCTCTAGCCTAAAGGCGAATAGGGACAGTTCTGGCTCCGCGACTATCCTTACATTAGGGATCTTCCGAACAGCTTTCAGCGCGTGCGTAGTCAAGTCTAACTTCTCATCGAGGGCTTCACGAAACACCCCAAGTCCTAGTAGCTTGATTGGGAGCCAAGCACGTAGACCGCGGTTGCCACGCGAAAGTTCCGGCGACAAAGCGCAGAAATCTACTAGGTCCGGATCTTCTTGGTAGGGCGGCATGTACTCGCTCGTGACAGAGTGCGCACGGCCCAGCGCAGCGGGTTCACGCACGAGTAGCGAGCCTGTT
The DNA here is from genome assembly GCA_047639675.1 of Planctomycetota bacterium. Lineage (GTDB taxonomy): Bacteria > Planctomycetota > UBA1135 > UBA1135 > JABACD01. The sequence continues at coordinate 3,726 of JBLIOI010000112.1, read as the reverse complement.
CCGTAGGGTAGGAATAGTCCCTTGTGTGGGTCGAGTACGACGGAATCGGCTAGCTCGATTCCAGTCAAGCGTTGGCGGCCGCGCTCGGTTAGGTTGAAGAACCCACCGTAGGCTGCGTCCACGTGGAACCACAGCTCTTGATTCTTGCAGAGTTCAGCGATGGCTTGCAAGGGATCGATAGCGCCGGTGTTGGTTGTACCGCTACTGGCAACGACCATGAACGGCGTTAAACCCTTGGCACGGTCCAAAGCGATCATCGATTCCAACTCTTCAAAACGCATCCGGAAGGAATCATCGGACGGCACGGATCGAACGCGGTCCTTTGGGAAGCCCGCGAGTAGCGCAGACTTGTTCACGCAATGGTGGACTTGATCGGAGACATAAATCGTCCCGCTCATAAAGTCTTCCGGCAACTTCTCGCGGCGTGCCGTGACGATCGCGATGAAATTTGCCATCGAACCGCCAGTGGTTAGCAAGCCGCCGGAACCCTTGGGCATCCCAATGAGCTCGCAAAACCAGCGCACGACGTTGACTTCGAGTTGCACCATTCCGGGCGCTGCCATGAACACGGTCACATAGCGATTAACCGCGTCGGCTATCAAGCCGGCGACGGCCGTGTGCAGGATGCCGCCGCCTGGAATGAAGGCCAAATAGCCGGGGCTCGCTGTGTTGAAGGAGTGCGGAACCGCCTTGTCGAAGATGATGTCCAGGAGCTCGTCATAGCCCGTGCCGCCCTCAGGCGCGGCTTCAGCCAGGGAGCGAGCGAGCGCCTCGCCGTCATCAAAGGTCCCTGCGCGCTGGTCTGGAAGCGACTTGACGAAGGGAACGATGCGTCCTAGTGCCTTGTCTACGAGTTCTCGAAACTCTTCTTCGGAGGGTTCGAGTGGGTAGTTGTCAGAAGTCTCGCTTTGCATGAAAATCGTTCAAAGGCCCTTGGGAACGCAACATTCTAGTTAATCCGGCCCACGAGAGGGCCTGCTCTCTTGCGGCCTCGGGAAAGCTGCCTAGCGTAGGGGGCGTCCCCTCAACTCGCCTACGGATGACGTCGATGTCAATAACCGTCCGACCCCCGTCGACAGTCCCCAAAGGCCCGGTATTGCAGCGATGATTCACAATCGGTTCCGTTCTGTTCTTGCGTCATTCTTCGTCACCGCCATTTTGCCCGTGCTGGCATTGGCAAACACCATGTCGCCCGGTGCGGGAGTGGATGAGCCCGTTGCGCTCAAGCTTGACTCCGACTGGGCAGAGGATCTTGGTTGGCGCTCCATCGGTCCCGCGAGTATGGGGGGACGTTGCGTTGCCATCGCAGTCAACCCGAACGACACCAGCATGTACTGGATCGCCTCGGCCTCGGGCGGCCTCTTGAAGACGGTCAACGCTGGAATGACTTACACCCATCAATTCGATAGTGAGAGCTCGGTTTCGATCGGACATGTCGCCGTCGCGCCTTCCGATGCGAATATTGTTTGGGTTGGTACTGGCGAAGCCAATCCGCGTAACTCTGTTTCCTATGGCGATGGTGTCTACAAATCCACAGACGGTGGAGACAGTTGGAAGCGCATGGGGTTGAAAGATAGCTTTCAAATCGGGCGTATCGCAATTCACCCTGAAGACCCGGACATCGTCTACGTTGGAGCCCTTGGGCGTTTGTTTGGAACCAACGAAGAGCGCGGCCTATTCAAAACAACCGACGGTGGAAAGACGTGGGATAAGGTGCTCTACATCGATGACAAGACCGGCGTGGTCGATGTAGATATGCACCCTACGGATCCCAACACATTAACCGTTGCGACCTATGAGCGCCAACGTGATGGCTTCGACACCAATGCACCCACGAAGACTTGGGGGCCGGGCAGCGGAATCTATCGCACGAAAGATGGCGGCTCGACATGGATGAAGCTCTCGAAGGGGCTCCCCGAAGTTGATCTGGGTCGCATCGGTATCGACTACAGTCGACAAAATCCCGACGTGCTCTTCGCTGTGATCGAATCAGAACGCATCGGCAAGTTGCCCGCTGACTCGGCTTTCATGGGCATGTCGGGAGAGGACGCGGATGTCGGAGCGCGCTTGACGCGCGTCACCAAGGAAGGCGCTGCCGATCGCGCTGGGCTGAAGAAAGACGACATTGTCTTGGAGGTGGGTGGGGACCGAATTCTTGGCTACGAAAACTTGCTGCTCGCCATCCGCAGCCGGAGGGCCGGTGAGAAGGTCTCGGTGGAACTCGTGCGCGAGCGCGAGTTGATGACAGTCGAATGCGAGTTTGACGCCCACGAAGATGGTTCCGGTGGGCTGAAGCCCTTCGCCTCTTTCCTCGGCGGACAACGAGAGAATGTGCACGAAAGCCAAGGCGCCGATGGCTACCAAACCGGTGGCATCTACAAGTCGATAGATAGTGGCGACAGTTGGGAGAAGATCAACAGCTTGAACCCGCGCCCGATGTACTACAGCCAGATTCGCGTGGACCCGAGCGACGAATCACGAATTTATGTCCTGGGTACATCTTTCTGGATCTCGGAAGACGGTGGGGCCAGTTTCGAACGTGGAGAGTTCGATTCGGGCGTTCACGTCGACCACCACGCGCTTTGGATTGACCCCTCGGACGGGCGACACATCATCCTGGGTAACGACGGTGGTATCTACATCACCCACGACAGGACAGAGACTTGGGACCACCACAACCACGTGGTCATTTCGCAGTTCTATCACGTCTCGGTAGATCAAGGCGAACTCTATAACGTCTACGGCGGTTTGCAGGACAACGGAACCTGGGGCGGGCCGAATCGCACGCGCGATCGTACGGGGCCGGTGAACTCTGATTGGTTCAACATCGGTGGCGGCGATGGCTTTGTGAGTCGCATTGATCCGAACGACATCTACCAAATCTACTCCGAGAGCCAAGGAGGAGCGATTGGTTGGCGAAACTTGCGTACGGACGCTCGCGGTGGGGCACGCAGTAGCAAGAGTGGTTATCGATACAACTGGGAAACACCTTTCCTACTGTCAGCGCACAACTCTCGAATCTTGTACTCCGCTGGCAACCACGTCTTCCGATCGTTGGACCGCGGGAAGAATATGGTTGAGATATCACCCGAGATTACGCTCACCGATCGTGGTAGCGCCTCGGCTCTGGCGGAATCGCCGCACGACTCGAATCTGCTTTGGGTCGGGACGGATGATGGCGCTATGTGGGTCACCCGGGATGCCGGTGACAATTGGACTGATCTACGCTTGCCGCCGCCCGCGGACGGGCTTGAAGACCCTGAGGAACGCCGTGAGAAGCTCCTCGTGGGTTTGATGGCAAGCCTCGATGTTGACGGCGACGGAACCGCAACCAAGAGCGAAGTGCCCGAGAGTTTGGCCAAGCTCTTCGAGCGCGCAGACGTGGACGGTGACGAAAAGTTGAGTGCCTATGAAGTTGCGCTGTCCACTGGTATTCCAGAGAAACGGCCAGTAGACGTCTTGAACGGTACTTGGCAGGTGACGGTCTCCGGAGATGCAGTGCCGCCTATCGGTAGCGAGTTTGAGCTTGTATTCCAAACGAAAGGTGAAGAGGACCTGCGCTTGGGCAAGCTCGATTCAAAGAAAGAGAAAGGCAAGCTTCGCGATGTGGAGCTCGATGAGGAGAGTCAGCAGTTGATCTTTAGCTATACGGCTGGGGATGAATTGATGACCTTCGACGTTGTGGTAGGCGAGGAACAATTCAGCGGGACGCTCTCGATTGCCGGG
>JBLIOI010000111.1:0-15707 GCA_047639675.1 Planctomycetota bacterium | reverse complement strand
GCGGCGGCTACGGCGGCGGCGGCGGCGGTGGCGGCGGCGGCTACAGCGGCGGCGGCGGCGGCGGCGATCGCTGGTAGTCAGCACTCAGCCTTCTAATAACCCAGAAGGCTAAAGACTAAGAAGGAGACCCTTGGGCAATCGCCCGAGGGTCTCCTTTTTGTTTGAGCGGTAGCCAGCGCGGGTAGGTGGTGCACATAATGGGGGCGACAGCTTCCACTTCTCTTGCAGCACTGACTCCCATGAAATGCGCCGCCTTTTCTCTCGCCCTGCTTTCTCTCAGCTTCACTTCACTGGGTGAGATCCAGCCCGGTGAAGGTGCCATGATTCAAGTCGCGCAGGAGGGTGAAGCGGCCCAACGCGCGGTTCTGATTACTGGTGCAAGTAGTGGCATCGGTCGCAAGACGGCAGAAGTGCTCGCCGCCGAAGGCTTCTACGTTTATGCCGGGGCGCGCAAGGAGAAGGACCTCAAGGAGTTGAGCGCCATTCCTAATATCGAAGGGGTCCGTCTCGACGTAACGGTTCAAAGCGAGATCGACAAGGCTGTCGAAACTGTGCGCGCCGGAGGACGCGGCCTCTATGGCCTCATCAACAACGCGGGTGTGGCTGCCCTGGCGCCGCTGATCGAGTTGAGCGACAAGGACTTCGACTTCGTGATGGATGTCAACGTCTCTGGACCTTTCAAAGTTAGCAAAGCCTTCGCGCCGCTGTTGATTGAGAGCAAGGGACGCATCTCAACCACCGGCTCCATTTCCGGCGTATTGGCTTGGCCGATGGGAGGCGTTTACTGCATGAGCAAGCACGCCATGGAAGCCTTCAGCGATTGCCTCGGGGTGGAACTTGCGAGCTTCGGTGTCCCTGTCAGCATTGTGGAGCCGGGAAACTACAAGTCGAGTATCTCCGCCAGCGTTTACGACCGCGCTAAGGAAAGCGGCTACGCAAGCGCTGGATCGCTCTACAAGGAGCGCATGGATCAGATGCTTGGGAAGCGGAATGATCGTTCCGAGCACAAGGACCCGGACGAAGTCGCGGACGCCTTCTTGCGCTTCCTCACGGACGACAAGCCCCAGCGCCGCTACATGGTCGTGCCCAACCAAAGTGAAGCGGACATGACAGTCAAGGCAGCGCTAAGTAGGTTCGTCGAGTTAAATGCTCATCAACCCTACAGCTACGATCGGGAAGGGTTGATCGAGTTGTTAGACGAGGCGCTCGCGAACCTGGAGAAGTAAGGCTCACGAGTCTCTGTCTTTACTGGTTGTCGCCGGTGGTGGCGTCGTCATCATCATCATCATCAACGTTGCCGAAGCCAGAAAAAAGCAGCGGACCAAGGACCAGGTTCGCTCAAGGGTAGCGCTATTCCTACTTTTCACGTCGCTGAATTGAGGTCTCAGGGATCTACGAATCAGCTTGGAATTCGAGGGTGATGGAGTTGCCGTGTGGATGGGAATCTTCTCTCCGCAGGGATCAATTCAGACTCCTATTGCCGCTTGCGAAAAGAAGCTTCCTTGTCCTGTGGCTCCCAGAGCCGGACACACATTGGGCAGCTTCTTTTTCTCCCTAATCTCAATGATCTCGGGAGCGAGGAGTTGTCACGACACTTAGAAGCAAACGGGCCCTTTCCCGCACAGGGATCCTTGTTGCTGATTGTCGAACTTGCCCTTAGGGTGCGAGGATCAAAGGAGGGTGAAGCTCTCGGTCCCGGGCTTCGACGATAGCATTGAGAACATACCGATCCCCTGAAGTAGAGTTCGCCAGGCGCTTGCGTGACGCACGCCATGGCAATCTGATTGCTCTTGGTTGGCTCTTGAAGCAAGAGCATGATTGGCTCGCTTTGCACGCGGAGCTTGCCACAAATTTCGGCAGCTCAATCTGCACCGCACACGACTTGGTCCAGGACTGCGTGCTCGCGGTTCTGACCACCTCGCACCATACCACCGCCCGTTCACGGGCTCAATTTCGCTCGTGGCTCAAGACGATTGTCCGCAATCAGGTATTGAACGAGTTGCGGCGTGCACGGCCGCAGTTCTTCACGCAGGGCAAAGAAGAGGAACTCAGTGAAAAATCGAACGATCCTGAAGTGGAGTTCGTGCTTGAGTGGATGAAACTCCCGCGTACGGCTATCGGGTTCGAATTCGAATCCGTAATTGTCCTACGCGACTTTTGTGGCTGCAGCTTCAATTCGATCGCATCGCTGCTTCGGCACGAGGGCAAGCGCGACTCCTATAAGGTGCGCTCGAAAGCACTGGATGCCATGCGACTTCAGTGCAGTTCGTGAACTCTTAGGAAGAGGCGGAGCTGTAAGAGCGTAGGGCTCGATTCCAGAACCAGAGTAGGAAAGCAAATCCGCAGGCGGTGACGAAGAATATGTACCCGACTCCGGTCCAGCTGAAGCCTTCGAAGAGCATCATAGCTGGCCGGGATGCAACCAGCGAGAAGGGCAAAATCGAGACCATCGCGCGGCGCATGAAGCCCGTGTAGATACGCTCGGGGCGTTCGCCGTACTTAGCGAAGGAGAAGAAAATCTCTCCCAAGCCGCGGGCGCTGTGCAACCAGAAGACGGGTATCAAGAAGCAGATCTGCAAGATGTAGTAGAGAAAGACGCCGTTGAGGATCAATGCCAGATAGAGGGCGCACTGTCCAAAGGACACCGGGCTTGAACACTGCCCAAGTGCCCAGACGAAGATTCCCGCAGCGATGACTGCATTAAGGAATGAATTGGCAGCGAACTCACGAACGCTGAGGAAGAAGAGAGACGAGACCGGGCGCAACAAGTAATAGTCAAGGTCCCCCTTGTTCACCAATAGAGGCAGCATCCACATATTGTTGGCGAAGAGCGTCATGTGCAGCGCGTCAACCAAGAAGAAGCCGCTGATGAACACCAGAGCTTGCGACAAGTCCCAGCCACCGAGTTCTTGCGTTTGCCCGTAAATCACAGTGAAGAAGGCCAACTGCGTTCCATAGAAGCAGAAGTCCATCACGATCCGGAAGAAGAAGTCCACGCGGAACTCCATCGCCTTGCTGAAGGAGAAGCGCACGAAGCTTATGTAGAGCCTGAGGTAGCGTCCCATGATTCCGGTTAGATACCGACTCCGGAGTAGACGAGCATCCCGCGCTTCCAAACCAGATGCGAGAGGGTGCTGGTGATTGCAATCCAGACCAAACTAATCCCTACACCTTGAATCCATGCGCTAGGTTCTACGCGCCCCATGATGGTCTCGACTGGAAAGCCATAGACGTAGCGGAAGGGTAGAAGGGATAGGTAATTTTGGCTCCACTCAGGAAACATGCTGAGGGGAATCAGCGCTCCGCCCAAGAGGCGTCCGACGAAGAGCATCATGACCACCAAGCTCCAAACGTTGTCTGCCCAGAAGGCGACGAGTTGCAGGAGCCATGAGAGCAAATAGAATAAGAGGCAAGCCACGAAGAGCGATATCGTGCCCATCAGGACCGAGCTTGGGCTGACCTGAACCTCCTCGGGGAAGGGCAGGATGAGTAGATAGGTGAGGCCTAGCACGGCGAGTTGCACGAGGGCCGGCGTCAATGATCCCAGCCGTTGGGCGAACTTGAAGGCAAAGTAGGACGTAGGAAAAAGTAGGTAGCGCGAGAGTGAGCCCTCGTAGATGTCCGACGCCACATCACCTTGGTTGTAGGAGGTTCCCACCAACTTGCCGAGCAGGATCATCAACACGTAGTAGAAGACGATGCCATCGAAGCTGTAACCCGCTTTGAGATCCGTGGAGTCGCCCATGATGGCGGACCACAGGAAATACACGAGTGCGAACTGAGCCAGGGTTCCGAGTAGCGAGTTGATCCAAAAGTCAAAGCGGTAGCTCATCAGCTTGCGCGCTTCGACGGAGATCACATGGGCGAAGATCGAGGTCTTCACTTGGCGATTTCCTTCACTTGTCCGTCTCTGAAGATCTGTTCGATCACCGCGGCGATCTCAGCTTCCTCGATTGAGATATCGATGACCGGATAGCGCTGCAGCAACTCTTGGGCGCATTTTGTGACCGCGTCTCGATGGACTTCGAGGCGTACGAGATGGGTGGTGAGTTCAAGCACCTTGCCGGGGAGCTGGGCTTCTGTGGGTAGTTGTTCTGCTTGAAGGTTCGCTTGAAAGCTTGCGGTGACGATCTTGTTCGGCGAATAAGTCGACATCACATCCTGTAGCGCGCCGTCGAACACGAGTTGCCCTTCCTGAATCAAGAGGATGCGTTTGCAGAGCTTCTCGATGTCATCCATGTAGTGACTCGTGAGAATCATCGCAGGCTGATTCTCTTCGCGGTACTTGAGTAGGAACTCACGAATCGAACGTTGCGCCGCAAGGTCCAAACCAATCGTCGGCTCATCGAGAAATAGGACGCGCGGGGCGTGCAAGAGCGTAGAGATCAATTCCATCTTCATACGCTCGCCGAGTGATAAGCGCCGAATCTGAATCTTCAATTGATCGCGCACGTCGAGTTCGTCGCACAGGTAGTTGAGCCGCCTATTGTAGTCCGTGTCGGAGATCTGATAGATCTCCTTCAAGAGCAGGAAGCAGTCGGCGGCGGGCAGGTCCCACCACAAGGAAGCCTTCTGTCCCATGATCAGCGCAATCTGACGCCGCAGGGAATTCGCACGAAGCCAAGGCTTGTGTCCCAGGACTTCTGCTTCGCCGCTAGTGGGATGAACGATGCCTGCGAGCATCTTGACCAGAGTTGTTTTGCCCGCGCCGTTGGCTCCCACCAATCCGACGATTTCGCCTTCACCCACGTGGAAGCTCACATCGCGTACAGCGTGCTTCAGAAGCTTCTTACGCGAGAATAGAGAGCGCACAGACCCTGCGAGGCCCGGGGCCTTCTCATGGACTGTGTAGGTCTTGCAGAGGTTGGTGACTTGAATCATTTTGGGCGAAGCCTACTGGGTGAGCTTGCGAGGCATCTTGCCTTCCGCAACCCAATGAATCGAGCGCCGAACCTGTTCTGCAACCCGCCGCTCCACGACCGGAGAGGCGAGGAAGCGCACGCAGGCTACTAAGGGCCAGTGGCGGTCGGGATGTCTTGCGAGTGCGTCGAACTCGTCGAAGGAGGCGAGTAGCGTCTTGACCACATGCACGATGACGATCGGGCGCACGAGCGGGTCCGAAAGACTCAGGTCTTCGAGCGCCGTGCGCAGGACCCGTAATTGTTCTGGGTTGTTGACTAGGCCCAGGGTGCCAGACACAGCGCCTTGGGCGTCCTTGTCTGCGATCGCTGCGACGACTTCGGCTGGACTCATCTCGCGCGCTTCTAACCGGGTACGGTTCTGCGGCAAGGCGTCCATGTCTTTTCCCGTATGCACGAAGGCTAGCGCTTGGATCAAGAACCTGATCGCATCCGGGGATTGGAAGCGTTCCAAGGCCACCCGCACTGCGCTGGCAAAGGTCAAGCGATGAGTGACCCAGAGCCAGGTTTCTGAAACGTCTTGGTCAGCATCGATGGCCACGTCGAAGCGATAGAACCGTTCGGCGGCCGCGAGTACGATCGCTTGAGCGATCGCTGCCAAGCTTGCGCCCGACTCAAGCGCCATGAGCACGGAATGGAAGGCGTCGTCCAGAGTGCCGTCGAGGGTCGCTGTGGTAATAGCACGGCAATCGTATTGGGGATCCTCTCCGGCAGCTTGCCACAGATCTTCGAGCTCCTTGCCACAGGTTGTAAAACGATCGAAGTAGCTACGCATGTAGGGCAGCGTGTCTTCGCGAGTTCCCATCAGGATGTTGAAGAGCAATCCTTCGTAGATTTCCTCTGCGAGTTCTTCAGCGCCACGCTCGAATAGCTCTTGAGCCTTGACCAAGTAGATCAGCTGGTGCCCAAAGTTGAGGAAGTGGTCGGAGAGGATGGCGAATAACCAACCTTCGATCGTGGCGCGCGGAAGGTCCGCGTCGAAGGCGCCGCGCAACAATCCGAGAGCGCGCTCGGTATCCTCGGCCTCGACGGCTGCTCGCAGGTTTACTTCCGTTGCACCAGGAATGGCAGTCGGCCTCTCGCGCGCGGGAAGGCGCCGATTGGAATCGCCGCACATGTCAATCGCCGGAGCGATCGCATACATGGCGTCCATGCCAGTGTAGCGATCGAGCAAGCGCCCACAATCTGCGGCGATAGCGAGGGCGTGCGTGGTTCCGTACTCCGCGTGACGAGCGTCGTACAAAGCGATGCGCGCCAACAGCTCGTGCGGGTCGTAGCCAGATTTCAGCAAGCGCACACCATCGCGTGCGCTACGCCCAACTTGATGTTTGAAGAGTCCCTCGTCAAAGCTGCTCAAGAGTGCCGGCCAGCCGTCCTCAGGGTTTGGCTCGGAGAGATCGACCAGGACTACGCCATCTTCAACACGCGACGGAAAGGAACGCACGCCTTCCTCTCCAAGCATGCAGGCGCCACTGCGCACGTCGAACTTCCAGTTGTGCCATGAACAAGTCAAAGCAGTGCCCTTTAGCTCACCCGATGTCAGGGGATAACCTTCGTGGGGGCAGCGATTGTCAAGCACATGAAATTCACCGTCATCCGTATGCGAGATGACGTACTGCTGGCCGTCGTGTTTCCACACGGCCAGCGCGCCGACCGGAACCTGATCAGTCTTGACGGATGCCTGCCAAGCCATTAGGCCTGCGCCGCCTTGCGCACTTTTCGCTTCATTGCTCGCACTCTTCGATCGACTGTGTCTGCAGCGTCGACGGCTTCATCCCAGGCTGTGTAAATCTGCATTTTGCTACCACTGGCCAAGTCGCCAACGACAAAGAAGTTGGGCACCGAGCTCTCAAAGTGTTCGTCAACTTTAGCCTTGCCGACACTGTCGACTTCGCCGCCGACTTCCAGCAAGAGCTGGTTGTAAGCGATGATTCCCAGAGCGATGATCGTTCGACTGAAATGGACCTCGCGTCCTCCTTCTAGTGTGAAACCGCTTAAGCCTGTCTCCGGGTCACCGTTGGCGCTCGTGATGGGCTGTTCGATAATCTCCAGACCGTACAGCTTGGCTGCTGCTAGAGCGTCATCCGAAAACTCTGCGCCGGGGCCGTTTGTGAGGATCGGAACGCTCTCCTGTCCATAGCGATCCATCATCATGCAAGCAATGTGAATAGCAGTGTCGTTGCGCCCGACAACCGAGAGTGTATGGCCCAAGGTGCGGTGTCCGTCACAACGCACGCAATAGATGGCTTCTCCCTTGTTGGCGTAAGGAAAGATCGGTTCGATCGAGCCACCGATCTCCGGTTGAACGTCCATGATGCCCGTTGCCAAGATCACGTGTCTCGTTCGCAGACTGGCGCTCTCCTTGCGCGTGGAGTATTCCAGCACAAAGAGATCGTCCTCGATGCGTACGTTCGTCACCTTGGCTTTCATTACCGTGCCAAAGTCCTTCAAAGAGTCCTGGTCCTTGATCCACTTCAAGGTAGTGCTTGCCGTCTTCGTGATCGGGCGCTCGAGCCCGTGCATTCCCGGGATGTTGTCGACATCCATCACCCAGGTCGCGCGGCCCTTGCGCTTGGCATCCGCGTCACCCGTGAACAGAACCGAATGGTTCGCGTTCAAGACCCCGCGTAGATAAGCCATCGTTCCGCCGCCGCCACCACCGATGACCGCTAGGTCGTATATCTTGTCTTCCATCGCCGTTCGCTTCGCTCCATCCAGCAGGGTTTGTTCGAGGGACACTTTTTACCACGGCTAGCCACAGGCGATCAATCAAAGCCCGGTCTCCCTGGGACGATCAGCGATTCTGACAGAACTGTGCTTCAACAGCCGGAAGCGCGTGCAGAACTAGCTTGCCGACCTTAGCCAGGCTCTCCTTGGAGCAATTCAGGGCGACGTCCTGATCGGTGTGCCAGTACTCGTTGCCGAACTCGCCGTAGTGCAAGTCAATCAGATCGAGGGAGGGCACACCGAAGGCGGAGTAGGATTGATGATCATCCAGAATCGGAATCGGGTAGGGAGCAAATAGCTCGGGCATCTTGAGCTCGACGGAGGTCTTCACGAAGATCTCCATCAAGGTACGATTAGAGTTGGAGTCACGCTCGAGCTGCAGGTCCTTGTCGCCCACCATGTCGATCAGAATCATGGCGCGTACGCGTTTCAATTCGCCCTTCTTCTTCGTTATCTCTTTGACGTTGTGGCGCGAGCCATAGCGGTTGTCTGGATCTTCCCAGTCCAGGCGGACTGCTTCTTCGCCGTCAAGAAACACGAACCGGTAAGTCACGTCGAGCTGCGGCCCGCTGGCGAGACCGCGTGCAAGCTCGAGGAGCACGGCGACTTCAGACGCGCCGTCATTCGCACCAAGGAAAGTGAAGTCCATGAGCTTGGTGTCGAAGTGCGCCGCGAGAATGACGATCGGTGCCAGCTCGCCTTTCTTGCCCGCCTGACCCTCGAAATCCGCGAAGACGTTTTCCATGGTTATCGGACCGCCGGGGGCATCCTTGGCCACGAATGCTTGACGCTGCGGCTTCAGTCCGCTCGCTTCCAGATCCTTAACAATCAATTCTCGGAGTTGTGCGTTCGCTTCGCTCCCGGAAGGTCGAGGGCCTAGAGCCACCTGGTCAAGTAAGAGTTGCCACGAGCGATGCGCGTCAAATGCGGGCATTTCCCGGGGTTGAGCAATGCTAGCGGCAGTGTCCCCCTGGCAACTTGCGAGAAGTAGGAGAGAGGCGCCGAAAGCGGCAATACGGGCTGTGGTGTGGGACATGGGCGTAATCATAGCGGCCACGGGGTGGGGGACCAGACCCATCTCTGGGGCGCGAATCCACTCAAGGCTTTAGCCCCGGTGTGAACTGTCTCGATGAGTTAGACGCAGCTCCCTATTGCACGATTCTGAAGATTCCACCTGGCACTCAGGGGGGATTACGGACTACGGAAATCCTTACTTATGCAAGATCACAACGGTTCCTTTTACGACCTGATTCAAGCCGACGACGAAGCTGTGAAGTTCAAAGCTCACACTTGGGAAGGAAGCTTCGAAGACTACCTCGAACTGGTTGAAGGGAATCCGATGATCGCCCGCAACTCCTGGCAGCGGCTCTACGACATGATTCGCTCGCACGGCAGCGAGGATTCAGAGACGGCTGGCGTACCACGAACTTGGGGCTTGTTCCGCGATCCTCTTGGCAATGGACGTGACTCTGTCTTTGGTTTAGATGAGCCTCTCGACAAGTTGGTCCAGACGATCCGAGCAGGTGCCTGCGGCTTCGGTCCGGAACGCCGAGTGATTCTCTTGCACGGCCCGGTGGGTAGCGCCAAGAGCACGATCGCACGACTCTTGAAGCAGGGCCTCGAACATTACAGCGGGACAGACGACGGTCAGTTGTACACCTTCTCTTGGGATGTGGATGATGAAGTCGTTGAATCCCCGATGCACCAAGAGCCGCTGCTGCTCTTGCCCGAGAGCTCGCGCGAAGTGATCTTCGAACGCTTGAATGGGACGGCACGCGCTGAGTATCAACTGGGTTTAGAAGGGGACTTGGATCCGGTCAGTCGCTTCTATTACCAGATGCTGATGGAACGTTATGAAGGCGATTGGCACAAGGTGATCAGTCACATCCGCGTCAAGCGCTTTGTTCTGTGCGAGGCAGATCGCCGTGGCATCGGTACCTTCCAGCCCAAGGACGAGAAGAACCAGGACTCGACGGAACTCACCGGGGATATCAACTACCGCAAGATTGCCGAGTACGGTTCCGACTCCGACCCGCGCGCATTCAACTTCGATGGCGAGTTCAACGTGGCCAACCGCGGTATGCTTGAGTTCGTGGAAGTCTTGAAGCTCGACGTGGCTTTCCTCTACGACCTTCTGGGTGCCACTCAAGAACACTCAATCAAGCCGCGCAAGTTCGCGCAGACCTCGATTGACGAAGTCATTATCGGGCACACCAACGAGCCTGAGTACAAGAAGTTGCAGAGCAACGACTTGATGGAAGCCTTCCGCGATCGAACGATCAAGATCGACATCCCTTACAACTTGTCCGTCAAGGATGAAGTGCGCATCTACGAGCGGCAGTTCGGCGGCAAGAACAGCGGCGCACGTCCCGCAGCTCCCCACAGCTTAGAGATCGCTGCTTTGTGGGCAGTCTTGAGCCGCCTTGAAGATCCTTTACATCCGAACCTGACCCTGTTGCAGAAGGCCAAGCTCTACTCGGGCAGTACGGTCTCCGGCTTTACGAAGGAGAACGTCAAGGAGATGAAGAACCAGGCGGAGCGTGAGGGCATGTTGGGAGTCAGTCCGCGCTATGTGCAGGATTCGATCGCCTCATGCCTCGTTTCCGACAGACCTGTGATCAGCGGCTTGGACATACTCGACTCACTCGAAAGTGGCCTGCGGCATCAGAGCTTGATTTCTAATGAAGAAACGCGTGCGCGCTATCGTCAACTGATCAGTTTGGCGCGCGAAGCCTACGAAGAGATCATCAAGCGCGAAGTGCAAATTGCCATCTCGGCGGACCAGGAAGCTATCGATCGTTTGTGCAGCAAGTACATTGACAGCGTCAAGGCCTACGTCACTTCCGAGGTGTTAGTGGACTCCTCCGGACGTGAGCGCGATCCCGATGAGCGCTTGATGCGTTCGATTGAAGAGAAGATCAACATCCCCGATCCTCGCAAAGATGACTTCCGGCACGAGTTGATGAACTACATCGCTGCAGTGCACTTGGACGGCGAGACTTTTGATTACCGTCAGAACGAACGCCTGTGCCGTGCTCTCGAACTCAAGATGTTTGAGGACCGCCGCGATTCCATTCAATTGACAAGCCTCGTCTCCACGGTCGTGGATCCGGACACCCAAGAGAAGATCTCGGTCATCCGGGATCGTCTCTGCCGCGAATTTGGTTACGACGAACTCTCTGCGGATGAAGTCCTGCAACACGTTGCGGGTCTCTTTGCCCGGGGTGAGGCGAAAGAGGAAGAAGAGGGCACGGAGGCCGCCGCTTAGGCGGTTCCTTCGTCATGCATCGGATCGAAAGTGACCGGACACGCTTCCGGGAGATTGTTAAGGGACGCTTGCGCAAAGATCTGCGCAAGTATCTATCGAGCACGGAGCTCCTCGGCAGGCGCGGGGAAAAGACCGTCTCGATTCCGATTCCGCAGATTGAACTGCCCCGTTTTCGCTTCGGCGACAATTCAAAACAAGGCGTTGGCCAGGGACCTGGCGAAGAAGGCGATCCCGTTGATGGCGAGGGCCAAGAAGGCGAGGGCGCCGGTGCTGCTGGTGACCAAGAAGGCCATCACATCCTTGAAGTCGACGTGGATCTGAAGGATCTGGCGGAGATGCTCGGGCAAGAGCTTGAGCTGCCGAACATTGAACCGCGGGGTGATCGCCAAATGTCGTCGGAAGGCGGGAAGTACACGGGAATTCGCCCCACGGGACCGAAGTCATTGCGTCACTTCAGGCGAACCTACGATCGCGCCTTGCGGCGCGTGATCGCTTCGGGGGAATGGAACCCCGATGATCCGAAGGTGATCCCGATTCATGATGACGAACGGATTCGTGACCGCAAACAGGTCACGAAACCAGACTCCTCTGCCGTAATTTTTCACATCATGGATGTCTCCGGCTCTATGGGCCGCGAACAGAAGGAGGTCGTGCGTATCAAAGCCTTCTGGATCGATACCTGGCTTCGCAGTCAGTACAGTAACTTAGAAGTCGTCTACATCGTGCACGACGCCGTTGCACGGGTCGTCGATCAAGAAACTTTCTTTCACTTGCGCGAATCGGGAGGAACCAAGATCTCTTCTGCCTACGAGTTATTCCTCGATCAAGTACGCGAGAAGTACCGCCCGGAAGAGTGGAACATCTATCCCTTCCATTACTCCGATGGAGACAACTGGTCTGCTCGCGACACGGAGCGCTGCATCGGACTGCTGCGCGATGAGATCCTGCCGCGTGTCAATCAGTTCTGCTACGGACAGGTCAAGAGCGCCTACGGGTCGGGACAGTTCATCAAGGATCTAAACGGTGCCTTCGATGGTGAGGAAGCCATGATTACTTCTGCTGTGGAAGACAGAGACGGAATTCCCCATGCTATCAAGGCCTTCCTCGGAGGTGAGCGCTGATGGTGCGAAGCGAACCCTTACCCGCAGATCTTCGCAAGCAAAATGTGGAGATCGAAGCGATTGCGCGCTCGGCCGGATTGGACTTCTTTCCGGTGATTTTCGAGTTGCTCGATGCGCGCGATGTAAACGCATTGGCCGCCTACACCGGCTTTCCCGTGCGCTATCCCTCCTGGCGTTTTGGAATGGAATTCGAACGCTTGGACAAGGGTTATTCGTGGGGCTTGTCGAAGATCTACGAGTTGGTGATCAATAACGATCCGACCTACGCCTACCTAGTTAGGTCAAACTCGCCCATGGAGCAGAACCTCGTAATGGCCCATGTCTTTGGCCATGCGGACTTTTTCAAAAACAACATCTGGTTCGCTCCGACTGAGCGCAAGATGGTCAGCGTGATGGCGGACAACGGGACGCGCATTCGACGCTACATTGACCGTTTTGGTCAGGATCGTGTTGAGGAGTTCCTGGACATCGCCTTGGCCCTCGACAATATGATCGATCCATACTTGCCCTTGCGCGAGTACCGCAAGACCAAGAAGCCCCAGCGCAAGCCGCTCAGCTCACGCGAACGGGCAAAGCAGGCCTTTGCTGCCAGCATGGGAGACCTGCCGCCTGTGATCACATCTGAAGCGGTGGCAGAGACGAAACTCCCTTCCGCTGACATACTCGGCTTCCTCGCTCAAGCCGCAGATCTCGAAGCTTGGCAGCACGATATCTTGGAGATTGTGCGCTCTGAAGCTTACTACTTTGCGCCCCAGCGAATGACCAAGGTCATCAATGAAGGCTGGGCCTCATTTTGGCACAGCCGTATCATGACGCGCTCTTTGCTCGGCGCCAAAGACGTTGTCGACTTTGCGGATTGTCACAGTGGCGCGACCGCCAGCCAACCGGGCCAGCTGAATCCCTACAAGCTCGGCATCGACCTCTTTCGCTATGCGGAAGAGAAGGGCATGGACCTATTTCAGCTGCGAGCTGTTCACAACGATGTGTCCTTCATCGACTCCGTTGTCGACGAGGAGTTCGCCCAGCGCTCCAGCCTCTTCCTCTACAATCGCAACCCGCGCACGGGGCGTATGGAGATTGCCGATCGAGATTGGCGGCTGATTAAGGAGCAACTGCTGGCATCCATGAGCGGCGGCGGCGTGCCGCAGATTCAATTGGTGGATTCGGATTACGAAGGGCGGGGCGAGTTGCTCTTGCGTCACCAATTTGATGGTCGTGAGTTGCAATTGGATCAGGCTGGCGAAACTCTGAAGAAGATCGCGCAGCTTTGGAAACGGCGTTGCCATCTCCTGACTCTATCGGAGGGCAACCCTCTGCGTTTGAGCACAGACGGGGATGAGGTGACCCGTGTGGAGACCAGTGAAGGAGCGGAAGGTCCGCCCGAGAACGACGATGAGCGAATCGCCGGGTAGTTCAGATTCGCCACCGATAAGCCAGAGTTATCGGTGGGATGTGCGCGAATAGGAAGCGCTGGTTCTTTCTGTAGACGAAACTGATAGGGTTCCAGCACCCAATAGGGAGGCCTCTTGTTTCATCTACTTCGCAACCGATCCTTTGCCGCCTTGACGGTGACCCAGTTCCTGGGTGCCTTCAATGACAACGCCTTCAAGCAGCTCGTACTCCTGCTTTCGCTATCTACGGCTCTACCATGGATTGCTGAGAGTGGATGGGTTCACGAGTGGGGACAGTCTCTGGGCTTAGCCCTGTTCTCGCTGCCCTTCGTGCTCTTCGGAGTCTTGACAGGTTCCCTCTCGGATCGAGTGAGCAAGCGCACGGTGATGGTCCGCGCCAACGCTGCGGAAGTGGTCGTCATGGTGCTCGGTGGCTTGGCCGTTTACCTGCAGCGCTACGAGTTGCTGCTTGGAGCCTTGTTTCTGATGGGCTTGCAAAGCGCCTTCTTCGGTCCGGGCAAATACGGCTCGATCGCGGAGATGACGGAAACCCGTGATCTCTCACGAGCCAACGGCTGGATTCAACTAACGACCACGATTGCCATCGTCATCGGAACGGCGCTGGGCGGTCTCCTGTTCGAGCGCTTCGAGGGTGGCTTGCTATTCGCTATGGGGACCTTTGTCGGGATCTCCGTGCTCGGATTTTTGTCCAGCTTGGCGCTCTCGCCGTCACCGGCCATGGCGCCCGATCGTCCGATTGCCTGGAATCCAGTGCGCGAAGTGCGGCGTCAGTGGGCCCTAGTCGGGCGCGACCGCCCCTTGGTTTTGTCGCTATTGGCGAGCGCTTTCTTTTGGTTGATCGGAGCCGTGTTGATGCTTGTGATCAACGAGTACGGCAACTGGCTCCAGTTGCCAGCCAGCAAGATTGCGCTCTTGCTGACAATCCTGTCCTTGGGCATTGGCCTCGGTTCTTTCCTAGCGGCTCGACTTTCTGGTGATCGCATCGAGAGCGGATTGATACCCGCAGGGCTCCTGGGTATGGCGCTTTGCACCGCAGGCGTCGGCTTGGCAGCGGACTCAGCGAATTGGTTGCGAGTTTGCTTGCTGGGGACGGGAATCTCTGCGGGGCTCTTCACCATTCCAATTCGAGCCCTGATTCAGCATCTGCCTCCGCCGGACAATCGCGGTGCGATTCTTGGTCTGTCAGAGATGCTGGACTTCATCGGCATCTTTCTGGCGTCGGGGCTCTTCGCCCTTTTCAACATCGGCTTGGATCTCGACCCGCCCTTGATGATGACGGGAGTGGGGGCTATCACGCTGCTCTTCGCCGTTGGTTCTGTTTTCTACACGGCTGAATTCGCCCTGCGCTTTTGGCTAGCGCTGCTCTTCCGAACGATCTACCGCGTGCGCACCGAGGGCATCGAGAACATCCCGCGCCGCGGCGGCGCGTTGCTCGTTTGCAATCACTTATCTTACGTGGACGCCTTTCTAGTTTCGGCTGCGATCGGACGACCCGTGCGCTTCATGATGTACAGCGCCTTCTTCGACCTGCCCGTGATCGGCCATTTCGCGCGCGTGATCGGCGCGATCCCGGTTTCGGCGGAAGACACGCGAGATGCCAAGCGCGCGTCGATCGATCGAGCGGCGAAACTGCTCAGAGAGGGTGAACTCGTTTGCATCTTTGCCGAGGGCGGCATCTCGCGCAACGGGAGCTTGCTTGGCTTCCGCAAGGGGCTGGAACGCATCGCGCGCGCCGCGGGCACGCCGATTGTTCCCGTGGCTCTCGACGGGGTTTGGGGCAGCATCTTTAGCTTCGAGGGCGGGCGCTTCTTCTGGAAGCTCCCGAAACACTTGAACAACCCCGTCGACGCTTGGATCGGCAAGGAACTTCCCAGCGACACTCCGGCCTGGAAGGTGCGCAGTGCCGTCCAGTACTTACTGACCCGCTCGCGCAGTCAGCTTGCAGGACGGCAGGACACGCTCAGCAATCGATTCCTACGCTCCGCGAGAAAGCACGCCAAGAAGCTTGCCGTAGTTGATTCCGGCGGAACCCGTCTCACCTATCGCAAGCTGTTGCAGAGCAGTCTTGCCATGCGTTCCTTGTTCGCCCGGCGATTCGCAGGGGAACAAAACGTCGGCATCTTCTTGCCGCCTGGCGCGGGAGCTGTGATCGCCAATCTTGCGATCAGCTTGTCAGGACGTTCGCCGATCAACCTGAACTACTCCCTCGGCCATGCGGAGCTTCAAGAACCGATGCGACGTGCAGGCGTCAAGCACGTGA
>JBLIOI010000110.1:0-15797 GCA_047639675.1 Planctomycetota bacterium | reverse complement strand
CTTGCTGCGCTCGGCGGCTGCTGGTGGCCGATCGAAGTCACCGCTAGCTGGATGCAGACCCTTGCGAATTGGATTCCGACAGGTTGGATGATGGGCGCGATGCATCAACTCATCAACTTCGGAAACGGCCCTGCGTCGGCACTAAACGCGATGGCTCTGTTGTTGGGCTCGGCGCTTGTCTTGGGAGTCTTTGCGACCCGCAACTTCCGCTATCGCTAGCCGCTTTCGGTTAGGTGACGATCGTCTGAATGACGATGGTCACTTTGCACTTCTTAGTTTCACCATCGTCGACAAGGATCGTTGATGTTTCGCCACAGATCTTCTCAAGGACGGCGGCGCTGACACTCCAAATCCATTTGTAGGCTTTTGCGTTCGTTACGCTTGTCACCTGGCTACTCCCGTACTCGGACTCTAGGTTGGATGTGCAGTCCGCAACGACAGTAGATTCCGGGGAGTTCTCGAGGGGATCGACGATGAGGTCGTTTAGATCGATCAATTTCTGGTCGTTGAAAATCGCGGTGCTGCCGGTTGCGCCAATACGAATGGTGTTTGCTTTGATGCTCATGCTGCTGTCGGGTAGCGTCGGAGGTTGGGTGGCGTAGAAAATGCAGCGTGAGCTTCTAGGGTGAAGTGTCGTACAGGATTCGAAAGCCGTGGGTCCAGATCTTCGCAACACCGTCAGTCGTTTTGGTTACAGTTTGCACCATGTCGACTGGGACGCTGGTTACCCACAATCGGGGGGGCCAATTCGGCTTTGAACGCCATTCCTTGTAGTGGAGACTCATAGCCTCATTGATGAGTTCTCCAGGGTGTGGGCCGGTCGTGTATTCGGCATATACATAAGGAGTGCTCGGGTCGCCAGTGTACTTAAGGACACCCCCCACCTCCTGCCCGAGGGGTAGGCGTCCGCCAGCCCATGCAGCGAATTCCTGTGCTTCGTCCCATGTGCAGTGGTAGGCGGAGTCAGGAGTCGTGGCGCCGTTTTCCAAATTTGGATTCTGATCGCGATAGCCCGGGAACCCAGAAGCTTGATCCTTAGTGATGATCGGACTGGCCAAGAACTTTCCTTCTGGATCCGCAAACCAGCCTTCGGTCGAGAGCCTCCTCGGTGTTAGCTCAATGACGATCGGCGGATCCCACTGGGATCGAACGACTAGCTCGCGCTCCCACACACCAGGGATACGGAAGCGATAGGAGCCATTCTTCGGATATTCGTAGAGCTGTGTGGGAACGTAGTCACGGAAACAGGAGAACCAGATAGAAACGCCCATGGGGAGGTACTTTCCGAGGACCTGCATCTCGCGCTTTCCCCGTTCCACTTGAATGAGTACCTCTACGTCCCCCCGTTCGATGAGTTCGTCAGACAAGTACACCCGTCCGCGCTCACGATAGCCGTTGTTGAGTGTCGATTCGGGCGCCAGGTAATTGTCGGTGGAGAAGATAGACTTCCACTCACTTGATGGCATGTGGTCACGATCGATGTCGCTCTCTTGTTCAACGACCTCTCTCAGATGTGTAGACCAAAGCTCGATCGTGTCTTGCACAATCGTTATTGAAGGGCCGAAGAGAGCGTGTCCAACGCTGGCGACATCGAGTGACTCCGCTTGGGCTTTTGCGGCGGCAAGAGTGAGAGCGGTGGCATGGAATTGACCGGGTATCTCAATCCCCTGGATCTCCGTGGACAGACGCTCGATCTCCTCACGAAACTCGGTGCGCTCGCTTTGAAGCAAGTGCACCCAAAGTGCGAGAACGAGAGCCAATGTAAGGCCAACTCCTCCGACAGCTACCTGGGTCACTCGACGGTTTCTGCGGTAGAGCAATCGCGTGCGGTGCGCTGCAGAGCGAGTTCCAACGGAGATGGGGCGGTTGGCGAGGGCATCCCGCAAGTCTTGGAAGACGCGATCCATCGACTGATATCTGTCGAGTGGATCAACTTCGAGGCAGTGCTGAATCACGTGCCCTATAGGGCGAGGGATCTCCTTCGACAGCTCGTAAACGGGCTGCACTTGCCCGCGCTGAATAGCTGCGAGGGTCGCGGTGCGCGATTCTCGCAAGAAGGGCTGTTCGAGGGTCAGCAACTCTTGAGCGAGGACTCCAAAGGAGAAAATGTCAGAGCGGGCGTCAGACCCGGTCTCGCCGGATTCGATCTGTTCGGGAGCGAGATAAGCTGGCGAGCCAACCAGATTCTGCGTGATATTCAGCGACTCTTCGCTGTCGATGTGCGCCAAGCCGAAATCGACTAGGCGCGGGTGCTCGTCGTCATTAGCGAAGAGAACGTTGTCGGGCTTGACGTCACGGTGCAGGATTCCACGTTCGTGGCAGTAGGCCAAACCTTCGGCGATACGTACCAAGCAATGTAACCTTGCGCGAATAGAAGTAAGGGGTGACGGGGCTCCATCGTTGATCCGCTTGATTTGGTCCGCCAAGGAGCCGCCATCGAGCAGTTCCATCACGATACGATCCTGGCCTACCTCGAAAACCTTGACGACGGCACGATGATCGAGGCGGGCGATGGAGCGCGCTTCGTTGACCGCCCACAAGTCGCGGGCGATGACTTTGATGGCCACTTCGCGGCGGAGTTCGGGGTCCCAGCAAAGGTACACTCGCCCAAGTCCGCCAGCTCCGAGATCGCCCAGCACTTCGAAGCGGCCGAGCATTCGCTGCTTTCCCTGCTGTCCCCAAGCAGACTTTGACTTGTCGAGCAGGCGATCCATCTCGCTGGGTGCCGAAGAATCCCCAGCGAGACTAGCCTCCCAAAACTCGTCAACGAGATCGTCGTCTTCCACTTTTAACGATGCCCCTCAAGGTAGCGCTGGATTTTGTCAGCCGCGACCTTATAGCGGCGCCGCACCGTGTGTGGGCTGAGTTCGACAATGTCGGCAATCTGCTCGCTCGTCATCCGTTCGTAGTGGCGCAGCATGATGAGTTCTCGTTCGAGATCGTTGAGCTCCTCCTCCAAGCAACGCGCGAGGAGTGCCTGTTCGTCCCTCTTGCTGAGCACCTCGTTGGGCTCTCTTGCGGAGATATCCACCATCTCATCAATGGGGCCGGGCTCGAACCCGTTCGTCGGGCGTGCTTTCGAATGCACACTTCGCCG
Source organism: Planctomycetota bacterium (assembly GCA_047639675.1). Taxonomy (GTDB): domain Bacteria; phylum Planctomycetota; class UBA1135; order UBA1135; genus JABACD01. The sequence continues at coordinate 12,700 of JBLIOI010000110.1, read as the reverse complement.
CTTCAGCTCCGCAATATTCTTCCGGACGACAATAGTGCTCAGCCAGCTACGGAAGGAATTCTTGCCTTGATAGGAGAAGCTCTGTATATCCGACCAAGCAGAGAGGAATGCAGTTTGCAGGATATCCTCCACATCATGGATGTGAGCATTCGCCGCGCTGCGTGCCGCGATCGAAAGGAACACCCGGTAGCGCCGATACACCTCGCGCCACGCATCCTCGTCGCCCCCACGCACATGCACGAGGAGTTCTTCAGTTCGTAGGGCATCGAAGGGTTGCGAGGCAGACACTGTAGAAGGCTAAGTCAACCGGCAGACAAGTCTAGAAGGAACTGAGCGCAATTTTCACAGTGCGCCATAAGGCGTCTGGTAGCTTGCTGCGAAGGCTATTATCTTAGTCCCGCCTCGATCTGACCCCCTGGTTACTACCGCGAATATATTCATGAGATCGTTACTCCCTAGTGTTGCGGGTTTCCTTCTTCTCGTATCTCCACTCGTTATTGCTGAGCCCCGCTCTCAGGGGGAAAAGCCGAAGTTGGTCGTGCAAATTACGGTGGATCAACTGCGTGGCGATCTTCCGTTACGTTTGTATGACCGTTTCGGGGAGAAGGGGTTTCGTTACTTGATGGATGAGGGAGCGCAATTTCACGCCGCGCACTACTCCCACGCAATCACCGAGACTGCCCCAGGCCATGCAACGCTATACACCGGCTCTAATCCGCGGGAGCACGGAATCATCGGCAACGAGTGGTTTGATAGCGGTACGGGCATGAAGGTTTACAACTGTGAGGACGAGCGTCACGCCATTCTGGGCGAGGAACCTCGCGCTGGCTCAGGCACATCACCTGTCAATCTCTTGTCGAGCACGATTACGGACGAGGTAATTTTGGCAAGCGGGCGCGCAGCGCGTGTCTTTGGTGTTTCGGTCAAAGACCGGGGCGCGATCTTGCCTGCCGGGCACTACGGAAAAGCGTTCTGGTACTCAGGCTCCAAGGGCGAGTTCGTGACAAGTGATTACTACTATGATGAATACCCGGCTTGGGCATCTGAGTGGAATGCGTCAGGCGTCGTGGGCAGCTACCAAGAGAAGAGTTGGAAGTTGTTCGCGCCCCTCGGATCTTACATTGCCGCCGAGTCGGATGACCGCGCCTGCGAGCGATCCTACATGCACCTCGGCCGGACCTTTCCGCATCCCTTGGCTGCCCCGGACGGGAGTGGGTTGTCCAAGGCCGTGCGTTACACGCCGGTCGGGGATGAACTTGTCTTCTCGTTCGCCAGAAAGTTGGTTGAAGCGGAGAAGCTTGGACGCGGTTCGAGCACGGATTTCCTAACACTCAGCTTTTCATCTACGGATTATGTAGGCCACGCCTTCGGCCCGCTTAGCCTCGAAGCGGAAGACAACTTGTTGCACCTCGACAACTTGCTAGCCCAACTCTTCACCTTTCTTGATGAGCAGGTTGGGTTGGACAAGGTTCTGGTGGTTTTGAGCGCTGACCACGGTGCTCCGGATTGTCCGGACATGTTGGCGGACCTTGGCTATGATGTGGGCTGGGTTGATTCTGTAGCGATGTTGAAGAGTGCCAATGCCGCGGTGAAAGCCTACTTTGAAACCGACGAGACTCTCTTGCGTGCACACGTCACGCCTTATCTGTGGCTGGACCATGATCTCATTGCTGAAATGAATCTCGACGCTGATGAGGTTGCGAGCGTGGTAGCTGCCGGAGCCTTGGAGACCGGAGGCCTCGACTTGGCCATTCCTCGCTGGCAGCTCGAAGGAATGGAACTGCCGGATTCACCATTGAATCGCCGTATTCGAGCCGCTTTTCACGGGGATCGATCAGGCGATGTCTACCTCGTACCCCAGCAGCAATGGCTCATTGGAACAGGCAATGCCAAGAGCGTCTTGGCGTCCTTGCACGGTTCGCCCTGGAGCTACGACACTCACGTGCCAATCTTCTTCGCTGGCCCCGGGGTGACGCCGGGAGACTTCTACCGCCAAGTAGCGCCGCGCGACATTGCCCCGACCATAGCTGCCATGCTTGGTGTCAAGCCTCCGACGGCTTGCAGCGGTACCGTGCTCGTCGAAGTTCTAGGCGAGTGAGTTACTCGCCATCTTGACTTTCGATCTTCGACTTCAAACTCGCGAGGTTGTCAGTGAAGCCCTTGGCGAGCGAACTTTGCATCAACGGGTGAAATAGTCGCAAGAAGGGTCCGTCTCCGAGACTGCCCCTGTCGACCCAAGTGACCTTGGTTGTTGCGCCATGCGCTTCGAGCATGATCGCGCCCTTGGCGGGAATGTTCTCTTCCAAGATTTCATCGAACCAGACTCCTTTTTGCGGGTCACTCGCTGTGATTTCCCAACGCACATTCGAGCCCGGGCCTACAGATTTTGCGACTGCACCAACCCCGCTTTCCTCACCCGCATAGCTGAACTCGAAGGCTGAGTCTGCTTGTCCCATGGCGATCCACTCCTCCCAGCGCCGCAGATCAGAAATCCAAGGGTGAATGGCTTCTGGGGACGCGTTGATTTCCGTGCTGACCTCAACATCCCATCCTTCGGGGGCGAAAAAGCCGGCGATGTAGAACGCGAGAATGACAACCAACAGGGGCAGCAGGATGAATTTGACAATCTTCATGGAGTGCGGTCTAGCGGTCGGTCAGCTTAGTCAAGAAGGAGAAGGCGAGGCGCAGGAAGGTGGAGTTAGGCGCAGTAATAGGTGTTGCGCGATAGCGACCAAGCTTTTCAAGGTAGTAGTCCACTACGGAATCCTCGATGGCAGCCTCGAGAGGATAGGCACCGGTGCCATCTGCGATGCGCTGAAGGAGATTTAGGAATCCAACACGCTTCATGCCATCCATCCAAGCCGTGATGCCGATGCCCTCGGACCGTTCGCCCATCAGTTCGATTTCGTCTGCACTCAATTCGCGTTGCACTCCACCGATACGAAATGCAGTGCACGCCGGCCCTTGAAGTACAGGCTCGAGCAGGAAGTCGGAGCCCTCTTGGTCGCTGACAGAACCGGACTCCCCCTGAAAGAGGAAGGTGCCTTTCGAGTAATCGCGCGGGTCGAAAACGGTTGCGGTCTTGCCATTCGCCAAAGTGATCGTGCGCTTGCGGCGCCCGGGCTCTAGCTGACTTTGACTGGCGGAGCGAATTCGCGATCCACCCAAGACAGTCTTGACCATCGCCATGCCGTGGTACGCGTAGGCCGAGCGGTCGAAGGTCGCGCTTTTAATTTCGCCGATGGCGCCGGTCGCCAGGAACTTGGTAAGCACATCAAAGCACGGCAGGGTGATGCAATCTTCACTGACCCATACATTGCGGAAGGGCTTCAGGCGCGACCTGTGTCCCAGGTGACGGACGAGCATCACCGGTGTCTCGATCAGCATGTCGATTTTCGAACAGTCGAATTCACCCAAGCGCCCCAGCACCTTCGGCACGGCGGTCTTGGAGACGACCATGTAGATCAAGTCGATGTTTGCGAGCCTTTCGGCGGTCAGCGAATCGAATCCAAGAACTTCGTGGTCCTTACAATCGGATTGAATTGTCTTCGGTGTGCGCGAGATGATGCCCTCGAGTTCGAAGGCGCCGTGCGCGCGTGCGATGACCGGCAAGGCAGCCTCGCAAACGCGCTTGCCTGAGCCTATGACGAGAATGCGTCTAATAGTCACTGCACCTGATCTCCGCTTTTTCCGAGTGTCGTACCCAGATGTTCAGCCAATCGAATCGATAGTGCGACGATGGTGAAGGTGGGATTGGCGCAGCCGCTTGTTGGAAAAACGGAAGCGCCCGCTATGTAGAGATTCTGCACGCTGTGCACGCGACAGTCAGAGTTGACCACCGATGTCTTCGGGGTCGTGCCCATGCGTGTTGTTCCAATGTGATGGGAAGCTTCCAAGTTGATCGGCCAAGGCGTTGTTTCTGCGAGATTGGATTCCAGTCGCCCAAAGCCCTGCTCGCTAAACTCACGCTTTAGCACTTCATGTAGTTCGATAACAGACTTGCGGTCCTTCTCTGTCGAGTTGTGCAATACCTTGGGTCGCCGTACGCCCAGCACGTCGCGATCTTCTGTCAAGATCACCCGGTTCTCTGGATCGGGCTCCATTTCCATGAAGTTGCGAATGCGCGCACGCTTGATCTTGGGCTTAGCCTTGGTGATCAGACGATACTGCAGGTAGCGCAAGACGCTGGGCAGGTCAGCGGGGATCGCGCAAGCTAGTTTGATCCATTCGAATACGCTCTTGCGCGCATTCTGTACGTCTGAATCGTCGCCGGTTTCGGAGTAGTCGCGAAGCGCGACGACCTTATCACCCTTGGTGTTCTTCCAACTGCGCATCAGGAATGCACTGCGTTTAGCGAAGACGACGAGCGCCTCGACGCCACGACTATCAGTCCAAGGGAAGAGCGGTTCAAGGCGCACGTAGCTATTGAGCAAGCCGTGGCTTGTCTGATAGCTCTCTTTCAAGCGCATGCCGCCATAGCCGGCGAAGCCCTTGAACAGGCAGCCGTAGTAAAAGGGCAGGTCGCCGGTTGGCTTTGCGAGGTGCAGAGTTCCGTGGTAATTCTTGGGATGGTTCATCAGGTAACGACCGACTTGATCGTGTTCGTTGCCGATGCCCTCCGTGATCTGCGCCGTAGAATTCAGCAGTATCCGCGGGTTCTCGATACCACCGGTGGCGAGCACGAAGGTTCGAGCTCGCAAGCTAAACTCCCTTCCGCTACGCGTCTTGATACGAACGCTTTGTAGTGACCGTTTACTGTCATCTACTAGCAGTTTGATGACCGTTGCGTCGAGCCAAGCGTCGACATCCTTGCCCTCGAAGATGTGGCTCCACTCCTTGCCAAAGTTTTGCGCTTCGGCAGCGGCCAAGAAGGTCTTCTCGTCGATGTCCTTCCATTGGGGTTGGATCTCACTTTTCTTGCGTAGATCGCCAAAACCGCCTGTCGGCTCGAAGTCGATCAGCGGAGCAAAGCGGTAACGATCCGCCGCAGCCTGCCAGTAAGGGACGAGCTCTTCGCGCGCGATCGGCCAACTCGAATGCCTGAGCCATGGCCGTTCTGCAAAGTCAATCTCGTCGAGCGGCGACGTGAGTCCAGCCCATGTCGTTGACGTACCGCCGAGTACGCGCTCGCGGCTGTAGTCCTTAATGTAGATGCCTTCGCTTTCTACCGGACGTAGCTTGTCGCCGTGTTCCGTAACGCTCTTGCGCCCGCTCTCGAGCACACAAATGCGCAAGCCGCTGGCCGCGAGTTCGGCTGCGATCGTAGTTCCCGCTGGCCCTGAGCCAACGATGCATAGGTCGTATTCGGGGAGCTCGCTTGCTTCGAATTGATCGAGATCCTGAATCATGCGGAACCCAACTCGCGTGCTGTGCAAAGTAGCTCGCCGAGCAACCTGTAACTGAGGTCGCTGTAGCCACCGCTTGCGGTCACTACAGTTGGGACTTGGCGTTGGCTTATTTGTGTAAGCACGAATGTGTCACGCGCATGAACTGCTTGACTGTCTACCTGAAGCATGCCCAAAGGGTCGCCGCGGACGATGTCTGTTCCCGCATTGTAGAAGACGAGTTGTGGTTGAAAATCGTCCAAGGCGCGCGGCAGCTCAGCTTGCAGGAGCTCGAGGTAGCTGGCGGAGCTGCAGCCGCTTGAGATCGGAAGATCCCAGCGCAATCCGGCGCGTGCATCGCTATCGTCCGGATAGATGTCCTTGTTGTACATGTCGAAAATCGCGACCCCAATGTTGCCTGTCATGATCGAGGACACCCCATTGCCTTGATGCGCATCCAAGTCGACAACCATCACGCGCTGCGCATCGTGATCGCGACGCGCCATTTCGGCGGCAACTGCGATGTCCGAAAAGATGCAGTATCCATGTCCGCTGGCGCGCTTGGCGTGGTGGTATCCGCCCGAGAGATTGACGGCGAGTCCACGCTCGAAGGCTGCCCGCATGGCGAAGAGAGTCCCGCCCGCTCCAAAACGCTGTGGCCGCAAGATCAAAGAGTCCAAGGCCTCGAAGGGCAAGTTGGCTAGCGCTGGCATCTGATAGATTGCGGCTAGCACTTCCGGGGACCTGAGTCGCATCAAGTAGTCCGCATCGTGCACCAGCGCGAGATCTTCATCGCTGATTTCCTCGGGTACTAGGAGGGCACTTTCAGCCAGCGGATCTCTTTCACACAGGAGCTTCCAAGCGCGGCTCGCCCGGTTTCCGTCGAAGTGCTTGATATTCGATGCCTCTTCTCCCGCTGGGAGTGTGGGCAAGGCGAAATCGTAATCGGGTGTGTAGACGAAGGCGGGGTTCATTGGCTCGGCGTGGCCGCGAAGAATTGCTCCTTTGGCCGCGCGAGTCTACTCGCTCATTGGCACGACGAAGTGCGTCGTCTGCCCGCTTTCCACTGAGACCATGAACCAGCGCAGTTCCGCTTCGTCCATCATGCGCAGGCGATAGTTTCCTGGGCCGAGTTCAAGCTCGATCGGTAGCTCCGCCAGGCCCCAGAGAACCGGAAGCGTGTAATCGATATCGATACCCTGGCTTACGAGTTCGACTTGGAGGGCAACACAGGTCTCGCGGCGTTCAGGTTCCGGGGTCAAAAGCTCGAGGGTGCCTGTGGCGGGCAGTTGGATAGTGCCCACGTCCAGTAGCTCCTGACCGTCGATCTCATAGCTCTGATCCAAGACCCAACCCCGGCCGTGCTCGGGGAATCGCATGATGTACTTGCCTGGCGGAAGGGCCGGGGATTCGAATTGCCCTGTTTCGGCGTCGGCGTAGAGCACCAGGCTTGACTGATCCTCAAGGCGTTGGATTAGGAGCGGAGAGCTTGAGAGCGGAGCCCCATCGGGCCCGAGCAGCCGACCTTGAATTGAGTTGGCGAATTCGAGGCCCTCCTCGAGTTCAGTCGTCACGGTCTCCGGAAGGCGGGTTTCGACCTTCACCCGGAAGGTGGGCAGGGAATCGAAGGCGATCGGATTGTAGAAGAGGAGCGTGGCGAGGTCGACCTCTGCGGAGAGCGGCGCCTCGTAGCTGCCATCGTTTTCGGTGGTCGTTTTTGAGATCAGCGCGAGCTCACTATCGCTCGTGCGCAATTCAACCAGCCACCCGCCGAGGGGCTGACCTTCGGAGTTGAGCAGACGACCGCCAAGGAACGGGGCAATCTGCAAGGTGAGGTTCCACTCGTTGATTTCATACGCGACGAGTAGGACCTCTGCTTGTGCCGAGCGTACGACTGAACCGCTTTCATCACGAGCCTCTGCAATGAGCCTTATTTGGCCTGCGGGGAGCGCTTGGAACTCAAACTGGCCGTTTTCGTTGCATTGAGTTTCGAAGCGGGTCGAGCCCAAGATGTCCAAGACCACGACAGTGGTGCGCTGGGCGAAGCCTGCAGCGCCGAAGACAGATCCTTTCAAGCTGGAAAGGGCCGCGAGCTGGACGTTTTGAGCTTGCGGGTTCTTGGGGTCGAGTTGAACCTCGCCGTGGGCAGGCATGAATCCGTCGGCTTGCACCGAGAACTGGCGAAAACCGGGCTCTAGCCCCGATAAAGCGGCCGTTCCCCAATTGTCGGTCGTGGCGCTTGGAGTCGGCGTCGGGCTGGCAGTGGCATCGGAAGTGACGAGGACTGCCAGGGAGCCCTGGAAGCGAATTTGTGCACCCGTAATCGGCTCCCCGTTGGCGCCGCTAACATCGATCTTGAGTGCAGCGCCACCTCCGCGCAAGACAAGCCGCAATTCCCGAGATTGGATGCTCGTGAGCGTAGTGACCAGTGAAGGTCCATGGTTGCTGGCACGCGCGCCAATCAGAACGCTCTCTCCAAGAGCGAAGCGCCGTTCCCAGGCCTGGGCGTCGAAACGTAGCTCGAAATGTCCGTGATTGTTGGAGCGTCCAGCTAGATGCCATTCCCCGTCATCTATCCAAATCTCAGCTGTAGCGATCGGATTCCAGGATTCGTTGACCGCATCGCAATGAAGGACCGCGAGTTCTGTGGCGACCTCGGCGAGAAGCAGAGGGGGTGTTTGGGCATCCGTGCTCGCTAGGAGGGCGGGGGAGCGCAGTGGCTGATCCTGCCCCGGTGAGGAAGTTTCGATCGCATTGCGCGTACTGCCAGTGTCCGCAGCAAAAACTAGGGGGCGAGCCATGCGATCCGCCGGGCCACCGGGCAACAGAACCATGACCGCAAAGAGTAGGGACAGGCCGCCAACGCCGAGGGCCATGACTACGTGGATTACAGGCGCCAGTTCCCGCTTTCTTTGGGCACGGATTGGGCCGAGAATCGGGTAATCGGGGTCCACTTTTTTCGTGGCGAGTCGCTGGTTTGTGTGCATTGGGATGGAGCAGCCCTTCGCTTGCGTCAACTTGGTTGTGCCCCGAAACCAGGGTTTTGTGGGGGGCCATTCCTGATTTTTTAGAGCGGGAATTTGCCTCTTTCGAGCGGTGAATTGCAGCTTCCCAGCGCAGTCCCGTTTTACGAGCCAATGGGCTCTCCCATAGTGGGGGCGCTTCACTGAGGCTTTTTGCCCTCACTCGGCCCAAGGAGACGCTAACCTGTCCGCCCCATGACCGCTTCTGACCCCAAGAAACATTCGGCGACCACACTCAACGTGCCGCTTCGAATGGACCGCATCTCCTTGGAGAAGGTTTGGGGCGGGCGTTCCCTGGAACGTGTACCTGGTATTTCGATTGGCGGTAAGGGGCCCGTGGGTGAGACTTGGGAGCTCGTTGATAGGACGGACCACAACTCAAAGATTCGTGGCGGTCCCCACGCGGACGGCGCTCTTCGCGACTTGATGGCGACCGATCGTGAGGCTTTGCTTGGGAATGCGAAAGCTACGGCCGACGAGCGCTTCCCCGTCTTGATCAAGTACCTATCCGCCGAGAAGCCGCTTAGCATTCAAGTTCATCCTGACGATCGCACCGCCAAACAACTGCACGCGGGTGAGAACGGCAAGACAGAGTCCTGGTACATCTTGGATGCTGAGCCGGGCAGCTTGGTCTACCTGGGTTTACAAGCTGAAGTGGACGCCTCGCAATTCAGCGTGGTTGCGGCGGGGCCTGGTGTAGTCGATCTTGTCCAGCCCTGGCCTGTAAAGGCCGGCCAGTTTGTGCATGTGCCTGCGGGTACTTTGCATGCCATTGGCGAGGGCATCACGCTCCTTGAAGTGCAGCAAAACTCGGACGTCACCTACAGGCTCTACGATTGGGGCCGACTTGGTCTCGACGGCAAGCCGCGGTCGACCCAGGTTGAAGAGTGCTTGCTAGCCGTTCATTACGAAGAGCCAGTTGATGGCCCGCGGACGCCGGAACTTGAGAGCTTGGGCGGCGACAACCGTGGCACGCAACTAATTGATTGCGAACACTATTCCATGTCGGTGTTTGAGATCAGCAGTTACCTTGACCTCGAGACAGACGGTGTCGCTAGAGCGGTCGTCTTGCTCAAGGGGCCTGCGCGCCTCTGGCTCCCTGATGTCGAGGAGCCGTGGATCATGGAACAGGGGGATACGTGGCTGATTCCAGCTCTAATCGGAAAATTTCGCATCGAATGCCAAGAGATGGAAGGCATCGCAAAGATCATTACCGTGGAAACCAAGGCCTGAGAAATGTCGTACGCCCGCAAGAAAACTGCTGCATCAAATAGCAGTGGTCCCAAATACCGCAAAACAACGCCGTTTCGCAAGAAATCGGCGGGCAAGAAAGCGAAGAAAAGCTCCGGACGCTCCAAGCGCACAATTGAGTCCCGCGAAGACGGGATTCGATTGAACAAGTACTTGGCGGAGCACGGACTGGCTTCGCGCCGTGCCGCCGACATCCTGATAGCCGAAGGTCACGTGACTGTCGATGGCATCAGCGTTGAAGAGCAGGGATTAAAAGTCGATCCCGCTACCCAGCTAATTGAAGTCGATGGCGAACCCCTGGTCGTCGAAAAGCAGGGGCGCAAACGCTATTACTTGTTGAACAAGCCCTCAGGTGTGGTTTGCACGAGCGAACGACGTGAGACCAAGCAGAAGGCCATCGATCTGATTACCGATCGCGCGAAGGGCCGGATCTATACGGTTGGGCGTCTCGACGAGGACAGCAAGGGGCTCTTGATTCTGACCAACGATGGCGACTTCGCCAACCGGGTCAGTCACCCGCGCTTCGGCGTATCTAAGACCTATGCCGTTAAGCTGCGCGGTCGCATCGGCGACTACGAAGTGCAAAAGGTGCGCAACGGCGTTTACCTGGCGGAAGGCCGTGCGGTGGCTTCGCGAGTTGTGATTCGTAAGCGCTCGCGCGAATTCTCCCATCTTGACGTGACGCTATATGAGGGGAAGAACCGCGAGATTCGCCGCATCTTCCACTCTGTCGGCTTCAAGGTTGTCGAGTTGCGTCGCTCGCACATTGGCACCCTCTCAGATCGAAAGCTGAAGGTCGGCTTCTGGCGTTATCTCGAGCAGCCTGAGATCGACGATCTATTGGCGCTCTCCGCCGGGGAGGAGGTCGCTCCCACCCCGCGAGGGCGCAATACCAAGAAGACCACAAGGCGTAGAGCCCAGCCCGCGGACTCGAAGCCCGTGGTGAAGGAAAAGCTCACGAAGAAAAAAGCCACGAAGAAGAAGGCCACGAAGAAGAAAGCCACGAAGAAGGCCACGAAGAAGAAAGCTACCAAGAAGACCTCCGCACGCAGTGGCGGTAGAAAGTGAGCGCAAAATTTGCGAGCAAGGCCGGCGCGAAAATCGTCGAGCGCAAGTTATCGAATGGATTGAAAGTGTTGCTCGTCGAACGCCATGCGGCGCCGGTTGTGTCGGTGCTTCTGTATTACCGAGTTGGTGTTCGGACAGAGCTCGAACACGAAGCCGGCATGAGCCACTTCCTTGAGCACATGATGTTCAAGGGCACGAGCAAGTACGGCAAGGGGCAGATCGATTTGGTCACCACGATGCTTGGTGGCAACAACAACGCCTTTACCGGCTACGACCACACGGGCTACTGGTTCGAGTTCGCCTCGGACCGTTGGGAGCGCGCGCTTGAACTTGAAGCGGACCGCATGAATGGTCTGCTCATCGATGCGGACGAGTTCGAAGCGGAGAAGGCTGTGGTGCTCGAAGAGTTATCGATGACCGAGGATGATCCTTGGCGCGAGCTGACCCGTGAGATGGCAGAAATGCTTTACCCCGGGCACTGCTACGGTCGTCCGGTAATCGGCTATGCCGAGACCTTGCGTCAAATGACGCCGGCGGACATGGATAGCTACTATCGCCGCCACTACCGGCCGTCGAATGCGATGCTGGTTGTCTGCGGAGATTTCAAGGAACGCGGCGCAATGAGCCTCGTGCGCAAGCACTTTGGTGCTATCGATGCGAATGGCGTTGAAGAAGCCGCGCCCTCAAACTTTCGCCGTGCGTTGACCGAACCTCGAGCAGAGAAACGCGTTGTTTGTCGCTGGGACGATGATGCCCGCCGTCTATGTATGGCTTGGCCGACGACAGCTGTTGGGACGGACGAGGATTGGGCCTTTGATCTGTTGAATGTCGTTTTAGCAAGCGGGAGGCTTTCGCGCCTTCATCAACGATTGGTGCAAGACGAGCGATTGGCGACTTCGGTTTCGATGTCCAACGACGCACGCGTGGATGGTGGTGCCGTTTGGCTCTATGCCGAATGTGCTCAGTCGGCAACTCCAGAAGCTTTGGAGGCGGCCATCGACGAAGAGCTTGAACGTTTGGCGGTAGAACTGATTTCCGCGAAGGAGCTATCACGAGCACGCGCGATTTTTTCGGCGTCCGAGGCTCACGAGAATGAAACGGTCACAGACCTGGCTGAGGACATTGGCTCCTACGCGATCGATATCGATTGGCGTATGGCGCTAGAGGGCCGCGAACGCTTGGCCGCTGTCCGTCCGCGCTTCATTCGCGATACCGTTCGGAAGTTCCTGCGTCGTGATCGACGCGTCGTTGGTTGGTCGCTACCTGCTGGCGATCCATCCTTGTTGGGTTGAAGCTCGTGGCTACAAAAATAAATTCAAAGGGTGCTCAGCAGCGCAAGTTGCCGGTGCAGACAATCTCCGGTGTGCGCTTTGAACTGCGTTGTGGCGCAACCTTGATCGTGTCGCCAGGCGCTGGCATTCCTGTCACCGCCGTCGAAGCTCACATCCGTGGCGGCCCATCTCTCGACCCCGAAGGCTTGGAGGGACTTGCCTACTTGACGGGCGGGCTCACCGATCAGGGAACGAAGGACTATGACGAACGCCAAATAGCGGAACTACTCGAGCCTGCGGGCGGCGATGTCCAAGGTGAGTCGAGTGGCCTGAGTGGTTCGATCGTCAGCGCCGACTGGAAGATTCTCCTGAACGTGATGAGCGGCATGTTGGTAGCGCCGACTTTTCCTGCCGTGGAAATCCGCCGCCAGAAGGATCGTTTGCTGCAACGATTGCACAACGAGTCCGCGGAACCGCGCCAACTGGGTGCCATGGCCTTTCGCCGCATGGTCTATGGCGATCATTGGCTCGGCCGCCCTGCCTACGGTTCGATCGAAAGCGTTGAACGCATCGAGCCGAAAGATCTGCGAGCTTACCATCGCAAGAACTGGGTAGCCTCGCGTTGCATCATCGGTGTTTGTGGAGATCTGGATCCCAATGAAGTGCGTGACTTCCTCGACCGCAAGCTCGCCAAGTGGAAGCCTGGCAAGCAGTTGCCCCCCCGCACACCTCAGTTTCCTGCGCCGAAACAAGCTGTTCAGGT
>JBLIOI010000109.1:0-15977 GCA_047639675.1 Planctomycetota bacterium | reverse complement strand
GTGTGTATCCACAACAAGTGGGGCCCCCACACCGTATTGAAGGCTTCCTGTGCGTCGGGCCTACGGTCCAGCGGCTACAGCCGATCGTGCTTACGGATGCCTCGGGCTCGGTCACCTTCCCACTCGACTTCACGTCGCCGCCCTTCTCGTCCGGCCCCTTCGCCGTGAGCCCGCTTTCAACCTGGAACTTCCAGTTCTGGTACCGGGATCCGCTCGGTGGGCCTGCGGGGTTCAACTTCTCGGATGGATTGGAGGTGACGTTTTGTCCATAGAGGTACGTCACCCACACCCCGCCCTGGCCTCCCGGCGCTGCGGGGGAGTGGCGTCTTCATGGCGAGCGGCTCTCGCACTAGGTTTGTCGTTGCCCGATCTTGATCACGGGCGTATCACGGAGCCGGAGATAATCTAAAATGCGCGTAGCAATAGCGAATGAAGGAAGCACCCTGAAGAAACTGCTCGTCGTTCTCGCCGTAGTGATTGCCTTTGTTTTCGGACTCGTCATGGGACGCGGGCTCGATGACACCTCCTCGGAACCCCTTGCCGCGAGGACCGAGGTCGAGCCGGAACCCATCGCTGGGGAATCCACGCACGAGTTGCGCGCGCCCGTGCCCGAGGCCGAGCCTTCGGGTGTCGAGTTCACACGCGCCGCAGTTCCCATCTCGGAGGAGCCACACCCGGAGATACCCACAACTCCGGTGCGTCGCGACTCCCAAGAGGTCCCCGCGAGTGGCTCGATTACCGTGACCGTAGTGGACGCGGTTGGAGCGCCGATCGCAGGAGCGACGGTGAGCACGCGGTCTGCGCCCCCCGCAGTAGCAGGATCCGACATCTTCTCACTTAGGGCGAGAACGGCAGCTGGGCGCACGAACTTCGCAGGAATGTACGAGATCGAAGACATCCCCTTCGGCGAGATCCGCGTCCTTGCCGAGGCCGAGAATTTGGCTCCAGCGATCAGTGCCCCCGTGGTGCTGTCCGAGGAGCAACCGCACGCATCGGTTCAAGTACAAGTGTCGGTCGGCGGCCGTGTGGTTGGCCAGCTCTCGGACATCCACGGCCAGCCGGCCAAATGGATCGACCTCTCGATCCATCCCGGCAGGGAGGACCGCGCTTCCGCCCCGCTTCGAATTCAGCAGGTCGCAACTGAGCGTGACGGTTCCTTCCAGTTTGAGCGCCTCCCCCCTGGGAAGTGGAAGCTTTACACGCGGGCGAAGGACCAGGACCTCGCGCGCGTGCCCGCTCAACAGGTTGAGGTGGAAGTCCGAGAGGGGGAGACCACCGTGGCACGTTTCAAGGACCTCAGCGCCTTGGCTGTTCAGGTCTCGGGGTTGGTGCTTCGCAACGGGGAGCCTGTGCCCAGGGCGAGCATCAGCGCGAGCTGGAGTGATCGGTCCCGGCTGCACTTCCGGCGCACGACCGTGAGCGACCCGGACGGGCGCTTCCAGCTCACGCTCGACGAGGGGGGTGACTACAGATTCCAGGTTAGTTCTCCTCCCACATCGGGAAGCACCTTCCTTGAGGTGACGATCCCGCAGGCCCCGACCCACGAGCTCAACCTCACCTTCGAGACGGCGGGACTCTCGGGGACCGTCTATGGACCAGACGGGGATGTCGTCGTGGGCGCAGCTGTGATGGCCATCAACAAGCCTGCGGGTGCGGGCCAGAGTAGCATTGGAAAGGCCACGACCGACCACGATGGACAATATGAGATTGGGGGCCTCACTCCCGGGTCTTACATGGTCAGCGCACAGATGTCCGGTGAAGCGAGTACCCCTTTCCAGGGAGCCGCTTGGTCGGATAAGGTCACCCTCGTGCAGGGCGATGTTCTATCGGGCGTTGACGTGCATCTGTCCGCCAGTGGATTGATCGAGGGGCTGGTGACCGATGAGGACGGTCGACCCGCCGTCGGGGCCAAGGTCGAGATCCGGACGCCGCGAGGCCCGAACGGCGCAAGGTCCGGCGACGACGGCCGGTTTGCGGTAGGGGGAATGCTGGAAGGGTCATGCTGGGTGCGCGCCACCCGAGGAGAGTCCACGTCTCCCTGGGTGGCCACTGCCGCACTGAACAACGAAGTCACTTGGGTGGATCTCGTCATGGCTCCAGGCGCGAAGGTGATCGCCGAGGTAGATGACCAGGCGGGCCCCATGGAGGCGGCCATCGTGAGCCTGAACTCCGGCGACGAGGTCACGGTCCTGACCATCATCGTCAAGAACGGGAAGGGCTCGATATCCGCCGTGCCGCCCGGGACATACAACGTTCTCGCCCGCCGCGATTGGCGCGACAAAGAGGGCCCGAAGGCCGAAGCCACGATCACTGTCGCGGGAACAGAGGAGCATGTCTTGCGGCTGATACTGCATTGAGCACCGGAGTCCTCGTTGCCTGGGTTCCACAAACCCAGGCACGCCCGTTAGCCCCAAACTGCGGTCACTGCGATGCCGCTGGAAGGGCGGAGTGCGGGCCGAAAGATCTCGTGCCCGGGCAGGACTCGACAGTCAACCAGGCCACCCGAGTCTCGCAGAGACGCCAGAGAGTTTGAGAGCCATCTTGCGCGCACGGTTCCGCTGGATGCTGCGTGATGGGCATACTTCGCGCTCTCATACGGCGGAGCAGAGATCGCGCCCCTGCGGGTCCCTGAGACCTAACGTGCGGCGTCGTCGCAACTTGCCCGAAAATCCCCCTCAACTCACGAAAAAACGCCGCGTCAACCGCAGCGTCAATCATTTTCCACGTGTCAGGTGGATGGCTCCCCACACCGTACGGCTTTGCGAACTTTTGCTCTATCGCATAAGTGGCGCTCTAGCTGTCGCCAGGTCGGGTTCTAAGTTCGCAAGCCGTACGGTGTGGGGTCCGAGCAAGACTCGAACTTCTAGTTGCAAGCGCGGAAGCTGTTAACCATAGAGTATGCATGTGATGCATTGCGTCTCCGCTGGTGTCGAGGAAGCTGACCTTCCGGGACATCTTCGCGGGCTAGGTCGTCCTGGATTGCTTTGTGCTTGTGCGATCCGTGCGTTCGGCGTATCACAGATCGATGGAGATCGGAGTCTTCGCCAGGTACTAACGACGATAGAAGAAAGCACCGCCCTGCAGCAGGCCATGGAGACCCCATGCGCCGACACCAAAGGATGCAACAGGAACCACCAACACATGAAGAATCTCTTGAAACGATCAATTGCAGTCGCTCTCCCGGCACTCATCGGATTCAGCAGCAATGCCATTGCGCAAACCTACTGTGGTGTGACTCTTCCCAATGGCCCGCAATCGTTCGCCGACGGTGTCGTAAGTTATTCCGTTGGATCCTACGCGATGCCTCCCTTCACAACCGCGAGCCATGCAATTGGCATCCCACAGTGCGGTAGCGGTAGTGGTAGATGGTGGGAAAATACCGTTTCGCTGGGGAACTACGGCGAACTCATTCTCGAGTTCACGGACAATCGTCTTACTCCTTCTGGTGACAATAGCGTCGACCTTTGGGTATTCGAAGTTGGGTCAGGCACCGAACACGTTGATGTCTCGATCAGCTTGGATGGCAATCAGTGGATCTACATTGGACGAGTTACTGACGGCACAAACGGTCTTGATATTGACGCGGTTGTTGGCGGCGGCCCATTGCTCTTCCCCTACGTAAAGCTCGTCGACGTAGGAAATAATTTCTATACCGGTTCTTGGGCTGGGGCAGACATTGAGGCGGTCGCAGCAGTTTCGACTGAGATCATCCCTTTTACTTCGTTCTGCTTTGGACAAGCATGCCCTTGCGGAAATGATGATAGTGCTGGGGCTGGCTGTCAGAATCAAACAGGATCGGGAGCACTCATGACTGCGTCGGGTTCGAACAGCGCTTCATCGGACGACCTAACGATGATAACTACGAGTCTACCGCCCAACGCCTTCGGAATAATGTTCATGGCATCCAGCCAGGACGAAATCGTGTTTGGAGATGGGTTGCGCTGCGTAGATGGGGCCTTGTTCCGATACGGTCCTCCGCAAAATTCCGGGAGCACCGGGACTCTCAGTTGGGGGCCGGGTCTGATCAGCTACTCCTGTGCGACCTTCAGCGCCGGTGGTTGCATTGAGGCGTCATCCACGTGGAATTTCCAAACCTGGTACCGTGACAATAGCGGTCCCTGTGGAACTGGCTTCAACACATCGAATGCAGTCTCGGTAGCATTCGTTCCGTAGTGTCATAATGGTACTTGCACAGTTCGCTGTTACGGATCGAATGTAAGCCGGACCTGTCAAATACAGGGCCGTTGCTAATCGCCTCCGGGTTCGGCCGTTTCGAGCCCAGTAGAATGGTCTGATACAAACTCTAATGGGACCGTCGATGCCCGAGTCCCATGCAGCCGATCAGCCTCAGGCTCGGCAAATAGATCCCGAAAGCCTCGTGTGCCTTTCCCAGCCAGCGCACTCTTTCAAGGGAGGGATCCTGCCCGTAGTCTCTTCCTCCTATGCCTGACGACTCAAAGCGCCGCGCCGCCGAACTCTTCACCCAGTTCCTCGCCACTCACCACGAGGACCTAGGAGCTGACTTTGAGCTGCTCTGCAAGCAGCACCCGAACGAGGCTGACGAGCTGCGCGGACTCTACGCCATGCATCGTATGTTCGAGGCCGACATGGCCGTCTTCCAGAAAGGCCGCAAGGACAAGGAGGAATCCAGCTACGCCGAGGGCGCAAGGGTGGGGGACACGATTGGGGACTTCAAACTCATCACGCGGATTGCCAGTGGCGGGCAGGGTGAGGTCTGGGAGGCGGAGCAACGTTCCCTTTCCAGGCGAGTCGCACTCAAGCTTGTACTGCCAGATAGGATCAATGAGAAGACGCTGGCGCTATTCGCGCGCGAGGCTCGCGCCGGTGGTCGTTTGTCACATCCTGGCATCGTCGCTGTTCATGGTTACGGCCAGGACGACGGGAAGCATTGGATTGCGCAGGAGTTGGTGGAGGGCGCTTGGACCTTGCGCGACTTCATCGATGAGATGCGCAACGAGGAGGAGTTACCGGAGAACTACTATCGCGCAGTAGGGATCTTCGTGGCAGAGTTGGCCGACGGACTTCAAGCGGCTCATGACGCAGGGGTGATCCACCGGGACGTGAAGCCGCAGAACGTGCTCGTCACGCCTCAGGACCACCCCAAGTTGACGGACTTCGGCCTCGCACGCATCACTGACGAAACCGCAGTGTCGATGACTGGCGACTTCGCAGGCACCTGGCTCTACATGAGTCCCGAACAGGTCACCGCAAAACGCATCGATGTCGATCACCGTACGGACATCTTCAGTCTCGGCATTGTGATGTACGAGATGCTTGCGCTCGTGCGACCTTTCGACGGCGATACAACCCACCAGATTGCAGAGAACATCGTCTACCGAGACCCGCCGGACCTCCAGAAGATCAAGTCGCGGGTGCCTAAGGACCTGTCGGTGATCTGCGCTAAGGCGCTGGAGAAGATGCGGGAAGGTCGGTATCAGACCATGGCGGAGATGGCAGCGGACTTGAGGCGTCACCTTGCCAACGAGCCGATTCATGCACAGCCACCTACGGTGGTGGAACGCGGGGTGAAGTGGGTGCGACGGAACCCGACGAAGAGCCTGGTTTCGGCTGTGGTTGCGTTGGCGTTCGTTGTGATTTCAGGGCTTGGGCTGCGAATCTCCGGGCAGAAGGCGGAACTGGAAGCCCAAGGTGCTGTTCTGGAAACGAAGACTGCGGAAGCCGTGGCTAGCGCCACGCGGGCAGACGCGAACGCTGCGACAGCCGAGGCGAATGCGGCAGAGGCCATGGCTAATGCCGAACGTGCAGCCATCAAGACTGCCGAGGCCGAGCGCAAGGCGACGGAAGTCTTGCGTCTCTCGCTCTCGCAGGACTATCAGGACTTGATCGCTGAGGCGGACGAGCTTTGGCCCCCGCACCCCGAGAAGATCGGTGCTCTGACTGAGTGGATTGAAGACGCGACCAAACTCAAGGAGGAACTGCCCGCGCTGGAGAAGAAGCAAGCCGAGCTCCGAGCGACTGCTATCCCGCAAGCCAGGGAAGAGCGTGAAGCGGAGCGGGCTTCCCATCCGGATCTTGGCAAGCTGGAGCCCCTACGCGCAGAGATTGCGGCCAAGCGTGTGGCGCTCGCTGTGCGGCGTGGGGACGAGGAGGTCGAGCTTCCAACCGTTGACTGGAGCAATCACCCCAGTGGTGCCGAGGCTCTGCGCGACGCGGCTTGGGAGATGGTGAAGCCTGACCGTGACGCCTTCGGCCAGGAGTCCCTGGGCTTGGCTCTTGCCCAACGCGCAGCCGAGGAGGCGCAAGAAGCAGAGGTCCCGGGCGTGCTCAACGTGCTTGCTTGGGCTCACTTCTCTGTGGGTGAGGACGAGCCGGCATTGGACATTAGCCTTGCTGCTTTGGAGTCGGCGCAAGCGGCGGACGCTGAGAAAGCGGGCGAGCGTCACGAAAAGTTTGAAGCAGCAGTGACGACGGCCTCTAGCGTGGATGGGCAGGCGGCTGCTGAGACGGCCCTCGCGGCACTCGAAAGGGACTTGTCCATTCTAGAGTCCCGCGTCGATGAGCGGCAGGTTTGGACCTTCCCCGCCGAAGAGGAAGCGGAGACGCGTGCGCGTTGGTGGCACAATCAGATCTCTGGGTTGATCGGCGAGCTGCGGTCCCTTTCCGCCGAGGGAACGGGGTTGCTGGATGCTGATGGCGTCAGCGAGGAACACGGGTGGAGTGTTGCTCGGCGCTTGGCACATGCTGAGCGATTGCGGGACGGGTTTGCAGACGGTGGTGAGTTTGCGCAGCGTTGGGAGCGTGACTTTCCTGCAATTCGGGAAGCGTACCCTGGGCTGGCCCTTTCGATGCAGCCTGGCCTCCTGCCGATTGGACCGGACCCCACTTCGGAGCTTTGGGAGTTCTGGGACGTGCAGTCGGGGACGGAGCCGTTGCGGGGTGATGACCGTAAGTTGGTGCTGGAAGAATCTTCGGGGCTGGTGCTTGTGCTGTTGCCGGGCGGCACGTTCTGGATGGGGGCTCAGTCCTCGAACTCGGAGGGGCAGAACTACGACCAGGGTGCGGAGTCAGACGAGGGCCCAGTGCACGAAGTTGAACTGTCAGCGTTCTTCATGTCGAAGTCTGAGATGACGCAGGGGCAGTGGAAGAAGTTGACCGGGTGGAACCGGAGCCGGTACGGTCCGAACGGATGGTCTGCTAATTGGGCACGAGGTGGTGAGGGTGAGGGTGAGGGCTTGTTGCAGCCGGTGACAGATGTGTCGTGGCTTGATTGCATTGCGATGACGGACCGCTCGATGCTTCGTTTGCCGTCAGAGGCTCAGTGGGAATACGGAGCCCGTGGGGGTACATCGAGTGTGTACTGGAGTGGTCCAGGAGTGGAGGACCTCCAAGAAGTGGCCAACGTTGCAGATCGCTACGGCCAGGCCAATGGCGGCGCCTCTTCCTGGATATTCGAGGAGGACCTCGATGATGGGTACACGGTACATGCGCCGGTTGATGGACTGTTAGCGAATGCATTTGGGCTCCACAATGTGCACGGGAACGTGTGGGAGTGGTGCTTGGACGGATATGGGGTGGACTTCTACGGCAATAGCCCCGCTCTCGATCCGCTTAACCATAGTGAGGGTGCTACGGTTCGTGTTATCCGCGGTGGTAGCTTCAACTACACGGCTGGCAGCGCGCGCTCCGCGAATCGCCTCAACGACACGCCCGCGTACGCCCTTGACTCCCTTGGTCTGCGCCCCGTCAGGTTCATCACAAAGTAACTTCACTACTTCTCTTCTGGCCCCTGGCGTCGTGCGGGAACTGGCAGTCGTCCCGGTGCTTGCGCAGCCTCCTGTGACAGATCGCTCGTAACCCCTGCGGCCCAGGTGGCTTGCACGCGAAGTAGACTCCGCCGACCATGACGGAGGCAAGTTGAAGAATCACAGCGCGAAACTAATGACGTGCCCGAATGAGGCGTGCGACGCCCACGGACGGCGTGGCGCGGGCAACGTCGCGCTGCACGGCTACTCCAAGGTGAAGTGGGGGAGACGACGACGCTACCGCTGCACCGCGTGTGGCAAGACTTTCGGGGCGACATCTGGTACGGCCTACGAGCGCCTCCAGCATTCCAAGCGCAAGTTCGACCGCGTTGCCACCCTCAGCGTTGAAGGCGTCGGCAAGGCAGCCATTGCCCGCATCGAAGGGCTGTGTTGGAACACGGTCAGCCGCTGGCTTGAACTGGCTGCCGCGTACGCCCGCCAGTTCAACGACGCCAACTTGCGAGGCTACACCCTTGAAGAGCTGCAACTCGATGAGCTGAACACGTTCCTCGGCAATCGGAACGAGAAGACTTGGGTCTTCGCAGGCATCGAGGTCTCGTCACGCCTGTGGCCCACTACGCTCGTCGGTGCACGCACCTGGAATAACACCAAGTCCTTCATCAGAACCATCGCCGACAGCAGCGAATGGGCACCCTTCCCCTTGATCACGAGCGATGGCATGAAGTTCTACGGCAATGCTATCCAGCTCACATTCGGTGTTGGTTGCGTGCACGCTCAGGTGATTAAAAAGATCAAGCAGAACCGCGTAGTGAAGGTAGGCACGAAGCTGGTCATCGGTTCCGAATGGCGTCTCGAAGATGCACTGGAAGACTCCGAGGATTCGACCAAACTGAACACGGCGTTTATCGAGCGGCTGAACCTGACCATCCGCCAAGGCTCGGCGTACCTGAACCGGCGATCACCATGTCACGCCCGCAAGAAACGAACACTTGACGACCACCTTGAGCTGCTTCGCTTTCACTACAACTTCTGCCGCCCTCACAGCTCACTGAAATTCGGAAGGGTCGTGCGAACCCCTGCAATGCAGGCGGGTTTGGTGTCCAGGAAGCTGACCTTCAGGGACATCTTCGTGGCCAAAATCGCCCCGCCCTGCTTTGTCCTTGTGCGATCTGTGCGTTCGGGGTATCACAGATCGATGGAGATCGGAAAATGCGCCGCGTAGTAACAGCGGATGAAGCAAGCACCCCTTTCTCAACTTGGGTTTCGCCGATCCGAGAGTCGGTTTGATTCCGAGATCAGGGCGACGGCGAAAGCCATCGCGGTTAGGCAAGCCCACCTCTCCCATTTCGCTACCCAAAACCTCCATGGCAAGCAGCTGGAAAACGAAGGAAGGCTAGAAGAGGCGATACGATGCTACGAGGGTCTGGTTGCCCAAAAGGCGGACACTCCATTCTGCTACCGACGCCTGGCCATCATCTACCGCAAGCGCAAAGAGATCGACGAGGAGATGCGAATCCTAAAGGTGGCCATGAGGGTCTTGCGCCAGCCCAATCCCACCCATTACACCTGGTTCGCTGAGCGCCGCAAGAAGCTCTCTAGTAAGAGAAGCCGAGGGTAGGGGCACATGGCGAGTAATACATGAACCGTTTAATGCGCAGAGCCCCTCTATTCGCCGGCTCACGCCAGTCGTACCAATTGATTGTGCCCGTGGAATGCGCCGCGTAGTCACAGCGAATGAATGAATGAAGGAAGGAAGGAACAATGGAACTATGGACACCACAGGTGCCATCGCACCGACAACATCCCAATTATGTCAGAGCAACTGCCGAAAGTATGGCTTCCGCAAGAGAGTTGATTTCCAAATGGGCCATCGGGTTCCAAGACCTCGACGGGAAGTTTGTGAAAGAATTCCAAACTACCTTTAACTCTTCCTTTTGGGAGCTTTATCTTAATGCAGTATTTAGGGAGCTCGGGTATCAACCCCAATGCCAACCAAGGCCAGATTTCCTGCTTCAGTATGCAGGGGAAGAGGTTTTGGTTGAGGCCACGATTGCTCAGCACCCCGATGGTTTCATGCCAGAATGGCAAGGGCAACTCGATCCCGAGAGCTTGCCGCATTTTGATGTCGAGGAGCTACTGAGCCTGGCGAGTATCCGCCTTGCAAACTCCATTGTGTCGAAGCACAGGAAGTACGTCAATGAGTATCAAAAGCTCAAATACGTTGCAGGAAAGCCATTCGTGATTGCACTCGCTCCCTTCGAACAGCCACTGTTTTGGGTCCAGCGAGACCGAGCGCTGCGCCGGGTCTTGTACTTGTACGATGCGCCTATCGCACAGTCCGATCATGAGAACCAAGAGCACCATGTCTATGGCCATGCTTTCATGGAAAGTGCGACGAAGCACACGGGGGCGCAGGTTTCCTTTGGGTTATTTACTAACGAACAGTACTCAGAGGTGAGCGCTGTTGTGTTTAGTAGCTGCGCCACCTGGGGAAAAGTAAGAGCCATGAGCGGCACATGCCCGGAGTCGATCTTCCGCGCTAGCCGTTACAACGACGAAGGCACACAAGCACACGATATCCTGGAGCTAGGGTCAGACTACAAGGAGTCCTTGCTTGATGGTTTTCATGTTTTTGTCAACCCATACGCAGACTATCCACTCTCGCTGGACATCTTCAAAGGAAGAGAGGTCGCAGTTCATCAGCTGGCATCAGTCGAACCATACGTCATATCGGATCTTCCTGAGGGGTTCCTGTTCGAGCGTGTCGTCATGACACCTACAACTGGTGCAGAAGCAGACGATCTGCGCGCACGGGTCCAGCGTTCTCCTTATGTTCAGAGCGTGCCGACATGGCCGGAACGAGTACTGCATCCCTGTGCGGGCTATGCCTATACATTCACAGACAGTCACTTGGCACACTACCGGGGCCACACGATTTTGGTTTCTCGGGACAAGATTGACAATGACTGGGGCACACTGGCGACTCCTGGCCTGCACAAGACCGTGCCAGCTTTCGTAAGTGCGAATTCGGCATCTGAACTTGGCGTCATCTTACCTGGCTGGTTCAACACCAAAGAGGTTGCTCTCAATGCCATGTGCAAACACCTTGATGAGGAGCCTGAGGCATGATCCCACGCCTAGACAAAGGCCTCGGGGCATCCATTAGAATGCCTTCGTTTCCAAAGTTAGGGCCGTGGCCATTCGCCCCCAAATTGCGGTCATTTCTAGCGCGATAGAATATGTCCATGTTGACTGAAACCTTCCCACATCCTGAAGACCGTCGCCGCGACAGTCCGATACAAACTCTAATGGGACCTTCGATGCACAACGGCCATGCAGCCGATCAGCCTCAGGCTCGGCAAATAGATCCCAGAAGCCGCGTGTGCCTTTCCCTGCCAGCGCACTCTTTCAAGGGAGGGATCCTGCCCGTAGTCTCCCTCTCCTATGTCTGACGAATCCAAGCGCCGCGCCGCCGAACTCTTCACCCGGTTCCTCGCCATTCCCCACGAGGACCTCGAAGACGCCTTCGAGCTGCTCTGCAAGCAGCACCCGAACGAGGCCGACGAGCTGCGCGGACTCTACGCCATGCATCGGATGTTCGAGGACGATCTTGCCGTGTTCAAGAAGGGCCGCAAGGAGAAGGCAGAGTCAACGTATACCGAAGGGGCTCGAGTCGGTGACACGATCGGCGACTTCACGCTTGTGTCGCGGATTGCCAGCGGTGGGCAGGGTGAGGTCTGGGAGGCAGAGCAATGTTCCCTTTCTAGGCGAGTCGCACTCAAGCTCGTCCTGCCAGATCGGATCAATGAGAAAACGCTGGCCCTGTTTGCACGCGAGGCTCGCGCTGGTGGCCGTCTTGCACACCGCGGAATTGTCGCGGTCTTTGGCTATGGCGAGGACGATGGTCGCCATTGGATTGCACAGGAGCTCGTTGAGGGAGCCTGGACTCTTCGCGACTTCATTGACGAGATGCGCAACGAGGAGGAGCTGCCAGAGAACTATTATCGGGCGGTGGCGGTCTTCGTGGCCGAGCTCGCGGATGCCTTGGGCGCAGCGCACGAAGCAGGAGTCATCCACCGTGATGTTAAGCCGCAGAATGTGCTCGTCACTCCCGACGACCATCCCAAGCTCACGGACTTCGGTCTTGCGCGTATTACCGACGAGACGGCGCTCTCAGTTTCAGGTGATCTAGCAGGGACTTGGCACTACATGAGCCCCGAGCAAGTGAAGGCGAAACACAGCGGACTCGATCACCGTACGGACGTATTCAGCCTGGGCGTAGTAATGTACGAGATGCTCAGCTTTCAACGTCCTTTCGATGGGGATACGACACACCAGATTGCCGAGAACATAGTCAATAATGACCCGCCTGACCTTCGCAAGATCAAGTCGCGAGTTCCTAAGGACTTGGTTGTAATCTGCGCCAAGTCGCTTGAGAAACTGCGGGAGGGTCGCTTCCCGTCGATGTCGGAATTCGCGGCAGACCTTCGACGGCACTTGGCGAATGAACCGATTCATGCGCAGCCGCCCACAAACTTCGAGCGTGTTGTGAAGTGGGTGCGCAGGAACCCTACGAAGAGTGTCGCGACAGTATTCGCAACGGTGGCCTTCACGGTTATTTCAGGGCTTGGCATCAACCTCGCCAAGGCGAATATACTAGCGGAGACGAAGACGGACGACTTAGAAACGGCCAACGTTTCGTTGGAAAAGAGAACCAACGATCTGGAGGCTAAGACGACGGAACTCTCAAACTCCAACTCCGAACTCAAGACAAAGACTGCGGAGGCCGTGGCGAATGCAACGCGTGCAGACGCCAAGACGACTGACGTTTTGCGGCTCTCGCTTTCGCAGGACTATGAGGACCTGATCGTGGCGGCTGACGAGCTTTGGCCCCCGCATCCCCAGAGGATCGGTGCTCTCACTGAGTGGATTGAGGAGGCGACAAAGCTCACGGGGGAGCTGCCCGCGCTCGAGAGGAAGCAAGCAGAGCTGCGAGCGACAGCTATCCCCCAGACCGAGGAGGAGCGTAAGGCGGGCCGGGCTTCACACCCGGATCTTGGCAAGCTTGATCCCTTACGCGCAGAGATTGCAGCCAAGCGTGCAGCTTTGGCCGTGCGGCGTGGGGAGCTTGAGATCGAGCTACCAAAGGTCAACAGGAGTGATCATCCGTCTGGTGTCAGTGCACTAAGCGACGCGGCCTGGGAGCTCGCAGCACTCGAGACAGACTTGTCGGCCTTAGAGCAGCGCGTCAGTGAGCGCCAAGCGTGGACCTTTCCCGCCGAAGAGGAGTCGGAGACTCGCGCGCGCTGGTGGCACAATCAGATAAGTGTATTGATCAGTGAGTTGCGTTCCCTTTCTGCCAAGGGGACTGGTCTCCTGGTTGCCGCTGGCGTTAGCGAGGAGCATAGTTGGAGTGTTTCGCGGCGTTTGGCTTTGGCTGAGCGTTTACGGGACGGGTTTGCAGAAGGAGGTGACTTTGCGGTGCGTTGGGAACGGGACTTGGTTGCAATTCACGAAGCGTACCCGGGCCTAACCCTTCCGATGCAGTTAGGCCTAGTACCCATCGGGCCGGACCCAGCCTCGAAGTTGTGGGAGTTCTGGGAGGTGCAGTCAGGAACCGAGCCGTTGCGGGATGAAGAGGGGAAGCTGGTGCTCGAGGAATCTTCGGGGCTCGTGTTTGTGCTGTTGCCGAGTGGGAAATTCTGGATGGGGGCGCAGTCTGTAGACCCCGAGGGGCGCAACTACGACAAGGGCGCAGAGCCGGACGAAAGCCCTGTCCACGAAGTCAAGCTGTCGGCATTCTTCCTGTCGAAGTATGAGATGACGCAGGGTCAGTGGAGGGGCTTGACAGGGTGGAATCGGAGTTTCTTCGGCCCGAACTTTTGGACGGCGCACTGGGCCCGAGGTGGTGAGGGTGGAGACTTGTTGCAACCGGTGACTGATATCTCGTGGTTTGATTGCCACACAATGGTAGCCAGGTGGGGGTTTCGTTTGCCTTCGGAGGCCCAGTGGGAGTACGGAGCGCGTGGTGGGACATCCAGTGTGTACTGGAGCGGTTCGGGCTTGGAAGATCTTCAAGGGGTGGCGAACATTGCGGACCAATATGCCAAGGCCAATGGGGCACACTCATCCTGGCGCATCGAAGATCAGCTGGACGATGGGTACGCGATGCACGCCCCGGTTGATGCACTGTTGCCGAATGGGTTTGGGCTGCACCATGTGCACGGGAACGTTTGGGAGTGGTGCCAGGATTGGTTCGACTGGAGCTTTTACAGCAAAAGTCCCGCTCTCGACCCGCTCAGTCCTTATGAGCACTCTCCGGTTCGTGTCTCCCGCGGTGGCTGCTTCAACACCGTGTCTTCCGTCGCGCGATCCGCGTATCGCGTCAGCTTCACGCCCTCGCTCGCCGGCAACAGCCTCGGTCTTCGCCCCGCCAGGGACATCGTGAAGTAGCTCACAATGCCCCCCTTGTTCAGTATCGACGTAAGTCCTTCACCTCCCAGTCAACCGCGCCATCGTCTCTTGCAGAGACGCAAGAGAGTTTGAGAGCGATCTTGCACGCACGGTTCCACTGGATGGTGCTTGCGCAGTCGCCTGTTACGGATCGGGTGCAAGGCTAGTTTTCCCAGCAGGTTACGCCTGGTTTAGACTTCGCCGACCATGAGGGAAACAAACTGATGCGGACCGCGGCAAGCCGGATGGCGTGTCCAAACGAGGCATGTGATGTCTACGGTAAGTCTGACAGCTGCAACATTGCCCTGCACGGCTACTCCAAGGTGAAGTGGGGGAGATGGAACGGTGTTCACCCAAAGCCCACGGGAAGCCCCACGGCACAACATCGGCCACTTCCAAGGTTGCAGCTATGCGCCTTGTCCTTGTGTGATCTTGGCGTTGGGAGTATCACGAGGCGATGGAGAACGATAAATGCGCCGCGTAGTTACAACGAGTGAAGGACGCAACTGCCCTCGGTACTCCCATTGAGTGATCACCAACAAGATCCGATCGCCACGGACTGGTGTGGTCTCCGCTGGTCTCTCTGGATTCCACTCAATTCGTCTGCGGCCGAATACAGGGCCAGTGTTTCTCCCGATCCTGGCTTCTACAAGATCCGCGCCGTCGGTGACTCTCGCCTCGCCTACATTGGGCAGACCGGTCGCAATCTCCGCGAGCGAACCCGGGCACTGGCTAGAGGCGTGAACCGAGGACTCGATCATCCGCCCTGGAACGACCCACACACCGCAGCTGGTGCCATGTGGGCTTTTCGTCACGAGGATGGCTACGAGTTCGAGGTGTCTGTCGTTACTGCAATGCATGAGTCTCCGGCGAGGCAGTGCCTCGAAGACTTCCTCCTGCATCAGCACCGAATTCATAGAGGCGGTAGCACCCTGTTGAATCACGGACGCCTACACCCGATGTGGACTAGGCCTTCAAACAGGGCGAAAGGCCAGCCCATGCAACGCCTTGAGGAACCTGTGGACTACGAGTCACTCCCAGTTGCCCGCGGAGACGAGGCGCTGCTGTCTGGAGGGTGGCTTGGTCTCAATTGGACAGACGAAGAACCACTAAGTGGTACCCCTCCGCCTGCCCAACCGGGGGTCTACCTGATCCGTCGAGGCGGTGAGGTAATCTACTTCGGGCAATCAGTAGACCTAGCCAACCGCCTTGGAACGCACGCCGGGGACCCTCGCTTCCAAGGCGGGAGCTACCGTGCCCATGTCATGCCCGGAGCAAGGCCTCATCATCTGCTAGAGCGCGAGACGGACATCATTGGAGCCTTCTTTGAACTGGAAGGAGTACCCCCGGCCTGGCAATACCGAACCTAGGACGGACACGCGAGAACTTGGGAAAGAGCCATCGGGAAGTTCGAGTCTCGTTCGCACCCCGAGTGGCTGATCGCGAACTGGTTAGCGGACTTCGCCGTGCCCGATCGCTTCCGGGAGTTAACCACACTCTCAGAAGTTCGCAGAGACGCCAGAGAGTTTGAGAGCAAGATTGGCCTGGAGTTCATACAGGATCCAGCCATCTCACGCTAAACGACGCTCTCCATTATGGAGCCAGAGACGCGATGTGCTTTAGCCCGCGCCGTAAACCCGCACCACACCGAGCCCTACGAGGCAGCCCTCCAGGCACGAAAAAACGCCGCGTCAACCGCAGCGTCAATCATTTCCCACGTGTCAAGTGGATGGCTCCCCACACCGTACGGCTTTGCGAACTTTTGCTCTAACGCAGAAA
>JBLIOI010000108.1:0-16535 GCA_047639675.1 Planctomycetota bacterium | reverse complement strand
CAGCCTCGCGCAATTGACATAGCAAGCTCTAGTTGCGCTCGGGCTCGCTCGCGTTGTCCGCCGCAGGGGCGCAAGAATTGAGCAAGCCAAGCCATGCCACCGGGATACTCGCTTGGCTCAATCCCCGCGTTGATGTCACAACCAAAGGCAATCATCTCATCGGGAGCAATCAGATAGCTTCGCTCGCCCCAAAGGACGTGAACTAGTTCCTTCGGGTAAGGCTCGATTGCTCCGGGATTGGGCTCTAATTCCCCAGCGAGAAGGATCCTGGAACCGACGGCCCTCACAGTACCCAAGTCTTGACTAGAGAGCCCAACGCAACCGATCCGCGTGAACCCAAAACCCGTTTCAATTCCAAGGTGAAGGTGCGCTGATTCGTATCCATCCCCGGTCATGTAGACGCCTGCCCAAGAAGGAGCTTCTGCATTTTCACGAAGCTCACTACCAATCTCGGCGATTCGATCTTCCACGCGAAGGTCGACCTTCAAGAACTGGCCTGTAGCCGGGGGAGAGGTTCCTATCTCTATCTCAATCGGCGGCGGACTGGCTTGATAGAGCCACCACATCCCGCCACTCGCTAAGCCGAGGCTTGCACCTAACAACAAGCGCCAGGAACCGCCGACCTCTTGTGGCAGTACTCACGGACGCCGGGTGCTTGATGCTCATCGCCCTAGGCTACCAGACATTCGAAATCTAACGTGGGATCGAGGTAGATCAGCCCTTGCGATTCTGTAGATCACTCCAGCTTCCTATCCGCCTAGAGCTCCGCACCGGACAAGGCTCTGCGCTCTTTGATCATCGCTTTGAACACTTGGCCCCATAGCCTGGGACTGAAGGAGCTACTTCCCGCCGAACAAGCGGCCGATGCCTTTCTTGAGGGCTTGGGTACCGGCTTTGCGGGCTAGCGAGTTGTAGTTGAGGCGCGCGTCGTAGGGCAAACACGCTAGCGACAGTCCGTAGCCGAACTTGCCGCGGGTGGATTCGTATTGGCTGTCGGCGGGCAGGCTGCTCTTTGCTTTTGCGTCGAGCTCGTGCACGACCTCGGCGAAGTCCGGGTCGTCGCTGAAGCAAGTCTCGGGCAGGTGCTTGTTTAGGAAGGCGCGCTCGGGAGTATCGGGGCGAATGCCGTGAAGGAAGGCCAGGTCGAACTTGCGCGTGGCGAGCAGTTTGAGCATCAGCTTCAAGCCTGCGAAGCCTCCGGGGTCGCCGATCAGGGCGATGTCGCCCGGCTTGGCGATCTCGAGCAGGACTTCCGATGGATCGCCGAAGCGGCAGTCGACATCGGTGTAGGTTCCTAGGCGCGCCTTGGCGGCTTCGGCGCCGGGCGCCTTGGCATCGCGCTCGACGCTGATGATGGGCATGTCAGGGAAACAGCGGGCCAGGATCTCTGTGCTCACGCCCGCGCCACGACCGGCCTCGATCACGCGCAGGGGCTCGAACTGAGACATGCCCGCCTTCATGAAGAGCATCTCTGAGTAGAGGATGGCTCCGGGGACGTAATCGATGTCCTGTACGAGCCTTCCGAAGGCCTCTCTCTCGTCGTCTGCGGTGCCTACCAGGCGAAATTTGTCTAACTGCATCGGTCTAGTTCTAGCGGATTCTGGGGAGCAAGATCATACCCTCCCCGATCGACTGTGGGCTTGATAGACTTCTCGGCCACCCACGGATCCTGCCACCCATTATTCCTAGCGAACACCCAATCATGCAAGTAATCGAGCAACTCAAAAAGATGGACGACGCTCGCTTCCTGACCATCTACTCAGCCCTCGAGCAGCAAGGATTCGGTCCGATGGACAATGAAGTGGCCAAGGCTATGAAATTCCGCCCCCACGCGATTCGCAAGCTGCCCTTCGATCGCCGGGCGAAAAAGGCCAAGCAGCTCCTGGAAAGCACCGCCAATGCGGAGATGTGCTACGAAATCTTCGGCAGCTACCTGATCAAGGACCACAAAGAGCTCGTCACGGGCTTCTTGGACCTGACCGGCGTTGAGCACGAGGATGGCATGATCCAGAACACGGACGAATCTCAGCCCGACGGCACCAAGATTGGGGAAGCCGTGAAGGCCTTGGACGAAAAGCACCCCCATGAGGATGTGACGCTCTACTTGTCTCTTTGTGCCGAGCAATGGCCCAGCATCAACCAGATTCAAGAGACATGGAAAACGCGGACCGAGTAGGTCCGCGTTTGACTTGATTTCGAGAGTGAGTGCGAGAGCTCCGTTCTACTTCACTCTCTCGATGAAGTGTCCGTCACGCGTATCGACGCGGATCTTCTCGCCAGATGCAAGGTAGGGCGGAACCATCACTTCCAGGCCAGTCTCCATTTTGGCCGACTTCAATTGAGCCTTGGCCGTCGCGCCTTTGATGATCGGATCACATTCGGCGACGATCATGTCGACGCTGAGCGGCAGTTGAATACTGACGACGTTTCCGTCGATCACCATCGCCTGCACACCTGCGACACCGTCGCAGATATAGCCGACATCGTCGCCAAGGTCGTCCGCCTTGAAGGCAAACTGCTCAAAGGTCACATTGTCGATGAAGTGCCATTCCGTTCCGTCGGAATACATGAAGCCGCAATCATGGTACTCCATGTCCGCTTCCTCAAACTTCTCGCCGCTGCGGAAGGACTCGTTCAGAATCTGACCGGTGATCAGGTTCTTGAGCTTGGTCTTGTAGATCGTGTTGCCGCCGCGCGCCGTGGGCGTCGAGGTGGTCATGTGTTGGACGATCATTGGTGCGTTTTTGAAGACGAGGCACACGCCCTTTTTTAGATTGCTGGTGTCGATCATGGCGCTGGAATCATAGCACCTAGCCGCGCGGGGGGCGCTGACAGCGTAGACAAACGTGGGTTCCGCGTTGGCCGACGGTGAACTTGCGCAAGGTGGCTCCGCAGGCACGACAGGGTTTGCCATCGCGGCCGTAGACCTGGAACTGGTTTTGGTAGCTTCCCGGCTGACCCTCGGGGGTGCGATAAAAGGTGTCGAAGGACGAGCCTTCGCGCTCGATTGCGTCGGCGAGAACCTGCTGAATTTCTGCGTGGAGAAGATCCGCTTGGGGGCGGCGCAGCTTGTCGGATTGCCGCAAAGGGTGCAATCGGGCTCGAAACAGGGACTCGTCGACGTAGATATTGCCGAGCCCCGCGAGAAAGGACTGATCGAGAAGCAGCGGTTTGAGCGCTCGGCTGCGGCCACGGAGAGCAGCCCAAAACCAATCTGGAGTGAACTCCCCTTCCAGCGGCTCGGGCCCTAGCCGGCTGAAAATCGGCTCTGAATCCTCCACAAAGAGGAACCGGCCAAATTTTCGCACGTCGATGAAGGTCAGCGCTCGGCCGCCCTCGAGCTTGAGGCGAACCCGTTCGTAGGGATCTGGTTCGCTGCGCGAATCGACCATGTGCAGACGCCCCGTCATGCGCAGGTGCACGAGGAGCTGACCCGCAGGTACTTGGCGCTTCTCCAAGTCGAGCACAATCCACTTGGCTCGGCGCCAAGCGCGCACGATTCGCTTGCCGCGCAGAGCGCTCTCGAAATCACTCGTACCCTGCTCGCCAATCGTACGTTCCCAAAGCACTTCTGTTCCGCGCACGAGCTTGCCCTCGACCCCGGGACGGATCAGGCGCATGACGGTTTCAACTTCGGGCAGTTCGGGCATAGGCTTCGCGGGGCAGCTTAGCTGCGGCCTTCGAGTTCTTCCAAGGTGCGCGGCCAATCCGACTTCAACAATTTCGAAAGCGCGCGATCTGCGAGCAAGCGTCCGCCTGTTTGGCAAGTGGCGCAGTAGTTCGTCTCGCGCGAGGCGTACAAGATGCGCTGCACCGAACTCTGGCAAACGGGGCAAGGTTCATGGTATCGGCCGTGAGCAGCCATTTCCGGGTGAAAGGCGCTCACCTTCGCAGGCCAGCCGCGCACAACTTCGGAGCGATACTTGGCCGTCCAGATTGTTAGAACGCGCATGCAAACCTGGTGCAAACGCTCCCAATCATCGTCATCCAAGTTGCTTGTGAGCTGGACCGGAGAGAGCCGTGCCGCGTGCAAAATCTCATCCGAGAAGCTGTTACCGATGCCGCTCAGTATGCGCGGATCAGTGAGCGCGCGCTTCAAGGTGTGATTCGTGCGAGTCATCACTTCCGTGAACTCCTCCGTTGTCGCTCTGAATAAATCGATGCCTCCAGAGTCCATTTCGGCGAGGGCATTCTCGCCCTGGACGATATGCAGCGACGCGCGACGCAGCGAGCCCGCTTCCGTCAGAACCAAGCAGCCCGATTCAAAGTCGAGGCTCGCCAAGCTCGACTTACTTCCGAGTTTCGCCTCGGGCTTCCTCCAAGCGAAACGCCCAGCGATCATTAGGTGGAAGACCGCAAAAAGGCTGTCGTTGAACTCGAGCACGACGCGCTTCCCTACGTTACGCACCCCACGCAGAACCTGCCCGTGTAACGCTATTGGCTTGGGGTCCACACTCCGCAGCAAGAAGGGGCTCGCAATGCGCACGGCTTTCAATTCCTCCCCCACGGCCTTTTCAGAAATGCACTCGAGATAGACGGTAATGTGCGGATATTCGGGCATTGCCTAGAGAGCCTAGCGCATTGGCTCGTGTGCGAAGGTCATGGTTACCTTTGTGCTGCTATCCCTGGTCATGAGAGGTGAGAATCCCCCCTACCCAGGCTTTTGAACCCCCTCGGTCTCCTCGCTTTCTTGGGCGTTCCCGCTGTCATAGCGCTGCATCTCTTCCGTCGTCACTTTCAGCGGCAAAGGGTCAGCACACTGTTTCTATGAGAAGCGCGCAGCACCACATCGCTGAGCGGGCTAGGTACCGCCGTCTTCCGGCTCTTAGCCCTGCACCAGCCAGTCAAGGGCGGCAGCCACATCTCCATCAGCGTAGAAGCCCACATCCGCAATCGAGAAGCGTGAGGCTAATTCGGCAACGCGACGTTCCCAGTCTGCGTGGCCGAGAATCGCGATGCGCTTGACCGCTTGGTGGTGGTTCTTGACAATGACAAAGTGCTCCCAAAGTGCATGCAGATCTTCGTAGCCATCGAAGTCCATCAGATCGAGTAACAAACGGATCTCGCCGCCGTCCTTCTCGATTTGGGCCTCGATCATCGGCTCGAGCGCTCCAAACTCCTCGTGGGTGATCTTGCCGTGGAAGTTGATGGCAACCAGGTTGCCGTCGTTTTGGGGGAGGAACTCGATCATTGAAACGGTCGGGTGAGGGATCTTGGACACACAGAGGATAGCGATCTCAGCCCGATTGTACGAAACCTGCCTGGGCGAGTTCCTCGCGACAGATCGAGTCCAAGCCTTCGCTCGCCACGAGCTGATAAAAGCGAGTGGCGGCACGCCGGTATGCGGTATCGAGAGAACGTGTTAGCCGCCCGAAGCGCACGAGATGATCATCGACTGCGGCGGGATCGAGGACGATCTCCGCGTCTTGTATGCGGAAGGCGCTGCCAACTTCAGGCCGGGCATTCTGCTTGGAGAGCACCTGGAAGATTGCGAAACCGCCTGCGCGTCCGGCGAGCGAGCGAACGAGGGTGGCCGAGTCGTGCGGGCTGAGGAAGTCGCTGATCAATATGCGCAGGGTGCCCGGACGCACCATATTTCTCCAGCATATCCTGGGCAGTTTGCGCCGCATCCGGGCCTTCCAAGCCCAGCTCCTTGCGCAAGCTATCGAGCGCTTCAAGCATTGCCTCGGGCTGCTCGGCGTCCACATTCTCTTTCAAGCTCTCGATACGCTGGGCGAGTCCCTGGATCGCCCGATCGTAGTGGTTCGTGGCTGGTCCAGGCTCCGCACGCATGATCGGCACAAAAACTGCCAGCATGGCGAAAGCCAAGGCCGGCAGCATCATTTTGGCTAAGGAGCCGAACCGAATGGCCGGCAACTCCGGTAGCCGATCCAATTACGCCTCGAAAGTCCGGTTCCAGCGCGCGTCATACTGCTCGAACTCGGCCAAGAGATAGCCCTGGGCCCCCGAACGTAAATCGAGCCAGGCGGCAGCCCCCTCTTCACTCGGCACGGCGTCCCGGACGCCCCGCCAAGAGAGAACAGGAATTATCGCAATAGGAGCAAAAATCCAGAGCACGCGAGCCGATTCGACCCCAGATCCGACCCGCACCACCAGTGCGAGCGAGCCAGCGATGGCCAAAAAAATCGCCCCATGACGAGCACAGAGGCCCAACCACATGGCGAGTATGAGTTTGCGCCTCTGACACTGGAGAGGTTTTATGAGCCGGGATGCCATGACCACTGACCAGTTCGGGAGTCGCACGTTGACCTTTCGGTCCGTCCCCTTCGTTGCGCTAGAGCTTCAACTCAAACGTAGTGAGCCTGAAAAACAGATCCTGGGCGTTCGGCCAACACGAGGACCCGCCTTGCGCGAGGTCCCCAGGAGCAGAGCCCCTACTTGGCCGCTACTGTGCGCGCCAAGCGGCTCTTCATGCGAGCTGCTGTGTTGGAGTGAATGATGTTCTTTTGCGCCGCCTTGTCGATGCGCTTCACCGCTTCCGGCGCCTTTGTTTGAGCTTCCTCTTTCGTCTCAGCTTCGACCACATTACGGATCGAACTACGCATCACGGTCTTCGTTGCCTTGTTGCGCTGACGCTTAATTTCGTCGGTCTTGAGACGCTTACTCTGCTGCTTGTTATTCGGCATG
Source organism: Planctomycetota bacterium (assembly GCA_047639675.1). GTDB lineage: Bacteria > Planctomycetota > UBA1135 > UBA1135 > JABACD01. The sequence continues at coordinate 9,887 of JBLIOI010000108.1, read as the reverse complement.
TCTTACTTGTACTGCTCCATTTTGGTTGCCACATCTCTGTAGCTGATGTCGATTTCGAAAATGCGTGCAAAGAAAGAGCAAGCCTCTTCAGGCTGGCTTTGTTCCTCTGCGATTGATCCCAAGTTGTAAAGGATCTCTTTTGAGCGCTCATCGGAGCCGGAGCAGCCCTCCATGGCGCGCTCATAGTTCTTTTTGGCGAGGTCCGCGAAGCCTTTGCGTTGAAAGGCGGCGCCGAGGTAGAAGTTCGCCTCGTGGCCGAGACGCGGATCGTCAACGGCCTTTTGCAACTCGCCCACAGCGCTATCGAGCTCGTCGATTTTCAGCAACTGTTGGCCAAGTTTGATGCGCAAGCTGGCGTCCGAAGGACGCACTCGCACTTGTTCTTTGAGTGACTCGAGCTGAAAACTGCGCAACTCACCTTCGAGGCTATTCGCCTTCTCCGTGTCGCCAGAGGCATCTGCTCGTGAAATCTGCTTCTTGATCACCTTCAAACGCAGCGTATCGCGACGCGCGATTAGTTCGACGCCGTCTTTGCGATAATCGCAAGCGCGATCGATCAAGTCGAAGGCCGACTCGATGTCGCGCAACTTCTCGTGCGCGTCTGCCATGGCGACCATCAAGTCGACATCGCTAGGTGAATCGAGGTAGCGCTCTTCGAGTGCCTTCAACTCTTCCTGCCACTCTTCGGTACTGCGATGCATTCGCTCGCCTCGTTCGAGTGAGCGGGCCTCGTCCTTGTTCTTAATCTGATCGCGACTGTGACTGACGCTGGGATCGTCGCGTTGAGTCAAGGCCGTTTCAGCTGCGAGGTTCTTGCGTTCCTTGAGCGCTTCTTGATCGCGCGGATCTGCTTCGAGCGCGAGTTCGTAGAACTCAAGAGCGCGCGGATGATCGCCGAGCTTGTACATCATCGCGCCTGCACGCTTTAGCCCTTCCGGATTGCGCGGCGCGATCTGTGCGATGAACTCATAGACGGCGCAGGCCGACTTGTAGTACTCACCGGTCTCGAGCGCTTCGCCCAAGAACAAGTTCGCGTCGACGTCGAGCGGGTTGGTCGCGAGGTAGCCTTCGATCGACTTCACGCAGGCATCAATCTTGCCCGCCTTGCGCATGGTCTTCGCCACCGCCAAGGGTCCAGCGCCAGAGATCGCTCGCAAGAATCGCCCACCCTTCTTCTTCTCATGGCGCAATTTCAACGCACGACGCAACCCGCCCCGGGCTTCGCCCTGGTCAGGATCTAGCTCGAGTAACTGCTGGTACAACTCGACTGCAAAGTCGTAGTTGCGCCGACGCGCAGCTTCCTCAGCTTTTTGAATGTGCTTGGAAAAGTCCATGTGCGATGAAGTAGGTAGTCCGCTCCTCCCCCGTGAGAACGCCATCTCTGACGCCCCAACAGACAGTGCGGGCGGAAAATCTTAGGGGCGAGGCCCTTTGCCGTCAATGCGCCCGATATGCTGCGGGCCAGGTTCTCACAGATCTCCCTCACTTTCCTGCCCAGACATGTCCAAGTCTCTCGATTTCCAAATCTCCATCTACCCGGCCCCGGTGCTTCGCAAGCCCGCCCAAGCCATGGAGACCTTTGATAGTGATCTGAAGGAGACCGTAAGCGCCATGTTCGTTCGCATGCGCGAGAGCACCGGCGTGGGCCTCGCTGCCCCGCAAGTCGGCCTCAATCAACGAATTCTGGTTCTCAACCACACGGGCGAGGAAGGCGACGACTTGGCCCTAGTCAATCCCAAGATCCTGAAGCTTTCCGGCCCGCGAACAGAATACGAAGAGGGCTGCCTCTCCTTCCCCGGCATCTACGGCCAAGTGACGCGACCGGATAGGGTCAAGATCTCGGCGCAAACGGTGGACGGCGAGAGTTTCGAGGCCCAATACGAAGGCTTTCAAGGACGCGTCATCCAGCATGAGATGGATCACCTCGAGGGTGTGCTCCTGATCGACCGCATTTCTCCCGCGGACAAACTGCGCAACAAGCTAGCCTTTGAGGACCTAGTTCTGGATTACAAGGAGGACCTGGCCAAGGCGGCGAAAGAGGCCGCAAAGGCCGAGGCGGCCGCTAATAAGTAGTCCGGCAACCCACCAATGAGAATTACAACGGATAGGCAGGTCCTCGGTCCTCCGCCCGAAAACGGCGCAGTTCTCTCCCTGGGCGTCTTTGATGGCGTCCACCTCGGCCATCAAGCGATTCTGGCCGCCAATGTGGAGAAAGCACGTGAACTCGGCGCTGAGGCAACTGTCGTGACCTTCAGCGGCCACCCGAAAGAAATCCTGCTCGGACGCGCCCCACGCACTCTAACGACCCTCGATCACCGCCTGAACCTGTTCGAGCGGGCAGGTATCGAGCACACGATCGTCCTGCCTTTCGACGAGGAGATGCGCAACACCCCTGCGGCGGTCTTCGCTTCGGACTTCTTGGTGAGCAAACTCGATACACGCCATTTCATGCTGGGTTTTGACAGCAAGTTCGGGGCGGGCCGCGAGGGCGACGCAGAGTTCCTGCGCGCCGCCGGCTACCCGACCACTGTCGTACCGATGGTCGTAGTCAATAAGCGTGGCGTCTCCAGCACAGCTATCCGCGAAGCCGTCGAACTGGGCGATTTAGAGTCGGCGCGCGCCATGCTTGGGCGTCGCGCTTCCGTCCTCGGCGCCGTCGTGCGCGGTGCCCAACTCGGTCGGCAGCTCGGATTTCGCACGGCAAACCTCGACTTGCACCACGAATTGCACCCGCCGGTCGGCGTCTACGCCTGCTTTGCGAATTTGATTCCAGAGGGCGATCTCATGGAGGATTGTGGTCCGTGGCAAGCCGTCACAAACATCGGATTCCGCCCGACGGTCGACGGCACGCCAGCGGCCCTCCCCATAGTAGAAGTGCACATCTTTGACTTTGAGGGCGATATCTACGGCCGACGACTCGAATTGGAATTTGTCGATTGCCTGCGCGGCGAGAAGAAATTCGATGGAATCGAGCAGCTGAAAATCCAGATTGCCGAGGACGCAGCGGCCGCCAGAGCGCTCCTCAAAACTCAAGAGTCGGTGGTATCTCGATGATTCCTCGGCCTCCCGAATTGACCTCGGCGAATCTGGGGGCATAATTCGCGGTCTACGGTGTGCGTCGATGTTCGCAAGAGCAGTCAGCGCCACTTGGGAGGGTAGCTCAGTTGGTAGAGCACTTGACTGAAAATCAAGGGGTCACCGGTTCAAGTCCGGTCCTTCCCACCAGCCCACCTCTGACTCCTCCGAGCCATGCTCTCCACGCAGCCTAAGGTGATCGAACGGAGTATTCCGGGACTGGTCACGATTCAGTGGGGTGACGAAGTCACCTCCGCCTTTACCGCCGCCGACCTCCGCAAGGTCTGCCCCTGCGCCCAGTGCGTCAGCGAAGCCACCGGTGTGCGCACCCACGATCCCGATAGCGTTTCGGACGATATGGAGCAAAGCGACCTGAAGCTCGTCGGCAACTACGCTCTGTCCATGACCTTCTCTGATGGGCATTCAACGGGCATCTTCACCTTTCCTGTGCTTCGCCGTTTGGGCGACGCCAAGTAACGGAAACGCCTTGTGGAGCCCCTGGACATCACGAATCGCCTGACGATTCCGCCCGATGAGATGGAACTGACCTTTGCTCGTTCAGGCGGGCCAGGTGGTCAAAACGTCAACAAGGTCAACTCAAAGGCGGTATTGCGCTTCTCGATTCGGCACAGCAAGGCCCTGAGTGCTGTCCAACGCTCCCAACTCCTTCTACGCCTGCGAGCCAAGGTGGTCGGCATCGGTGACCTCATCATCCACGCCTCAAGTCATCGCGAGCAAGCCCGTAATATCGAAGATGCCCGCGAACGCATGGCGGATCTAATTCGCGACGGTCTCGCAATCGTCAAGCATCGCAAGGCCACCAAACCGACCCGCGGCTCCCAACGTCGCCGCCTTGACTCCAAGAACCAGCGCTCGTCACTCAAGCGCGACAGAGGGAAGAAGTTCGAATGAACGATCCGAGCCAAGACATTAAGGACGTTATCGAGGAACTGAAGCGCCGCTCCAAGTCCAAGGAGATCCCGGACCGCCAGCTGGTGCGGGTGGCCCTCTTGGCCCTCGGTCGGGTGAAGGAGTCTGATGGTGAGCCCGAGGCAGCGCTCCTCTCTAGCGAGATCCTCGAAGCGGCAGAGCCCCACGAGGAGCGTTGGACAGAAGCGCTCGAGTCGGAACTCGCACTCGCGGTCGCGGAACACGTTGCCAGCGTAGACCCGAAGTTCCTCGAGATGCCGATCTATGACTTCAAGTACACCGTCGCTGCCCGCGAACGACTGGAGCTGCGCCTCCAAGCCATGGAACTCCTCCGCAGCACCGTGCCTGAGAGTCTCCTAGAACAGATCGCCTCCGCGGACGAACGACTCTTGCCCTACCTCGAGCGAGAGTAGAGGGCGAGCATCGCGGCGCGCCCCAGGCGCCCCCTTGACACCGCGGTCCGATGATATGGCCGCAAATCGACGGCAATCTTGGACCACGGGTGGGAATGGCAGGCAAAACTTGCCCCAAACGAGCCCCCTGGAGACGGAATTGACGAATTGCCCTCAAGCTAGTGGCGAGCCTCAAGGCACAGATGGGACCGCTTTCGCTGGACCCTTATAATGCTCTAAACATTTACTGAGCAAGGACTTACAACGATGGAGGCTACAGCGGCTCTAGCCTCAACCTCGCGCGCCAAGCGCTTTCCACGAGCGCTCCGGAACGGACAGCGCAGACGCTAAGTCGTTTTAAAGAAACAGCTTACGTAGCTTCCATGGAAGCAATCTGGATTCAGGGACGCGTCCGCAGATTCACCGCCGATTGTCCATTCGGTCTCTTAGTGAAATCCTGCGGCCAACTCTTTTGCTGGACGCAATGAGGCGGCACCCTGTGCCGCACCTATTCCCCATCCCAAATTCACTCAGCGGTCCCTTTTCTCTTTGGAGTGCATACCCAATGAACAAGTTTGTTTTTTCCGCCCTGGCCACATCTTTGGTCGGCGCGACCAGCTTCGCCAACGATACCGAATGGCCGGAGCTCGATCGTGAACTCGCAGCGCTTAACAACGCGCCGCTAGCTCAGGATCACCAAGACGGTCTCAATGTATCCGGTTGGATCATCGGCGCCATCTCATCCGAAAGCATGGATCCCCCGAACGAAGATACGCTCGGAACCGGTGTCCACAGTGCTGCTGTCAACCTCAGCGGCTCGGTCAACGACAACTACAGTTTCGTCCTTGGCTGGAACTTCACCGACACCGGTGAGCTCTATGCCCCCCAGGGCATTGCGGTCAACAAGACCTTCGATGGCACCTCAGCCTTCACCACGCAGGAAGGCCTTGGTGGACTCACCGATGCGTACGTCCACGTAGCGATTGCAGAAGGCGTCGGCATGAAGGTAGGTGCCTTTCGCCGAAATGTAACTGCGAGTTCTACTGTCCAGCGTAACCAAACGCTGTTCATCGACCGTAGTTACCTTGGAGCAATGAACTCATCCCGCGATACGGGATTTGCGTTCGACGGTAACTTCTCGCGTCTCAACTGGGAGGTCACCTTCCAAAACGGCGCTAGCGGCATGAACGACGACTTCGCCTACAGTGGCCACGTCAACATCGACATCATGGGAACCTCTTCGGGCAACGAAGGCGCACTCAATGCAGCAGAGGGAACCAACCTCAACGTTGGCTTGACCTTCGCTGACGATGGTTCTGATCACAACGCCCAAACCGACCAGCTTGCTGGTGGTGACGGTACTGGTAGTGTGAACGTTCTCGGCTCGAGCCGCGAAGCGGCCCAACTCGCCGTCTTCGCCAACCTCACCAGCGGCGGCTTCTCCGTCTTCGGTGAAATGATTGACCAAGACAAGGACGCCAACGTAAGTGGCGTCGAAGCCACTCCCTACAGCCTTGGCCTCGGCTACCTGTTCGGCGAGAACTACGAAGTTGCCTTCCGTTACGACGATTGGGACGACGCGGCTAACACGACGAAGTACATCTTCGGCGTCAACCGCTACGTCTCGGGTCACGACATCAAGTGGCAGCTCAACATCGGCGGCGGAAGCAGTGATAACACTGCGAACGAAAACAGCACCCTCGCTGTTGGCGTCGCACTCGGCTTCTAAGAAACCCACCTAGCAGAGCACCTGCCCGTGCGCGTCGCGGGCAAGTCTCAAGCACAAAGCAGGGCCCCGCGCGCGACGCGGGGCCCTGCTCTCTTTTTAAGTGAAGGCTCACCAGATACACGGATCATTACAATGAAACTGCACAGCACAGCTATCGCGTTTACGCTTATCGCATGGGCCGCCCCCACCAGCTTCGCCTGGCAAGAAGAGGGCGAGCTCGAAATTGAATCCTTTGCGGAAGAAGAGACCGACGAGTGGGCCGCACTCGACCTCGAACTGCAGAGCTTCGAACAGCTAACGCTCGGAACCAACGAGTCTTCCGCTGAGATCTGGGGCTATGTACGCGGCAACGTCTTCTACCAAGACGTCACCAACTCCGGCGCCATGCACCTCGACAATCTGCGCGTCAACTTGGTTGGCAACCTATCCGACTACAACTATCGGTTAACGGTCGACCTCGCATCGGGCAAACTGCAGATGGAAGACGCATGGGTGAGCACGAACTTGGGAGAACAGTTCAACTTCACCCTGGGTAAGTTCAAGATCCCGCTCCTGCGCTCGGGCATGGTCGAAGCCAACGAAACGCTTTTCATCGCGCGCACGCGCAACGGCATCTTCTATTCGCAGAGAGACACAGGCGGGATGTTCAACGGCGATCATGGTCGCTTCCACTGGCGCCTCTCCGTGCAAAACGGGCAGAATGGAGTCGCTGAGCGCCAACTCACCACCCTGCACACCAGCCTCAACGTCATGGGTGAGGCCGAAAAGTCCTACGAAGGTGCTTTTGGCTCGGACGGCTCAACGAGTCTAACAGTGGGCGCGGGCGTCTCTGACGACGACACAGCCAGCCATGGCACTGCGGTAGCCTTCGAGGCCAACCTGGTCACCGGCCGTTTCAGCGCGCAAGCCGAATGGGTCAAGTACGGCAGCGGGTACACTCTGATCCCCGACATGGAACAACGCGGTGACACCTCCCCTTGGAGCCTGACGACGAGTTACATGCTCGTACCAGATAAGTACGAAGTAGCCCTGCGCTACGAAAACTTCGACGATGCATCAGCACCGCTTGATTTCGAGCGTAGAACATTCAGCGCGGGCATCAATCGCTACATCGAGGGCCACGCCATCAAGTGGCAGTTCAACATAGCTGCAGCGCACAAAGGCGGCAATTCGGACGGCCAACACGACCTTCTCGCCGCTTTAGGTGTAACTCTCTCGTTCTAAGGGGAAAATTCGGGGGGTGGCGAGATACACCAACTTGTGTAGACTGAATCAAGTAGCTCACCGGGGCCTCGGAACTCCCGCCCCAGAGCAAGCCATACGTACGGGAGTTTCATCCAGCTAATAGGAGGTGATCAAAATCGACACTAGTCATAAACCCAACAGGCCCCTGAACGAACTCAGGCCCCGCCGCTTTGGAGGCATTAGCTGAGAATCGAATCAGGGGCAAGGGCTTGCGCGGCGACAAATGGCTAAGCCACCCTGCCCCCTGGTTTCCATAGACGGTTCACCTGTACTTGTCTACGGCAACGAAATTTGCGGCGAGTCGACTTGATCGACTCGCCGCGATCTTTTTTTTCGACTGAGTTCTATCGGTCAGTGTCTGGCTTCTATTCATCCGCTTGCGCAAGACCTGATACTGCGCTACCAGCGAGCAGCCAATCGTCACACCAATGCGGCGTGAAGAGCTGCCCACGCGACACTCCCCACCATCGGGCAACTGGAGTGCCCGATCGCCGTAGCGGAGAAACATCATTCCCGCCTCGCAGCCAGTGCATGCATCATTGCGCAACTAGCACTCAACGCAGAAATCTTACAGTTCGAGGTAACGCCACGGCTTAAACTGTTTGAATGAGGCCCAAGAATAGACCACAAGGGCTCGGCAGAATGCGTTCTGAGCGCATCGCATCCGGCAAGATAGGCAGGCCCTATCAGATCCATCGGAATTTTCGATTGGATAAGAGCGCAGCCTTGGACGAAGATCTCTTGCGACCAGGTAGCTCTAACCCGCAGATTCGCAATCCATCTACCTAAATTTCGCGACCGAAGGCAGCCTCCACCGAGTTCAAATCGGCGGCATACAACTAACGATCGCACTCCTGGGGCACACTCTTGCTCCCAAGTAACCATGAACACTAAAACTAACTTCGCTGGTGTACTGGCTGTAGCCGCAGCTCTGAGTGCTGCCTCGTGCGTCTCCACCCACGACTTACCGAGTAGCGGGTCTAGCGTTGAGATGAAAGCAGCCATCGAATCGGCCGGCACGTGCCCGGTAATGGGCGACAGTGGGGCCGCTTCGAAGTCTGATCCCATGTCTAACCGTGACTGGTGGCCCAATCAATTGGATCTCAGCATCCTCCATCAAAACTCAACCCTGAGTAATCCAATGGGGACCGAGTTCGATTACGCGGTGGCGTTCAAATCGATCGATATGAGTGCTCTCAAGCAGGACATCACGGAGTTGATGACCACGTCGCAGGATTGGTGGCCTGCGGACTGGGGCCACTACGGGCCCTTGTTCATCCGGATGGCCTGGCACAGTGCAGGCACCTATCGAGTAGGCGACGGTCGCGGCGGATCATCGGATGGCACGCAGCGATTTGCGCCCCTGAACAGTTGGCCTGATAACGCCAACCTCGACAAGGCCCGTCGACTCCTTTGGCCCATCAAGCAGAAGTACGGCCAGACGATTTCTTGGGCTGACTTGATGGTCCTCGCCGGAAATTGCGCCCTCGAATCAGCGGGCCTGGAGACGCTGGGCTTTGCAGGAGGTCGCGCAGATGTCTGGGAACCGCAAAACGACATCTACTGGGGTCCGGAAGGCAAGTGGCTAGCAGACGCACGCTACACCGGTGACAGGGACCTTGAAGATCCGCTGGCCGCAGTCCAAATGGGCCTGATCTATGTGAACCCGGAAGGACCCAACGGGGTGCCGGACCCGCTCGCGGCAGCCAAGGACATCCGTGAAACCTTTGCCCGCATGGCGATGAATGACGAGGAAACTGTGGCCCTCATCGCAGGCGGCCACACCCTTGGGAAATCCCACGGTGCCGCTAGTCCGGAAGGGCAAGTTGGACCTGCGCCCGAGGGAGCAAGCCTCGAGGAGCAGGGCCTCGGCTGGAAGAACTCCTATGGATCCGGAAAGGCTGGCGACACGATCACCAGCGGCCTCGAAGGAGCCTGGACCACGACCCCGACCGAGTGGTCAAACGGATTCTTCTCGAACCTCTTCGGCTACGAGTGGGAGTTGGTGAAGAGTCCTGCTGGCGCCCAACAATGGACTCCAAGGGGAGGTCGGATGAACGTGCCTGATGCGCACGACCCCTCGAAGAAGAACGCCCCCATGATGCTCACGACGGATCTCGCTCTGAAGCTGGATCCAATCTACGGCCCGATCTCAAAGCGCTTCCATGAGAACCCCGACGAGTTCAACGCTGCCTTTGCGAGAGCTTGGTACAAGCTGACGCACCGTGACATGGGACCCGTTTCACGCTTGCTTGGATCTCAGGTTCCTGAGGCCCAGCTGTGGCAGGATCCCATCCCCACGGTCGACCACAAATTGATCGGCGAAGCGGACATTGCCACCCTCAAGAGTCAGATCCTCGGTTCAGGACTTTCCACAGCTCAGCTAGTCACAGCGGCCTGGGCCTCAGCCTCGACTTTCCGGGACAGCGACAAGCGTGGTGGAGCCAACGGCGCACGGCTACGCCTCTCGCCCCAGAAGGATTGGGAGGTAAACAATTCCGGAGACCTGACAAGGG
>JBLIOI010000107.1:0-16551 GCA_047639675.1 Planctomycetota bacterium | reverse complement strand
CGAATAAGCGAATCAGCAGGAAGCTGCCGATGATGAAGAATGCATCGCCGATGCGGTTGGCGACGAAGGCCTTTTGCCCGGCTTCCGCCGGAAAGCCCTTCTCGTACCAGAAGCCGATCAGAAGGTATGAGCAGAGGCCAACGCCTTCCCAGCCGATGAACAGCCCGAGCAGGTTGCTGGAAAGCACCAGCATCAACATCATCGCGATGAAGAGGTTCAGGTAAGCGAAGAACTTCGCGTAACCCGGATCACCTTTCATATAGCCCGCGGAATAGATGTGGATCAGAAGACCAACGCCCGTGACCACCAGCAGCATGATGCTGGAGAGAGGATCGACAACCATCGAGACGTCGATCCCGAAGGTGCCTGTATTGATCCAGTCCCAAGCGGAGCTTTCGAGCACGCGCGCGGCGGGCTCCAAACCCTTGAGGGTGATGAAGGCCATCACGCTGAGCGCGAAGGGAATACCGACGCCGAGACAGGCCACGAGGGGCGCAAGGCGTGAAGGGCCAGCCGCAGAGCTATCGCTCTTGCGAGCTTTCAGCGTGAGGAAGTGGATCGCGCCGCAAAGGATGCTGCCGAGAAGTGGCAAGGCGGGGATCAACCACAGCCATTGTGTGTGGGGCACGGAATCAGTCTCCCAGTTCGTTGAGACTAGCGCTGGAAACCGTCTGCTTGCGACGGTACAGCGCGATCACGAGGGCAAGTCCGACGGATGCCTCGACGGCAGCCACCATGATCACGAAGATCGCGAACAAGCCGCCGTGTAGGGCGGGGTCGCTGGAGGTCGAATGCATTCGGCTACCAGCGATGAAAGTGAGGTTCGCGGCGTTGAGCATCAACTCGATGCTCATCAAGACCACAATCAAGTTTTGGCGCAGGCAGAAGCCTGCCACGCCAATTGAGAATAAGACACCCGCGAGGATTAGCAGGTGTTCGGTCGGGACGCTCATCAGGCGTTCTCCTTAGATTCGGGAGCGCGCTCGCGTTTGGCGAGGACGATGACGGCGACGGCGGCGGCGAGCAGAAGCACGGAGGCCGCTTCAAAGGGCAAGAGGAAGGAACCGAAGAGCAGCTCGGCGAGCCCTGTGATCGTGTCCATCTCAACGACTTCTTTCGGGCCGGCCAGGACTTCCGTTTGGCCCAGGACGCCAATGAAGGTCAGAAGCATCAGTAGCGCGGACGTGCCAATCGCAATTGGCATTCGGCGCTTGCTAATCACTTCTGGAATGACCGAGCCGTCGTCATTGCCTAAGTTGAGCAACATCACGACAAATAGGAACAGCACCATGATAGCGCCCCCGTAAACCAGGATCTGCGCAGCGGCGATGAACTCGAAGCCAGCCAGGAGGTAAATCGTCGCCAGACAGAAGAATGTCCCGAGCAGCGAGAGGATGCTCGCGATCGGGTTCTTCGAACAGACAACGCCCAGGGAGCCAAGGATGGCTCCGAGGCCCATTATGTAGAAGAGGAGGTTCGCCACCGGTCGTTGATCTTTTTGATGTAGTCGATGCGCTTCTGAAGCTGCAAGGTGGAGCGCGTGAGCTTGGAGATTCCGTAGATCAAGCCCTTGCGTGAGGAGCCGGCGAGCTCAAGCTCGTCGCTCATCCAGATCGCATCCTTGGGGCAGGCTTCTTCGCAGAAACCGCATAGGATGCAACGTAGGAAATCGATTTCGAAGCGTTCCGGTTCGCGCTCGATCGGACGGCCAGTCTCCTGACCGTCGATCGTAATCGCGTAAGCGGGGCAGGCTGCTTCGCACAGGCCGCACGAGACACAGGCCAAATTGCCGTCCTCGAGTTGAAGAAGGCGCGGTTGCCCGCGGGTGACTGCCGTCGTCACTAGCGGCTCTTCGGGATATTGGCGCGTACTCTTCGGCTTGAACATCTTGCCGAGGGTGACGCGCAATCCGCGCATGACCTCAGGCAGGTAGAGCTTCTCCGCGAAGCTGAGTTCCTTGCGTTTGACAATGACCATGGGCGACCTCTAGAGGGCGATGACCAGACCGGTCAAAAGGATGTTGGCGAGAGCGAGCGGCAAGAAGACCTTCCAACCGAGATTCATGAGCTGATCGTAGCGGAAACGCGGAAGACTCCAACGCACCCACAGGAACAAGAACATGAAGAATGCGGTCTTGACGACAAAACTACCGACGCCGATCAAGAAGGGCGCGTCTTCCCAATAGGGAAAGCTGAAGCCGCCGAGGAAGAGCGTCACTGTCATGCAGGACATGACGATCATCGCGCAGTACTCGCCAATGAAGAACAGGGCGAACTTCATCGAACTGTATTCGGTGTGAAAGCCGCCAACGAGTTCTGATTCGCACTCGGCGAAGTCGAAGGGGTGGCGGTTCGTCTCAGCAAAGGTGCAGACGACGAATAGGCCGAATGCGAGCGGTTGGTAGAAGATGTTCCAATTGGGAAGGAAGCCGTAGGCCGTTCCCGTGTTCTGAAGGCCGACGATCTCGCGCAGATTGAGCGATCCGCTAATAGCGATGATTGCCAGGATGCAGAGAATCATCGACAACTCGTAGCTGATCATCTGCGCAGATGCGCGCAGGCAGCCGAAGAGCGAGTACTTGGAGTTACTTGCCCAACCGCCGAGGATCACGCCGTAGATGCCGAGGCCGCCGATTGCGACGACCCACAGCGCGCCAATGTCGAGGTCGGCGATCGAGAAGAGGATCGGCGTGCCATCGATTTCAGTGATGAGTCCGCCAAAGGGAATCACTGCGACGGACATCAAGGCTGCTGCGGCAGAGATCGCCGGTGCGATGATGAAAAGCCAACGCGTCGCGCCCGCGGGGATGAACTCTTCTTTGAAGATGAACTTCACGCCATCGGCGAGCGGCTGCAACACGCCGAGCGGTCCGACGCGGTTCGGGCCGATGCGGTGTTGAATCCAAGCGCTAACGCGGCGTTCAGCAAGGGTTGCGACTCCAGCGGCGCTAACCAGCGCGCCAAAGATCACAATGACCTTGATCAAAGTAGCCAGGAGAACGGTCATCGGGTGCTCGCCTCGGTTTGCAGCAAAGCGTTGATCAGTGAAAGCGGCTGACGGACTCCGCTGGGGGCGGGGCGCGCTGCGCTGAGCTTGCCTTTGTGGCCGTCGATGTTGACCCAAGTGCCGGTGCGCTCGACCCAGGTGGCGACGCCGCAAGCAGCATGCAAGGCGGGAGAGCTTACGGCTTCCACGTCGAATAGGAACAGGCGCAGGTCGCCGGAGAGTTCCGCAAGGATCTCATGACCGATCGTCTGTGCGATGCGTTCGCCGAAGAGTGTGGCTGTTTGTGCAGTGCTGAGGATCTCAGTTAGCTCGGCGGGTGTCTTCGCGACAAAGCCCAACTCTTCGAGACCGCGACGGTTCGGGCAAGGATCGCCCGTGTGCAGCAGATCGTCTTTCAGGGTATTGGGCGCGGGGGAGGCGAAGAGTGCTTCGGCGCCCAAAGAAATAGCGAGCTCCTTCAATGCCTTGCCTTCCTCAACCGTCATCCACGGTGAGGCAATGAGTACGTGCTTGTCATAGGCTTGGTAGGCGCTGCGCACGACTTCGAGGGCGTCGTCCACTTCGCAGGCTTGCATGCCGTTGTACCCGCGAGTGACAGCGGGTATTCGGCCTTCCGGGTTGGCCGCGTCGATCGCAAAGCGACCGGTGTCGCAAATCCACCAGCGGTTGACCGCCTCGTTGTAGCGCGGACGGATGCGCTTGACGTCGCCTTGACGCAAGACTTCAACGGAGATCGAACAGCCGCGGCTGCATTCGCCACAGGTTGAACTCTTCTTGAACAAGTTCCAAACCCGCGCTTTGAAGCGGAAGGGCTTGAGGGTCAAAGCGCCAACGGGACACAGGTCCGTGATGTTGCCTTGGTAGTTGCCGGTCAAGTCGCGGTCGGCAAAGGTCTCGATACGTGAACGTGAACCGAGTCCGGTAATCGCCAATTGTGACTTGCCGGTGACCTCCTCGAAGAAACGCACGCAACGCGAACACAAGATGCAGCGCTCTTGGTCGAGCAAAACCACGTCGCCGAGGCTCTTGCGCTTCTCAAAGTTCTGGCGCGGCTCCGCGGATTGTCCTGCGGCCTGCCCTTCGGCGTAGGTGTAATCCTGCAAGGTGCATTCGCCTGCCTTGTCGCAGATCGGGCAGTCGAGCGGGTGATCCTTCAACAAGAACTCGAGGCAGGCGCGGCGCGCGTCGTGTGCTCCTTCGCTCTCGGTGTTGACCACCATTCCTTCGGTGACAGGCGTACGACAAGCGACGACCACTCGTGCCGGCCGTTCGCCTTCCTTCACTTCCACCTGACAGATGCGACAAGAGCCCACCGGCTCAAGTCCAGGGTGATAGCAATAGTTCGGAACGTCCACACCACTTTCATGGCAGGCGGCGATCAGGGGCTTTTTCGGATCCGCTTCGACCTCGCGGCCATTGACGATGATCTTGGTCATGCGGTGACCTCCGCAACTGTCTTGCTCATGGGGCAGCAGCCTTGCGTTACGTGGGCTACAAGTTCATCTCGGAAGTGTTTGATGGCAGCCAAGGTCGGAATCGCAGCAGCGTCCGCCAAAGCGCAAATCGTCTTGCCCGGCGCCATGTTGATTGCGAGGCGTTCCAGGTTTTCGATGTCGTCCATGGTTCCATGACCGTCTTCGATGCGAGTGAAGAGTTGGGCTAGCCATTGCGTGCCTTCACGGCACTGGCTGCATTGCCCGCAACTCTCGTGATCGTAGAAGCGCGCCAATATCTTGGAGGCGCGCACCGTGCAGGCGGTCTCGTCCAAGATGATCATCGCGCCGGTTCCAAACATGGAGCCGATGCCTTTGATTGAGTCGTGGTCCATCGGCGTGTCGATCAACTCCGCAGGTACGAGCCCCGTCGAGGATCCGCCCGGGAACCAAGCTTTCAACTTACGACCCTTCCAGATGCCGCCGGCATACTCGTTGACGACTGTGCTGGCTTTGATACCGAGCGGGACTTCATAGACGCCGGGACGCTTGACGTGTCCCGAAATACCGCAGAGGAAGTTCCCCGGGCTAGCTTCCGTACCCATCGTGCGAAACCAATCAGAACCCTTGTTGATGATGAAGGGAACGTTGAAAATCGACTCGACGTTGTTGACGGTTGTCGGTTGTCCCCAAAGACCGAAGCCGGCGGGGAAGGGCGGTTTGGGACGCGGGTGGCCGCGCTTGCCCTCAAGACTTTCCATTAGACCTGTCTCTTCACCACAGATGTAGGCGCCAGCGCCCTTGTGCATGTGAATCTCACAGTCGAAGCCCTTGCCTAGAATGTTCTTGCCGACCAGGTTCGCTCCGCGCGCGTCGTCGATCGCTTGTTGCAAGCGATCGTAGGGCACGCGGTACTCACCGCGTACGTAGATGTAGACCGCTTCGAGCCGCATGGCGTAGGCCGCGATCAAGCATCCTTCGATCAATCCGTGCGGATCCTCGCGCATCAAAATGCGATCCTTGCAAGTGCCCGGTTCCGACTCGTCGGCGTTGACCGCCAAGTAGCGTGAACGTGTGTCCTTTTCGTGGTTTGGCATGAAGGACCACTTCAAGCCAGTGGGGAAGCCTGCGCCGCCGCGGCCACGTAGGCCTGACGCTTTGACGACCGCCGTTACGTCTTCCGGTGCACGATTCTCTTGAAGAATCGCTTCGATTGCTGAGTAAGCGCCGGTCTTGCGCGCCACGTCGAGAGTGTGCGACTCCTTGAGTTCGGCACGCTTCAATAAATACTGCTCGCCTGCAGGAATCACGCTAGACCTCCGAGGATCGCTGCAACCTTGTCAGCGTCCAACTCTTCGTGGAATACGCCATCCAGGTCGAACATAGGGGCAGTGGTGCAGGCACCTTGGCATTCGAGGGTCTGCACCGTGAACTTGCCGTCTTCCGAAGTTTGGCCAGGTTGCGCGCCGGTCGCTTTGCAAACACTTTCGACGATCTCATCGGCGCCGCGCAGGTCGCAAGAGATGTTGTGGCAGATACCGATGACGTGCTTGCCCTGCGGCCGTAACTTGAACATCGGATAGAATGAAGTGACGCCGTAAACCTCTACAGGCTCCATTTCAAAGTACGTCGCGAGATCTTCCATGATCTCCGGAGAAATCCAGCCGCCGAGATCTTCCTGGCAACGGTGCAGCGCAGGGATCAGGCCCGCGCGCTTCTCCGGGTATTTCTTGACGAGTTCGTCGAACTCGGCGAGTAGTGAATCGGGCAGTGTCATTAGCGGTCAACCTCTCCCATCACGAAGTCCATACTTCCGATGATGGCAACAACATCGGAGAGCAAGCGGCCCTCCGCGATATAAGGAATAGCCTGTACGTTCATCAAGCTTGGTGCGCGTATGTGGCAACGCAAGGGCTGCGCTGTGCCATCCGATACGGCATAGAAGCCGAGCTCGCCTTTACTGGATTCGATGCCGGCGTAGGCCTCGCCCTTGGGCAAAGCCATGTCGGTCACGATCTTGAACTGATGGATGAGCTCTTCCATCGAACTCGTGACGTCGCCCCTGGGGGGCAGGACATAACGCCTGTCGTCGATGATGAATTCTCCGCCACGCGTCTCGCGCAACTTCGCGAGGGCTTGAATGCCGATGCGGGTTGACTGGCGCATCTCCTCGATACGGACCAGGTAGCGATCGAAGGCATCGCCCTTCTCGCCGACGACCACTTCAAAGTCGTAGTTCTCGTAGCCGGAAGTCGGCTCGTTCTTGCGCAGGTCAAATTCGACCCCACTTGCACGCAGATTCGGCCCGGTCAGGCCCCACGCCAGCGCTTGTTCACGCGAGATTGTGCCGATGCCGCGGTTGCGCTCATACCAGATGCGATTGCCAGTCAATAGGCCTTCCCACTCATCGACCTCGACCAAGAACTTCTCAAAGAAGGCGGCGAATTGATCTTCGATTTCTTCGTCGACATCTGCGTAAACACCACCCACACGAATGTAGGTGTTGTTCATGCGATGGCCGGTGTAGGCGTCGAGGATGTCGTAGATCTTCTCGCGCTGATCGAATGTGAAGAAGAACATTGAGATTGCGCCGAGATCCATCGCTGAAACGCCCAGGGCGATCAAATGCGACATGATGCGGCTGGCTTCAATCATCAAGACGCGAATGATTTGCGCGCGTTCCGGCACGCCGATCGATCCGAGCTTCTCAAGCGCTTGCGCATAGCCGATGTTATTGATCATCGGCTGCAAGTAGTCGAGGCGGTCCGTGTGCACGAAGAACTTTCGCCAGCCGAGGCTCTCGCAGGCTTTTTCCTTGCCGCGGTGCAAGTAGCCGATGACCGGCTCAATGTTGTGCATCACTTCGCCGTCGGCCATCACCTTGAGGCGCAAAACGCCGTGGGTAGCCGGGTGCGACGGCCCAATGTTTAGCTCGACGAGGGAGCCGTGCAGCGGATCATCGTGATCGTGGCTGCCCATCTCGCCAGCGCGATACTCAATCGTGTCCGCTTTGAGTTCGTTCGTGTTGGAGCTCATACTTCCTCTCCCGCAGTCAGACGACGCTTGCGGTCCCAGGCTTTGTAAAGCTTGTCCGGCTCAATGCCTTGGTGGGGGAAGTCCTTGCGCAGCGGGAAGTGGTCGTACTCTTCCGGCATCAGGATGCGCTTCAGATCTGCGTGCCCTTCGAAGCGAATACCAAACATATCGTAGCACTCGCGTTCGCCGTAGATCGCGCCGGGCCACAGTTCGATGATGCTGGGCACGGTCGGCTCGTCGCCTTGAGCCCAGGAGTGAATGCGTAGGCGATCGGAGAAGCTCACCGATTGAAATTGCCAAATCACGTCGAAACGGGGCTTTCCAGCTTCCTCGCGTTCGACGTCGTGATCGACTGCTGTAACGAATGTGCTGATTTGAAAACCGCAGGCATCGCGTATGGCTTTCATGACTTGCGGCAGGACGTCGAGTTCCACGCGCAAGGTGAGCACTTCGTCTAGGCCTTCGATGCGTTCGTGCGCGAGACCTTCGAGACCTGTGGTGACGCGATCGATAGTCGACTGTTGGATGTCCATCCTAATGCTCCCCATCGGAAGCCACGCCGGTCGACGGATCGAACTGCGAGACAGCTTGGTTCTCTTGATGCGACAAGTTGCCGCTGCCTTCCATCCACTCGTTTTCCGCGCTGCGATCCGAGAGCAGGCTCTTGATCGGGCGTTCGAGTTCGATTTGCTTTTGCAGTTTCATCAATCCGTCGATGACTGCATCGGGGCGCGGAGGGCACCCGGGCACATAGATGTCGACGGGCAGGATCATGTCAACGCCTTGAACGACGGAGTACGTGTCGTACATACCACCTGTCGAAGCGCAAACTCCCATGGAGATGACCCACTTCGGATCGGGCATCTGGTCGTAGATCGTGCGTGCGACTTCTGCCATCTTCCAGGTCAGAGTGCCAGCAACGATCAACAAGTCCGCTTGACGAGGGGAGAAGCGCAAGGCCTCTGCGCCGAAGCGTGCAATGTCATAGCGCGGACCAACCATGGCCATCATCTCGATGCCACAACATGAGAGTCCAAGCGGCATAGGCCACAGACTGTTCTTGCGACCCCAGTTAACAAAAGCATCCAAGCGAGTGGCGAGGAATCCCTCATCGGCCAACGCTTTCTGAACTGTATCTAGCGATCCCATTCAAGACCTCCTTTGCGCCATACATAGCCCAAGGTCAAGGCCAGGACTCCGACAAACATCGCGATTTCCATGAAGACCAGCCCGCCGTTCCCGGCCGCGCTGAAACCCTTGGCGGTAGTTGCCCAAAGAATGAGGAAGAGTGCTTCCACGTCGAACAAGATGAACAGCACAGCCACCAAGTAATAGTGGATCGAAATCCGGACGCGGGCGTCGCCGATGGCATCTATTCCGCACTCGTAGGTGCTGGACTTTTCGAGGTTGTGCCGTTTGCGGCCGACGAGGTCACTCAGCAGCAAAACCACGACCACGAAGGCCATGGCCAAGCCAAAGAGAATCAGTACGGGAACGTATTCGGTGAGCATGGGCGCGGCATGTTAGCGACCGCTTGCCGTGCCGTGAAGACCAACTCGTTTTCATACGTACTGAATTACCGGCGATATGGGGCAAGTTCCCAATCCGACCAGCTCAACCATTGACCAGAAGGAACTCTCCACCGGTCAATTTGCACAGTTCTTCAAGGGTTCCGTCGCCCCCTGAACCCAATTGAACCGCGTAGAAAACCACGCGAGCGTCGCTGTTGGCTCTGCGCAGGAAATTCTCGACCCAGGTCGGCCCATTGGATGTCTGCCCGTCACAAAGAACGATGATCGTGTCGGTTTCGAGGTCAGACAGATCCACATTGCCCCTCTTGTCGATCAACATGGCCTCCTCGACCCCTTCGCGCAGGTCCGTGCCGCCCCTCGGCAGGGTTGCCAGGACCCACTTTCTCGCGTTTTGGATGGAAGTTTCGTCTGCTAGCTCCAACTTGCTCTTCCAGCTGCGGGCGCCGTCGGCGAAGGTCACCACGTTGAAGCGCGCATTCGCCGGGAGCTGGCCCAGTAGCCTCCCCATTTGCTCTACAGCTTCGTCGAGCCGATTCTGACCCTTTTTGGGGCCAAAACTCTCCGCCATTGAGTGCGAGTGATCGAGCACAAAAGTCACCCGATCGGTCTCCGGGCGCAAGCCGAAGAAACCACCTATAGTGCGCCCTTCTTGGCCTATATCGGCAATGTTGAGGGCAATGTCGCCACGCTGCCAACTTTCATAGAGGGTCTCCCAGCGCTCGGCGTAGATCCCCAGGTGGCGTCCGGAGCGATGGTCGAGCTCAGCCACGATCTCGCCCTGAATGCGCCTTACTTGGGCTCCTGGCTGGTTCCCGCGCTGGATCCAGAGCTTCAGGGCTTCGATGAGAACAGGGAAAGCGGCTTCATCGGGGAGGCAACGGGAGATTTTTGCTGCGCGCGAAGCTTGGCGCCAATCTGGGGCCGCGATTTCAGCGTGAACATAAAGGAGTAATGCGTCGATGCTCCGGCGCTCAGTGAGCGGTATCTCAATGGAGCGGAAATGGGCCTCAATTTCTTGTTTCCAGGCGCTATTGGCTCCATTTGTGTCCTTCTTGAGCAAATCTAGCAATCTCAAGTTCACGCCCTGGCCGTCTCTTCCCGCGATTCCGCGGATGGCAGCCGCCAGAAGCTCTGGCGGGATGCTGGTTGCAGGCGGCGTCGGTCGCGTGCAGGAGAGCAACCCCAGGGTGCTCTGCGGGGTCTGATCCTCCTTCAAGACGGCGCAAGCTGCGACTCGGCGTTCCAAGGGGTGGCTTTGACCTCGCTCACGGCCCATTAGTACCTCGAGGGTCAAGAACCGGCCGGACTGGGGCAGGCGGCGCACCAAGATGGCCTTCACGCGGCGCAGGAGACCTTGCTCCTTGTCATCGCTCGGGTGCTCGGCACGGATTCGGAACGGTTGCCACTGCGCGACTTGGCCTTCGATTCGCAGGCAGCGCCCAAAGAAATCAAGCAGCACCAATTGAATCTCTTCGGATGGGCCTACCCCGAGGACCCAATAGCGATCGACCTTATCCAAAGTTACCGACATTTTGCGGACTTGCTCGGCTTCAAACACCGGCCCGCGATCGACCCAGGAGCGGATTTTGGCCAAACTCGGCGCGATGGACTGCTCACGCTGGAGCGCCCTAGCCGGCGCGCCGCCCGCGAGGGGAGCGCAGAAGCCGATCAAGGCGGAGACGAGCATCAGGACATTGAGGATTCTCATGGCTTGCACTACCTATCCCGGTGAGGAGCTGGAGTGACGTTACAGTACGCGACTTCTGTCCAGTCACCACACCCTCTACTCTCGATTCATGATCCCCAACGAACAAGTCGCGAAGATGTACGAGCTCACTGAAGAGCAAGCGATGCTGCGCGAGACCCTTGCGGAATTCACCAACGACGAGATCATTCCGAAGCGCGAGAAGCTCGACAAGGAAGCTATTTACCCGCGCGCCATTCATGATTCCTTGGCGGAGATCGGAGTGCTCGGCATGGCGGTGCCGGAAGATTGTGGAGGGTTAGGGATGGGCTCTGTCGAGTTGGCACTTGTCTACGAGCAGCTCGCCCGTGGATGCGCCGGTGTCGCAACGGGCATTGGTGCGAACCTGCTCGGTAGCGACCCAATCTTGATTTACGGAACGGAAGATCAGAAGCAGCGCTTCCTGACCAAAATTGCTGAAGGGGCGGTCGGTGCTTATGCACTCACCGAACCCAACGCGGGAACCGACGCGGGCGGCATCACGACGACTGCGACCAAGAGCGAAGATGGTTTGACCTACAAGCTCAAGGGTCAAAAGACCTACATCACAAACGCGGGCATCGCGTCGATCTATACGATCTTCGCACTCACCGATCCGAGCAAGGGGTCGCGCGGTGTGACTTGTTTCATCGCCGAAATCGATCCCGATAACTTGCCCGAGGGAATTTTCTTCCCCGACAAGTTCGACAAGATGGGTATCAATGCTTCGGAAACGCGCGAGATCATCTTCGATGAGTTTGAAGTGCGCACGGAGAACATCCTCGGCGGCAAGCTAGGGCGCGGGTTCTTGCAAGCGATGGGAGTCTTTGACATTTCTCGTCCGATGATCGGTGCGATGGGAGTCGGGCTCGGGCAATCCGCCTTCGACGCTTCCTTGCGCTATGCGCACGAACGCATGCAGTTTGGCCAAGCGATCATCAACTTCTCCGGACTGCGCCAGATGTTCGTCGACATGTGGTTACGCATCGAGGGCGCGCGCGCAATGGTGATGGGTGCTGCACGTAAGGTGGACAAGAAGTATCACCAGGGCGAGAAGATAGATGTCACCGCATGGGCGGCGATGGCCAAATTCATGGGCAGCGAAGCATCGCGAGTCTCTTACGACGCGATGCAGGCGACGGGCGGCTACGGCTACATGAACGAGACGCCTTTCCCCAAGTTCATACGCGATCAGAAGGTGCTAGAAATTTTTGAAGGCACCAACCAAATCCAACGCGAGCAGGCCGGACGCCAACTGATCAACCGCTTTCAGAAATCAGGTACAGCGGTTCCCTCGGAGGGTGAAGATTCCTTCGCAATTTCCCAAGGCTTCGGCGGCGAACAAGCCGCGCTCGCTTGGCAGGTTGTGGATGCAACGATGGAACAAGTCCTCTTCAAGCGCGAAGGCGCCGAGTCTCTCAACGAACGTCAAGAGGTTCATTGGGTGCTGGGTGAGATGGCCGGCCTGGCCGAAGCCGCGCGCTTTTTGAGCGAAGCCTGCGCCCGCTCGGGGGAGTCAGCCGACAGTTACCAACAGGCCCTCGGCCAGACCTATGCACGCGAAGCCGTCGTTGGCGTAGCCGCTCGCTCGGAAATGATCCTGCGCGGTGGCGTCCCCGAGGCGCACGATGCCGTCGCTGCTTTGTTGCACGAAGCCCGCACCTGCGCCAACGGGCTCTTTGCCTACCGCGATCGCCTGGGAGAGGAATTGCTACGGCGCAGCTTCTAACCGGTGATACGAAGTCCAGAACACCGCCGCCGATTCAGGCCAGCATGGAGTCGTAGACTTGCACACGCGCCCAGCAGTCACTAAAGCCAGCGATGAACGCCGCATGCACCGGGTCCTCTGGGCTTTGATATACGTCATGAGCGTCGCGGCTCGCAAACTCCGCGACGATTTGAAAGTCCCAGCTGTTATCGACGATGTCGCGCAGCGTGCCAGCTGGCACGCCGACACGCAGGCTGGAAACCTTAGTGCTGTCCGCAAGCTTGCGCAGACCAACAAGAAACTCGGAGCGCCGCGCCGCTTCCAGGTCGGAGCGCAACCAGAAGTAGACGGTGTGAAGGAAGTGATTCATGCCCACACCTTACCCGACCGTGCGCGCCTTACGAAAGCAGTGCCTCCAAGTCTTCCCGGGTCATATCGCGCAACCCCACTTGTGTCCCGCTCAAGACTGACTCTGCCAGCTCGCGCTTCTGTTGCTGCAACTCGACGATCTTTTCCTCAACGGTGTCGCTGGCGATCAAACGGTAAGCCATCACAGGTTTGGTTCTACCAATGCGATGCACGCGGTCGATCGCTTGTGCCTCAACCGCAGGGTTCCACCATGGGTCGAGGATGAAAACGTAGTCCGCAGCCGTCAGATTCAGACCAGAACCGCCGGCTTTGATGCTGATCAGGAATAGGGGGCATTGGTTGTCCGCCTGAAAACGCTCAACTCTCGCCTTGCGATCGCGCGTGCGGCCATCGAGATACTCATAGACCAAGCCGCGCTCGTTCAATTTCTCGCGCACGATGCTAAGCAGGCTAGTGAACTGCGAGAAGATCAAAGCCTTGTTGCCCTCGGCGCAAATGGATTCAAGCATGGGCATCAAAACGTCGAGTTTGGCGGAGTCTTCAGCTGATCGACCCTTGTCGATTAGCCCCGGATGACAAGCGGCTTGTCGCAAGCGCAAGAGAGCTTCAAGCACTTGGATCTTCATCTTGGGCAGCCCGACTTCTTCCGCCTTTTTAGTCAAGGACGCGCGGTAGAAGTTGCGCAGCTTGGTGTACTCCGTTCGCTGCTTCCCCTCCAACTTGCAGTGCAGGACTTGCTCGGTCTTTTCGGGTAAGTCCTTCAAGACTTCCCCTTTCGTTCGCCGCAAGAAAAAGGGTGCAATCGCCCGCGATAGGCGCTCAAGATCTTCTGAGCTTTGCTGGCCGTTGCTCTTTGAAAAGTGCTCAAAGGCCTTGGAGGCGCCCAGCATCCCGGGATTCAAGAATTCGAACAACGACCAAAGTTCGCCCAAGTGGTTTTCGATCGGAGTTCCTGAGAGCGCCAACCGGTTGCGGGCATCGAGCAAGCGTGCGGACTTGGCCGATTGGCTTCCCGGATTCTTGATCGCTTGAGCCTCGTCGAGAATTGCATAGTCGAATTCCTTTTCGCGCAAAGCCAGGATGTCGCGGCGCAGGGTGCCGTAGGTCGTCACGATTAAGTCGAGTCCCGTGCTTTCGGCTCGCTCCAAGCGCGCGGCCCGACCCGTCCCCGTGTATTCAAGCACTCTGAGTTTTGGAGCAAAACGGCGCGCTTCATCAATCCAATTGAAGACTACCGAGCGCGGCGCGACGACCAGCGATGGCAGACCGGCGCCTAGATTTCGGCGGCGAGTGAGTCGCCTCGCTTCCAACATCGCCAGAACCTGGACAGTCTTGCCAAGCCCCATATCGTCTGCCAAGCAACCGCCGAAACTTAGCTTGCGCAGGAACTGAAGCCACCCGAGACCTTCGCGTTGGTACTCGCGTAACTCTCCTTGGAAGCTCTTTGGTTCCTGCTTCGGGGTCATGCCCTTGAAGTCGCGGAGTTGCTTTTGAAACTGCTTGAAATCGAGGTCGACCAGGACACCGTCGTGTTCCGTAAGCAAGGCATCCAAGAGCCATCCTTGGTGTTTGGCAAAGCGCAGAGTGTCTCCTTCGACGTTGCCCGCAAGCTCTAACAGCCCCCAACTCTTCATCCAGTTCTGGGGCAAGACTCCCATAGAGCCGTCGTCGAGGATGACCCGGTCACGGCCCTCCTTGGCTGCAGCCAAAAGTTGGGGGAGCGCCGCTACCTGGCCGTTCCCAAACTCAAAGCCACCGTGCAAGTCGAACCAATCGACTCCGCTTTGCACGGAGAATTTGGAAGCACTTGGAGTACGTAATTGTTTGCCTTGTGCAGTGATTTTCCATCCGGCGGGTAAGAGGGTCTGGACTAACTTGCCAAGGTTGTCGATGGAGACGCAGGCGCTGTCCAACTCATTTGGCGCTGTCCGGTGGCGGGTTCCTCCACTTTCAAGGAACAATTGCACTGCGGCGTTCTCGAATTCGAAGTCTCGCCGGAAGAGCCTTCCGTCGTCTCGCCTAGTGATGAACTCATAGCTATCGACAATCTCCACGAGTTCGCCGCCATAGTCCATCGAAAGACTGCAGTTCATAGTCTTGCCTGACTCGCGCGGATTCCGATGGGGTTCGACAGACAGATGCGGCGTCGGTACTTGGCCTCGGAGCAATTGAGAACCAGTCAGCTCTAGCTCAGAGAAACCAGGGATCTGGATCAGAGTTGCTAGCGCCAGCGCTTCAGCAGCGAGTGGAACTCGCAAGGCGCCGTCTTCACGCATGCTCTGAATGACTTTCGCCGCTGCCTTTGGCTCGTATTTGGCAATTCGATCGCCAACGATTAAGTAGCCCTCGCCCATGATGAGTCGTGGCAGGTCAAGAGAGATCGACTCGGTACCACGTATGAAGTCTCCCGAAAAGCTCACCTCCATTCTCTTCGTGTTTCGCTCGATGCTGGGCTTGAAGTGCCAAGTTTCTCCTTCATCCCATTGCAGCGGCCCATGAACTTTGTTGTCGCTTCTCCGCAGGTATAGCCGTCCGCTACTCACCAATTCTGGCAGCAGGCGCGCGTACATCGCGGGCTCTAGCCGGTACCCATCGCTGCCCATCGTGAACCCGTAATAGCCCACGTCGTTAGCGCCTTGCAGGGCAGTGTGAATGGAAAGGTCCATCGGGTCGCTAAGGGTGTTCGATCCGCGCCGACCATAGATGTAGGTTTCCCCCTTTGTCGCACACTCACCATTCTTCTTGCGCTTGTGAGAGCTGACTTGCAGGCGCAGGGGCCCGTAGCGCTCGGTTGCAGCGACATCGATCATGTAGCGGATTTCGAGGTCCTTGTGCTCCTCGACTTTCCACGGATCCCTGACTGTAGTTGCCTGCTTCTCGAGCGTTACTAAACGATCTTGCCAGTGGGAGTCGTCCCCCAGATAGGCGTCTTCAAGCATCCCGAGGTCATCCTCAGTTTCCTTCAAGTCGGTCGTGACGCTGTTCAGTTTGTAGAACCCCTTCGGTCCTATCTGCCAATCGGGGCCCACGCCATAGCGGTCCAGTTCCAGCGAGAAGGCCCACAGATGCTTGCATGGTCCGTAGATTTCGAAAGCTGGGCACGAGCAGTAGCCGCTGGCTTCCTCCTGCTCATCGGGGAAGCCCCAACGGATGCAGAGCACGTAATCATTGTCCCCCGAAACACAACCGTTGGCGCCGTTCTCGCCATGGGTGATTAGATTCACATGCTGATCTTCAAGATAAGAAGCGCCTTTTTTGCGCGTCTTATCGGGGAAGAAGGGCTTGAGACTGGCAGTGAGCTTGGATCGTGTCTTGGCCATGACCGGACCTTACCCCACACCTGGAAATTGAACGACGAGGCGGCCTTACCTTTCGGGAAATTCGTGCTTTCGGCGTGGTCCTGATGCCAAGCACGTCCCGTACCATCCCTCAGCGAAGCCCATCGATTCAATCTCTGCCCTGCTGTCCACTTGGCAAGCCATGGAATTCTTGGAGCGAGTATTCGATGCTCTCGCTGGACAACGCTGCGAGCTTCAGTGGGATGTGCATCTGCTCGATTATGGTTCGACGGACGGTACGCCGGAGTACCTTCGAAAGCCTGGTGCCCAATTTTCCAGTGCCCCTACATCTGGGCCGCATCCCTCAGCAAGAATTAGATCACGGGGATACGCGTAACCAGTGAGCGGCGCAGTCGGCGGGCGAGTTGTTGGTTTTGCTGACTCAAGACGCCATTCCATCGTCTGA
>JBLIOI010000106.1:0-16554 GCA_047639675.1 Planctomycetota bacterium | reverse complement strand
GGATGTCATACCAAGCGGGCATCGTCATGCCCCCGTTGATCGTGACTGGAATCGAAGGAGCGTTGGGAAAGACATAGCGAATAGGCAAGTCTTGGGCAGAGTTCAATTCGGGCACGATTGGCTCGAAGTCACTGCCGTCGGCACCCAAACCATGCAACCAGATGACGGCGGCTTGAGCGGTTTGGTCCGGTTCGATTTCGATGCAGGAGAGGGTCGTCATGGGGCTAGATACGCTTTCAAGCGAGATGAATTCAGGGCGCGCACAGTATCGTTCAGCTGAATTCGACCCGCTCGTGCTTTCGGGAATATGATTTCACAGTGCTCGCCCCCTATCACCGTACAGGGGGGCTATTAGCCATTCGCAGCCACATGCCAGCCTCGAGAGTGCGAACAAAAATCCGGCACGGGCGCATTGGACGGCAACGACCTGCCCCTGTGGAAACGAAGTCGTTCCCGGTGCTAGCGAAGGCTGTGCGAATTCCTCGGGTTCGGGAAGCTCTTTGACGACCTCTGGTTCGAGCAGCATCTCCGCTGCCGACCTAAGATTGCTTGTCACTCAGATCCCTGGCGCTCCCCCCCGGAGACTTCTCCGCCGAAACATCCTCGCTGGCTTCGGGGCAAGACACACCTGGCTACAATGGACTGCGTTGTGTAGGTGGTCAGCTGATTCCCTTGGGTGAGGTTCCCCCACCCGTTGGCGGCCTGGCGTCCTACCCGATCCCCGGAACTCCCGCGCTGCACACCTCTTTGAACGCGGTGCCCAGCGATGTCAGCTACATGCAGTTCTGCTAACGCAATCCCGGCGGACCGTGCGCTGGTGCTGCCAACATGTCGAAGGGCGTGTCGGTAACCTGGGCTCCCTAAAAGCTAGCCCTCGACAAATCCCTTCCAGCGAGACATGTACTCGACGAAGGAATCACCAAGTCCCTGTGAACGCAGATAATCCGCCGTGACAGGGACTTGGATCATTTTGAAGGCATCGTCTGCTTGTACGCGCAACGGGAAGTCGTGGTGCAAAACCGCCGCTCGGCCGGGCATCACGAAGTCGACGCCAGCTTCGAGGCACGCTCGGACATCGGCACTGCCATAAATTTTCCCTGCAGCGCCTAGACGAACCTCTCCCCGATCGAGGTCCGTGAAGAACGAGAGCAGGCTGCGTCCTTTGAAGCGCTTATCCTCCGGTTCCTTGAACACATCCCAAAGCGAGACGTCCAGGAAATCGATCTTGGCTTCAGTCATCAAACGTTGGGAAAGCTCGCATACCTCGTCCAGAACTACTCCAAAGCGCTCTGGCGAGAGGCGCACGCCCAAAGTCAAGTCGCTGCCGCAGCGCTCGCGAACCCCATCGATGATATCGAATAGGATCCGTGTGCGATTCTCGAACGACCCGCCGTAGATGTCCCTGCGCTGATTCAGCTCAGCGCTGAAGAACTGTCCGAGTATGTAACCGTGAGCACCGTGAATCTCGACGCCGTCAAAGCCGGCTCGTTCAGCCCGCACAGCCCCTGCGATGAAGTCTTCCGTAAGCAGCTCGACTTCACGCAACGTCAACGCGCGCGCTCCAGTCTCCTTGTTTTCAGACGGGCAAACGGGTGTCTGTCCGATGAGTTTCTCCGGCGAACGCATGCCCGCGTGATGCAATTGAACGAAGGCCAGACTCTCCTTCGCCCGAATCTCCGCAGCTAGGCGCGTCAGACCTTCCAAGTGCTCGTCCCCGAAGATCCCTAACTGCCCAGGAAAGCCCCGACCGATGGCTTGTACATGTGAAGCGCACGTCATCGTCCCTCCAAAGCCGCCCTGCGCACGCATGGTCAACCACTTGTACTCGTCTTCGGACAGTGTGCCGTCGTCATGACTCTGCTCGTTCGTCAGAGGCGCAAGCATGAAGCGGTTCTTCATGGCGCGGCCGTGAGAGAAGGTGAGCGGGTCGAAGGCTGAGGTGACAGTCATGGGCGGAGTGTGGCGCAAGGTCCGCCACAAAGCCACGGCTTTGAGCTGCGTCAACTAAACTGTTCGAGCTGGTCCAATACAACATTCCTGCCGGCTAGCGGCCGATTGCGTCGGCCCATCACGCCCAAGATCCAAAAGAAGGTTGTCGCCATCAAGAACAGGGACGGAGAGACTGATAGCAAGGGCAGCTTGAAGCTCGCAGAGGATTCCTCGGGCCTCTAGGATTGCGATTCTATAGCGGCCGCTAGATCAGCCTCGCCCTCGCAAGATAATTCGATACGGTGGGACGCGCACTGACCTATGGTGACTCAGTAAGCCATGGACCCTAGACATCTCGAATCTGAATCCTGGCCATTTGAGAGGCTACTGCTGGAAAGCGCTTGGGCGACGCGTCTCGCCTACAGTCTTGTGGGCTCCGATCACGCGGAGGACTTGCTGCAAGAGACCTGGCTGCAGGCCTTGCGAACAGCGCCGCGAGAAGTGCTGCGATCAGCACGTGCCTGGCTGGGAACCCTCATGCGTCGACGCGCGCAAAACCACCAGCGTTCCGAACGCAGCCGCGGCGATCGCTTGTCCCGTATCACGAATGCAAAAGAACAACCTTCTGCAGGTCTGCTTCTTGAGCGGGAAGAGATACGCCGCGAGCTAGTCGACGCTGTCCTGGAACTTCCTGAGCAGGCGCGCGAGGTGCTTGTACTGCGCTACTTCGAGGAGTTATCGCCAAGCTTGATTGCTCAACGGTTGAATCTCTCGCCATCAACGGTTCGTAGCCGTTTGCAGCGAGCTTCGGCGGAGTTGCGCGAGGGGCTAAAGGTCTCGCAGGGTGACGACTGGCGTGCTTGGTGCATGGGCGCCATTCCAGCGAACTGGCGGCCAGCGCAATCCGCTACAGGGCGGGCTCGAGTGATTGGCTGGACGATTTGTGTTGGGGTCCCCCTGACCGTCGGCGGAGTGTGGGTTGCTACAAGACCTAACTTGGCAAGGCAAGGTTCCGAGGAAGCAGCGACCCTTATCTCGCACGGCGAGAGTGCGCCGCAGCCACGGATGAGGGGATCCATCCCAAGTTCGATCTCCGAAAACGATTCGCCCAAGCTCGTCGCAACTGAAGCCAGATCTGCGAGCCAAGAGAGAGCAAGCGCCAGCCCGCTCTACAGCTTACGCGGTCTCTGCGTTGATGAGGATCAAGTACCCCTCTCCGGAATACGTGTCACGGCGATCCAACTGCTCAATGAACCCTTTGCCCTATCCGATAAGGATGGGCAATTCGACTTGCCGCTGACCCATCTTGATCCTTCGCCCGGCCCCTTTGCACTCCCCGTCGAGAGCACACGAATCACCTTCACATCTGCCAAATACCGCGGTCCGGCCAAAGACATGGCCCTCCACGACAAGGTCGAGATCGACTTGGGGGTGATTGCGTGTCGGTCTGCACCGTACTCGGTTAGTGGGACTGTTCTGGACTCCCTCGGCGAGCCCGAGCAGAACGCCTTGGTGTTTCTGCTCGAGGATTTCCCGCCGGACCCCGCGCTTGAGAGCCGCTTGCGAACGACCATTCCAATGGCGAACTGCCTGCCCATTGGCAAGCTAGGCTTCGTGCTCACCGACCAGCAAGGGCGCTTTGCAGTACATAGCCTCCCCGCGCGCGGATGGCGCGTTGCGATCTACAGCAACCGCCACGACGGCTTGCTAACCAGCGCATTGGATTTCACAGGAAGGTACGCCTTAGATTTGGGCCAGTTGCAACTTGTGGCGAGCCCGATTCCTAGTTCTCTTCGCGGGCAGGTTCTCTTGCCCGACGGGCAGCCAGCAGCAGGCGTACCTGTCGGCGGCAGGGCTGACATGAACGAAAACGTTGGTTCAAGCCTTGTTCCAGTTGTATGCGATACCGATGGTCGATTCTGTATTCCGGTTCCACCGGGTTCCGTTTGCAAGCTGAGCACTACGAGCATCCTTGGTCGAGCGCAGTTGTTCGACATTGCCCCGGGTAGGGCGGAGCTGAGACTCGTCTTAGTGCCAAGCGATGGGCCCGCCGCCGCCAGGGTATCCTCGCCAGTTGCATCCAAAATGACTAGAGATGAAGCGCTGCGCTTGGATAGCGAAACCCCCTGCACCGCAAGCGGCATCTTCCGCATCGATGGCAAGCCTCCGCGTACATCATGGAAGTTGGACGCGAGGGTAAACCACACGCTCGTGAATGCAGGCGTCATCAGTTCCGATGGTGCCCTGCGGATGGGACCACTCAGAAGTGGAACGCTGCGCTTGCAGGCAACATCGCGAGGCGCGTACTCCCAAGCTTTTGTCCGGACGATGGACCTCTTGCCCGGCAGGAACGACTTGAACATCGATGTGACTACCGGCAGCTTGCGACTCACGAGCTTACCGGTTCCCGAGGACACTCAATCCGCCGACGTCCCTTGCGCACTAACTTGGAGCAACGATCAGGGGCTTGATTGGACGCTGCACATTCGCCAAGCCAAGGGCGGCGAACTCACCCTGGCGCAGGTACCCGTCGGCACCTTGAAAGTGCACTACGCGGCCGATGGAATGCTCGGACCGGTGGAAGATCACCCGGTCGTCGGGGAGATCAGAATCCGCCGAGGCAAGGAGACTCAGTACGCCTGCCCCACCCGTTAGGGGGCCTCACGAGGCCTGAGGGCCCATTATTCCTTGGAAAATAGACTTGCGGGCCATGCGCACTAGTGCATATGTATACCGATACACCGCGCCACGGAAGCCCATGTTACTCATCGTAGATCGCCACAACGGAATCCCAGCCTACCGCCAGATCATGGATCAAATTCGATTCCAGATCTCTAGCGCGGTGCTTACGGCGGGGGAGGAAATGCCGAGCACGCGGGGCCTCTCCGCAGAGCTTGGCCTCAACCCGATGACCATCTCCAAGGCTTACGGCTA
Source organism: Planctomycetota bacterium (assembly GCA_047639675.1). Lineage (GTDB taxonomy): Bacteria > Planctomycetota > UBA1135 > UBA1135 > JABACD01. The sequence continues at coordinate 11,691 of JBLIOI010000106.1, read as the reverse complement.
CTTGGAACAAGAAGGCGTTCTCGAGCGCCGACCTGGGCGGCCCCTGGTGGTTTGCGGAACAAGCCTTGAAGTCGCAGAAGAGCACAAGCTCGAGCAACTGCGTAGCGTTCTCTTACCTGTTGTCACCGTCATTCGGCAACTCGGAATGAATAAGGATCAAGCCACGGCCGCATTGGGCCAGCTACTCGACGAGTCTTCTAGCGAAGGAACAAACTGATGAACAACGTATTCGAATCGAAGGGACTCACTCGCGAGTTTGGCAAAGCAACAGCGCTCGATAGCATTGAACTCAACATCGAGGAGGGAGCTGTCGTCGGCTTGATCGGCCGCAACGGTAGCGGCAAGTCAACGCTCCTCAATCTGATTACCGGGCTATTGCTACCCACTCGCGGTTACTGCCGTACTTTTGGAGTGGATGCTCACGTACTCACTGCGCGCGAACTGGGACAACTGGGAGTGGTGTGTCACCTCGATCAATGGCGCTCTCCCCCACCTCTTCAATGAGTCCTTCATCTTGCAGCAAACAGGCAAATCGTGAATGTCGCAGTTGGTCGTGCGTGCTGGCGCGGCAGAATTGGCCAGTTTCGAAGGCACCCGCAGTGCAACCATGACCCGGCGAGCGCTCAACCTCGAAGGTATATTCCCGTTGCTCGTTCAGGATGGAGGCAAACAGTAATGATTCCGATGTCCACACTGTCACGCCTACTTTGGCGCCCGGCCTCCTCTTTGGGGCTTAGTCGCGCTGGGTGGGATGGCCTAAAATCTCACCCACATTTGCCGCCGAGTGGCGGAAGGTATCGGCTGGGCCGAGGGCGCCCAACTGTCCGGCGGCGCAGTGAACGTTCACCTTGTGCCAACGGAAGCGCACGGCGCTATCCCGACTCTATTCATATCGGGCTATTCTCTCGACGTCATGCATGAGCACAATCGACTGCCAAGAGACACAAACCTGCCGAACAAGTCTTTTTCGGTGAAGGAGCTCGTTGCGCGTGTTCAAGAGGCCATGACGGGCGAAGCTCATCGAAAAAACGATGATGGGAAGCAGCCCCGACAAGAAGACTCCCGCTCGTCGTGGACAATCCAGCGCCCCATGCTCCGCACAGGCTCGATCCTGAAGCCGAACAATAAGAAGAGACTCGAAGCTTCAAACTGGTAGACCTGCCGCCCATCCACCGTGCTGCCCCATGAACAAACAATTCCAATCTCCCTTGTCGAATAGCGATAGAACGGTGAACCGCTCAAGCTCGCTCCTCATTCTTATTGCCGGAGCTCTCCTTGGCGGCGGACTCGTGGCTTGGACACTTTCTGGAAGAGAGGCCCGAGGCGACAAGTCCAGTGATACAGCCCAGGTCCAACGGACGCTTGCACCTGCGGCCAAAGATATGCCGGGTCAAGGCGCGAAGGCCTTGCCCCCGGCATCTAAGAGTAGGGACCAGGATCCCGTTGAAGGGAGACCAAACCCGGCTGACCGTATTACCAGCGAAGCTGACGTACTGTTCAGCACTGCGCTACTCGAGTTGGCACGTAAGAACATCGAGGCTGGCTGGGCGAAGAGTAGACCTGACCAACCGAGCGTTGAGGAAGTGGATACTGGCCTCGAGCTCTTTCGAGAGCGAACGCCGCAGCTCGCAAGGAGCATAGGCATAGAACTGTCTAAGCTTCGCACGAGTAAAGAAGAGGTTCTTGAAGATGCCCGTACCGGTGGCGTGTTCGATGTCCTCGCTCGCCTAATGGATCGAACGAAGGAACCAAGTGGGCCCCTGCCGGAGCTTGTCTCCGACCGAGATGCCTTCGACAAGTTCTTCATCTCCGAGTCCCCAACTTCATCGGCCGACGGACAAACATCCCTCTCCATAGAGAGTCTCCATGAGGGCAAGCCTGTCCCAGATGGATCGGTGCTGATATTCCCCCCTGGAGTATTTCTGCTTGAGGACTTCGGGCGGTACTGGCGGACTCACTTCCCGCGTGACTTGACCATTCGAGGAGCTGGAATGGACGCTACTCTACTTGTCCTGAAAAGTGGCCTCAGCGCCAATGACCTTGTTCGTAATTTGACCTTTGAATATTTCACGGTCCACACCGACCGGAGCGAGCTATTCGATCTTCGGAAACCCTCCATGTCCCTGACGATGCGCCGGGTTCGTGTAGCGGGCTGGGACAGGGGATCTGGATCGAGCAGCCTGTTTGAAACGGAGGGATTGGCCCTACGCGCGATCCATTGCGAATTCTTGGGTGGCTACGGCAAGAGCCCAGAGAGTGGGAAGCTATTTGATATTCGACACTCGGGCCTCCTCGCTAGTTTCGATCATTGCCTGATCTCGCGTACCTCCGCATTTGAGAAGGTGGGTAGTGCCGCAACGGTTGTCTTCTCAAATTGTCGCCTTGAAGACCTCTTGGGGCGTGACAACACGGTGCCTAAGAACATAACTATGGATGCGAGCACCCTCAGTTTCTGGAACAAGGAGCACGGCTACAAACTCAATCGCGATCTAAGCGACATCTTTCCTGATTGGAAGGAGCGCCTGAAAGGAAACTGAGGGTGCACAAGATCAGCTCACCTTTTCTACAAACGAAGACGACGAGGCTTGCGTCAGAGTGGAGCAAGCGGAGATTCTTCCAGCTCTGAAGAGTGGCTCGCGCGCCCCGGAGAAACGGTTTGCGAGAACGGATCACAAGCTGCATGGCGAACTCGCGTGCGCCATCGCCTATGCATCAGAGGAACGAGGGAACCAGACGGCGGCTTCCATGACCTGCCGATGCGGCTTGGCCCCCGCGTTTCCCAGAGGGTGTTCGCGTCCTCGGATCGATCCCAGCCTTTTGCGACGAAAGGGCAACCTAATCCAATCCTCGATTCCGCGAGGTTCGTGGGTGATTTACGACGCTATCGAGTTCCAGGTGTTGGAAGCGCAGTAGCGATCAAGAAGAGCGCAAGTACCGAGTTATGCACGTCATGCCCTCCGGCTTTTCTGGACTAATAACAAGCCGCCGATGACGGTGACACCACCCGCGACCTGCGTTGGGCCTACGGCTTCGCCGAGTACACTCCACGCGATGATTGTCGCGATGACTGGAACCAAATTCACATAGACCGCGGTTCGCGCGGGGCCAACTGCGACCAACCCAATGTTCCAAAGGGCATAAGCGATCCCCGTGGAGAGCACCCCCGAGTAGAGAACGCATCCCCAGAACCCAGCGGGCGCAGCACTCAACTCCCCCATCGTGAATAGCGGCCAAGCGATCATCCAATGCAAGGGCAAGACGACCAATGCGTACAAGTAGGCAAGGCGCAGCGGTTCCAGTTGTTCGAGCACGCGCTTGGAAAGAATGGTTCCAGCGGCCCAGGCCATAGCTGCAAAGAGCACGAGCAGATCACCTGTGAGAGTGGCTCCTCCCGCAGAATCAGTAACAACAAGCACCGTACCCCCAAACGCTAAACCGAGACCAACCCAAGCCCAAGGCAATGGCCGCTCCATTCCAACGATGCGTCCGATGATCGCCGTCCAAAAAGGTCCGGTGCCGATAAAAACCGCAGTGTGTCCAGCGCTCGTGTGACCCATCCCTCCCAAGAACAGGAGTTGATAAAGGAGCCCCGAAAGCAGTCCAACGAGAATCACTCCGCGCCACGGCGTCGGTGGAGCTGGCTTCCCGCGCCGAGAGTGCCAGTCCATCAGACCGAGCAGCAAGACAGATAGGGTGAGCCTGATCGTGTTGAAGGCAAAGGGGTGCAAGTCCCCTATCGCGCCCTTCATCACCGGGATATTCACGCCCCAAATCAGGGCCGCACCGAGGGGTGCTAGGGAGCGGAGATTTATCAAGATTCGAAGGCGCGGAGAGCTTGTCATAAACTGCTCTCAGCAGATCGGGTTAAGCGCAAACGACCCGCTTCTGTCCAAGAATGTTCTCGAGAGAGCTCGGAGATCCCAGATTGGACTGAAGGGTCGTGACTGATCCCATTCGTGCAATCTCTTCAGCTCGAGGCCAGTTTTGGACAATGCGATCCGCATAGTTCTGAAGCCCAGGCTCCTGGCCTCGGGACAGGATTCAGTGAGCCCGCTGACCCAAGATCGAAGGGGACCAGGGTTTCATCCGAGTTCTTATTCAAAGGTCATTTTGGGACCCTGTCGGGCCGAGGTGCTGGGGTCGTAGCGCGGAGTGGGCAGAGGCGTCCGAACCGTGAGCGCACCGGAATACACCAGCACTCTAGATGTGGCTCAAGCGCATTGTCGGCGGTCTCCTTGGATTGAAAAGGCGCGGTGTGAGTGCTTCTCAATGCATAAATCTCGCAGAGATCATTTCTGAGACGAGCAAGGACCTGCAGCTGGTGAACAAGCCCAGCAGAGCTCCATTCGAGTGAAATTCGGGCGCCCCTCGACGAGAATCTCAGAGATTCTCGTAAGGAAGCGCCTCGCACTTCCCACTAGTGATTGTGGAAACTGGGATGTGAGTCCCGCTCCCCCACATGAACGAAACCGAACACAAACGCATCCTTGATGACTGGCTCAGCACCCATCGCGGGTTGCTGTCCAAAGTTGTGCGCGCCTATGCCTTCAATCCTCACGACCAGGAGGACTTGTTCCAGGAGGCAGCCTTCCAGCTCTGGAACTCGATTCCGAACTTCAAGGGCAAGTCCGCCGTGTCAACTTGGGTTTATCGGATCGCCTTGTATTCCGGGATTGAGTGGTCGCGGAAGGAACATCGTCGCACGGAAAAACAAGAGCCTCTGGATCTGTCGGGACATGCACTGTGCTTTGTCCCGGAGAATGAAGACCCGAGAGTTGCGTGGCTGTACGAACAGGTAGCTCGATTGGAGCCGATTGATCGTTCATTGATGCTCCTGGTTTTGGAGGGACTTAGCTATCGCGAGATGGCTGAGACCCTCGGTATCTCGGAAAGCAATGTGGGCGTCAAAATTAACCGCATCAAGAAGGCACTGGCCGAACAATCAAGCGAGAGGCGTAGCGATGGACTTTGAAGAAATGAAGGTGATCTGGGACTCCCAAAAAGAACAACCGATGTTGGTCCTCGACCATGAGTCGTTGCACAAGGATCTCATAAGAAAGGCGCGGCGGATTGAACGGGATGTGAGCATGACCGAGATCGGGATGATCTTGATCACGCTCAACTTGGCCGGGCGCCAAGCCTACAAGCCCCTATTTGACGGCAAGGAATACTCTGATCTGATTGGCGCAGGCTTATTCATTGGTGTTGCCCTTTGGATGTGGATCAAGCGCGTCCGGAGAAGGCGCGGCGCGCTTAAATTCGAGGCGTCGCTGCGTGGAGATCTCGACCGTTCACTCTTCCAAGTGAACTATCACATCTCCCTCGCGAAGACCTTCATGTGGTGGTTCATGCTGCCCGCCCTCGTGGTCATCGTGCTCGACTCCTTCCAGAAAGAAAATGCGCCGTCCTTTCTGAAGGTCGCCTTCGTAGCAGGCAGCTTCGCGCTGGGCTACGCAGTGGTCGGCCTTGGTTTGCGTTGCAGCCAACTACCGCAAAAGCGCAATCTCGAAGCCTTGCTCGAGAAGCTGACTAACGAGAGCTAGCTGTGCACGATCCGCTCTTGCAAGTGCTCGATCCAATGGCCAACTGCGCACAGTTCGAGCCGGCGGAGCTCAAACTAGTGTGAGCGACCCGTCACAGCATCTTCCTTGTCAGGCTTGCCCAGATTATGCTGCGGAGACCTCACGTCCCTAGCTGTCCGAGATCTCGCCCCTTCCATGCCTGACGTCCCCATGCTCACCGCGAAAGACAAGCCATCGATTCACAAGGTTGGTGCACTCGTCGCTCTTGTGACAGTGGCAGTGGTAAGCCTGGTGCTCTTCAAGACCAAAGCCATCGGTTTGATGGGGTTCGATAGCTATCCGTTGATTCTGAGCGCACGGATCGAGAGTTGGTCTGACTTCACCGGAACATTCACTGAAGAGCTGATGGACGGCCGCTACGCCGGTCATTACTTCCGACCCCTGACCAATCTCAGTTTTGCTCTCGACTACGCGCTCTGGGGTTTAAATCCCTTCGGCTATCAACTGACCGGGGCTCTGCTGTTCGGTGCTACAGGTCTGGCCGTCGCCTGGCTATCGTCGCGGCTACTAGGCGGGTGGCGAAGCGCCGGTGTCCTCGCTACGACGCTCTTTTTCTTTCTGCACGACGCGAGTTTTGAAGTAATCCCTGTGCCAGCTCGGCGCCCGGAAATGTTGTGCGGATTGTTCGCGTGCTTGTCACTCGCCAGCCAGTTAGGTGAGAAGTCTATGGCACGACGTTTTCCAGTTGTACCGGCCCTCTGGATGCTCTGCGCAGCGGCGTCGAAGGAAACGGGCTTTGTACTCCCCGTGATTAGCGTCCTCGCAGTGTTCCTCCATTCGCACGCGAGCTCCGTAAGAGAGCGCGGGATTCAGGCCTTGCGGGCCGGCGCTGTTCATGCACTTCTCATCGGAGTCCTATTCGCCATGCGCTGGGTCGTGCTTGACGGAATGGGTGGACCGATCCCCTTGCCTGAAGGCTACGTTGGTCCCTCCTCGCTGGAGCTCTCCGGCCTCTTAATTCAGCGTCTGTTCTCGCCTCAGAACATGGCCTCAACGGTTCCATTCCTTTCGTCTCTAGCAGTCGTCTCCGTACTCAGCGTTCTACTCTGTAGCCGCAAGGCACTGATCGTACCGGCAGCTTGGATCGCCGTCGTGGGCCTAGTCTATGGCGCTTCCCGCTCTATTGAACAGTGGTACCTCTTCCTGCCTGTTATTGGCTTGGCGCTCTTCGTCGGTACCGGAGTGGATTCCGTAGTCACCGCATTCCGCAAGCGAGAGCGGCGCGCCCCCGTGCTTGTCGCAGGGATCACTGCACTTGCGTTGATCGCGTTCTGCTTCTGCCAGGTGCGCTACTCGCCGCTCATTCACTCCTATCCCGAGTGGACGGCTGCCACGGCCGCCAGCGATGAATTTTTTGAGAAGCTCGACACGCGCGTGGCAAAAAACCTTCCTGGTCAACCAATCACTGCTCCACCCATTCCGATTTCATTCCCCGCTGCACAAACGGGACCTGCGATCCGCGGTGCGGCGATTATAGATGACTACTCCGTCCAAGCTTGGTTGGAGTTGGTCCACCCGGGGCGCAAGTTCCGCGTTCTGATGAAGGCCCCGCTACAATCGCCCTTGGCGGCAGACGAAAGTGCTGTGCGGCTCGTCCGCCCCTATGAATTCACTCAGTAAAATCGCGGAATGAAGAGGGTCCTTCACAACCATCAAGGATTCCTAGGCCGCCCACCCTCTCGCCAATGAGGCCCATCCAGCGCAGCAACCTGCACTATCTGGCTAAGCGCAGGGGTCTGCGTAAAGAGAATAGTGGCCGTCAGTCTCGTCCACATTCGAGCTAAATGTGCTTGCGAAGAACCGCTACGTGCCTTATTGAATTGGCGCTAAAAGCCGTGAAAGCTTAGTGAGAAAACGGAACCAGTTTGATCGCTTGTCCAGAACATCCTTGTCCAACGGCTTTGAACGCGCAAAGTCCGCTTCGAACATATCCTCCATCTGCCTGGCAAAGTCGCGGTCGACAAACACCATAGAGATCTCGAAGTTCAGTCGGAAGGAACGGTTATCCAAGTTAGCGGTACCGACAACGCTCGTGCAGTCATCGACCAACATGGTCTTCTCGTGGAGAAAGCCAGGAGTGTATTGATAGAACCGAACACCCAGGTCGCACAACTCGTCGAGGTACGAAAAAGAAGAGAGGTAGACCAAAATCTGATCTGGTTTGGCGGGCAATAGGATCCGCACATCGACACCTCGTAGCGCCGCAAGTTGAAGCGCCCCCACAACTCGGTCATCGGGTACGAAGTATGGAGACGCGATCCAGACACGATCCACGGCGGCATTGATCGCGGAAACGAAAAACAAACCCGCCGTCTCTTGGGAATCTGCGGGCCCGCTCGGTAGCGCCAGCACGTCCATCTCGCCTTTAGCGGATCGCTTTGGCAACCAATCGAGATCGGGCATGCCGCAGGTTGCAAAGTACCAGTCTTCCAAAAATGCAAGCTGCACGCTCTTCACCACCGGGCCTTCCATTCGGCATTGAGTGTCCCTCCAAGGCCCAATCTTCGGATCGAGGCCCATGTACTCATCCCCGACATTAGAGCCACCGACCCAAGCCACATCACCATCAACCACCACGATCTTGCGGTGGTTGCGAAAGTTGATTTGAAAGCGGTTGTTTGGCCCGCGCGTCGAAAGGAAAGGATGCACGTGTACGCCCGCCGCAGTCAGACTATCGAGATACGAACCAGAGAGTCCGTAGCAACCGATCTCGTCATAGAGGAAGTTCACCCGCACGCCAGCTCTCGACTTGGCGATTAGACAGTCCTTGAACCGGCGGCCCAACTGATCGTCACGCACAATGTAGAACTGCACGAGTATGTAGTGCTTAGCCTCTTCCATCCCGCCAATGATGGAATCAAAAATCGCATCACCATCGATCAGCAACTCAGCACTATTCCCGCAAGTGAAGGGCATCTTAGCCAGCACGCTGGCTGATCGCATCACACCCGAGTCTTCCTGTTCGTCAGAGCTCAACTCCAAAAGGTGCTGACGCAGGTTCCCGCCAATATGATTGATCTCCAAGTCCCCCGCCCGCCGTGCATTCACATACCCATGGAACTTACGCCGGCCGAAAATCACATAGAACGGCACGGACAAGTAGGGAAAGACCACCAAAGAGACCGACCAAGCGATCGCACCCTGCGGAGTGCGCGTGTGCATAATAGCACGATAGGCACAGAAGAACCCCGCTAGGTGAACAAGCGGAATAAGAGCCAAAAGCTCAGATCCCAAGTCCATTAAGGCAAGGGGCATTAGATCTGGAATGATCATCATCGTGCGGTACCCCGCGCAACCTTCAAGTCAGCGCAAAGTCCTGCCTGCCTCGAATAGCAACGGTCAAAGATTACCGCTCCAGCTTGCGTGATGCTCATATCTAGCTTCTACGATCGAGCTGCAAGCTCGAGTCCATGCCTGGTGACCATGCGAACTCCGCATAATGCCCGATGGCCAAGCCTACGTTCTCGGCTGCATGAGGACTACTGCGGACATTGGATTCTACCCAGCGCTGATCTGAAGTTCAGGATCGGATTGCAGAGCACTCAGGGCCATCCAAATACTGTAGTTAAAAAAAAGCACCCTCGGGAAAAACCCGAGGGTGCTAGAAAAACCCGGCAATAACCTACTTTCGCACTTATGCACTATCATCGGCGAAGTCTGCTTGACGACCGTGTTCGGGATGGGAACGGGTATGGCCAGACTTCTATAGTCACCAGGAATTCGTGGAGTGCGCCGGCCGATCCATGAAGGAGCGGCAGTGGCGTAGCACTCGCCTGTAAATAGGCGTAGTAGTTCAGAAAGTTATGGAGCAAGCAGCCTTCAAGGCTACCTTTTCCCTTGTCTGCCTGCCCTAATCTAGGGAGGCAGCCATGGAGAAAGGTGGTTAAGCCGATCGTCCGATTAGTACTAGTAGGCTGAACACATTACTGTGCTTACACCGCTAGCCTATCAACCTGGTAGTCTCCCAGGGGACTGGTAGGGATGATTCGTTTTGAAGAAGGCTTCGCACTTAGATGCATTCAGCGCTTATCCGTTCCGACCGTAGCTACCCAGCTATACCACTAGCGTGATAACTGGTGCACCAGCGGGTCGTACTCCCCAATCCTCTCGTACTAGGGGAATACCTCCTCAATCATCCTACACCCACACCAGATAGGGACCGACCTGTCTCACGACGGTCTAAACCCAGCTCACGTACCGCTTTAATTGGCGAACAGCCAAACCCTTGGGACCTCCTACAGCCCCAGGATGCGATGAGCCGACATCGAGGTGCCAAACCTCCCCGTCGATATGAACTCTTGGGGGAGATCAGCCTGTTATCCCCGGAGTACCTTTTATCTGATGAGCGACGGCCCTTCCACTCGGAATCCGCCGGATCACTAGGACCTACTTTCGTACCTGCTCGAGCTATATCTCTCGCAGTCAGTCTAACTTATACCCTTACGCTCTACGGTCGATTGCTAACCGACCTGAGTTAAACATCGCGCTCCTCCGTTACTCTTTAGGAGGAGACCGCCCCAGCCAAACTACCCACCAGACACTGTCCTCGACACGGATTCACGTCGTCGAGTTAGGGACCAAACATGCAGAGAGTGGTATTTCACCAATGGCTCCACCAACACCGAGATGCCAGTTTCAACGCCTCCCACCTATCCTACGCACTACATGTCTAGCCTCAATATCAGGCTATAGTAAAGGTTCACGGGGTCTTTCCGTCTTGATGCGGGAACGTGGTATCTTCACCACGACTTCAATTTCGCCGAGCCTGCTGTTGAGACAGTGTGCAAATCGTTACGCCTTTCGTGCGGGTCGGAACTTACCCGACAAGGAACTTCGCTACCTTAGGACCGTCATAGTTACGGCCGCCATTCACTGGGGCTTCAATTCAGAGCTTCGCTTACGCTAACCCCTCCTCTTAACCTTCCAGCATTGGGCAGGCGTCAGTCTGTATACTGCGTCTTTAAGACTTAGCACAGACCTGTGTTTTTAGTAAACAGTCGTTTGCACCATTTCTCTGCGGCCCCCTAAAGCTTCGGACGTAAAGTCCTACACTCTGGGGGGCGACCCTTATCCCGAAGTTACGGGTCTAATTTGCCGAGTTCCTTAACAGCAGTTCTCTCGAGCGCCTTAGGATATTCACCCCACCCACCTGTGTCAGTTTTGGTACGGACACCAATATTACTCCCTAGAGGCTTTTCTAGGCGGTCAGTCTGATGACTTCGCCCTGCGGGCTCGGCATTACTTCTGGAATTACGCCTGCGGATTTTCCTACAGGCCATCCTCGAGCTTGCACGCACTAATCTAACAGTGCGATCACGTTTCCTTCCGCGTCCCCCCATTGGTGATAACGCATTATTGGTGGTACAGGAATATTAACCTGTCGTCCATCGACTACGCCTTTCGACCTCGTCTTAGGGTCCGACTAACCCTGGGCGGATTTACCGTGCCCAGGAAACCTTGGGTTTGCGGCGAACAGGATTCTCACCTGTTTTATCGCTACTCATTCCGGCATAATCACTTCTACATCGTCCAGGCGTCGTTACCGTCACCCTTCACTCGATTAGAACGCTCCCCTACCCCTATATAGAATCAACGATTCTACATAAGCCGCAGTTTCGGTAATACACTTGAGCCCCGTTCATTTTCGGCGCGGACTCTCTCGACCAGTGAGCTATTACGCACTCTTTAAATGATGGCTGCTTCTAAGCCAACATCCTGGCTGTCCTAGAGAATCTACTACCTTTTCTGCACTTAGTGTATTTTCGGGACCTTAACTGGCGGTCTGGGTTGTTTCCCTCTCGACCATGGACCTTATCGCCCATAGTCTGACTCCCAAGATACGTCTGATGGTATTCGGAGTTTGGCAGGGTAGGGTACCCCGTGGGGCCCCTATCCCTATCAGTATCTCTACCCCCATCAGATATTACTTGAGGCTAGCCCAAAAGCTATTTCGGGGAGAACCAGCTATCTGCGAGTTTGATTAGCCTTTCACTCCTATCCACAGGTCATCGGAACAGTTTTCAACCTATACCCGTTCGGTCCTCCACGGACTGTTACATCCGCTTCAACCTGCCCATGGATAGATCACTCGCTTTCGGGTCTACTCCGC
>JBLIOI010000105.1:0-17053 GCA_047639675.1 Planctomycetota bacterium | reverse complement strand
GCAATCAAAGTCGCTGCGATGGCAAGACCGAAGAACTCGATCAAATCGGATGTGGTTAGGCCTTCCATTTAGAACTGCCTCCGAGTTCAGGGGATGACGTAGGCGCGGGGTGGCTCGATTGCTGGAGTAGCTTGGGGGCTAGCTCTTCCGTCGCGCCGCGCGTCACTTGGCCGTCGTGCACCAGAAGCAATTCCTTGGCTATCGATCGTAGCTGGTCTAGCTGGTGGGCAACCATCAGAACAGCGCCGCCTTCCTCCTCGTGGAAACTCTGGAGTCGGCTCAGAATTTGGGCGGAAGCATCGCGGTCAACGCCGGAAGTTGGTTCATCCAATACAAGTAGTGCTGGGCGATTCATCAATGCGCGAGCTAGCAAGACCCGTTGGCGTTGACCACCGGAGAGCGAAGCGAAGGCGTGCAGGTAGACTTCCTTCAGGCCCACCGAATCCAAGCATTCTTGCGCGCGTTCCTGAGCGCCTCGATCGGGGGCGCGCCACCAGGCTCTTGCTCCGGCTAAGTTGGGGAAGCTTGCCATCAGAAGCAACTCACGAACGGTGAGCGGATACAGGGGATCGAGTTCTTCTCGTTGAGGGACGTAGCCAATCGAAAGCGGCGGCCTGAGGACTTGACCCTCCAAGGGCTCGATCAAGCCGAGCAGGCCCCGGAAGAGAGTTGTCTTTCCGGAGCCATTGCCTCCAACGATACCGAGGAGATCACCTGGTGCGACACGCAGGCTTACTCCTTTCAGGATGGTGCTGCGCCCATAGCCAAAACTCGCGTCTTGAACTTGCAGCAAGTCAGTGGAGGACGACGTGTTCATTCGAATCACTCGATCTGGAAGGCCTTGGCGAGACGTTCGTGCACTCCGTCCATCAACTCGATCCAACCGGTCGCCCAGTCAGCACCCTTGACTTGATTGGGTAGCTCGACGATCGTTGCTCCCGTTCGCCGAGCAATGTCAGCCACTTGACGGTTGTTGGACCAGCTTGCTGTCAGGATGACGTTCACCTCGTGTTCCTTCATGGCGCCAACGACCCGGGCGACATCTGTGGGGCCCGGCGGGATGCCGGGCTTGGGTTCGATAGAGACGACAACTTCGAGCCCCAAGCGCGCGGCGAGGTAGGCGTACTCGGTGTGGTAGACCGCAATCTTGCCGCCCTTGACTTTCTTGGCGATGGCGTCCCATTGCTTGCGCTTTGACTCCAGCCGTTTCATCCAACGTTCGAGCCCCGCGTCGTAATTTTCTTCGTGTTTGGGATCGACGCGAACCAGCGCTTGATGCACAGCCTTGGCGAGGTGGGCGCCACCCATCGGGTCCAAGTTGAAGTGCGGGTTGCCCTCGCGGTGGATGTCCCCCTGACGGCGCGACAGTTGCTTCGGTACTTGAATCGCTTGCCAACCTGCAGAGCAGTTTTGAAAGCCAGTGGCCCCCGGTCGGACCTGCTCGTTTTTGGCCCTGATCATCAAGTCTGGAAGCCATGCAGCTTCCATTGAGAGGCCCATCTGTAAGAACAAGTCGGCCTTGCTAAGAGCGATCAGCATGCTCGGCCGCACAGGGATAGAGTGCAAGTTCTCCGATCCTCTTGAGAGGCTACGCACGGTTACAAGCTCTCCACCAATCTCTTCGGCAAGATTGGCGAGGTCAGGAATGGTTGCTACGACTCGGAGCTCATCCGCCGGGTTTCCAAGCGCAGAACCAAAGAAGAGGCTGAGTCCAATCAAGCTGGACATCCAGAGTTTCGTTATATTGAAATTTATCATTGTGTGTTCCTTCTTTGGTTACCAGTTGAGCCCGTGTCCGTGGGCGCCGATGAATCCTGTGAATTGAATGGCGGCGTATGCCGAGTCGGGCTCGTCTGTTGAATTCACATATCCGATCCCGAATCGTATGCGAAGGAACTCGGAGAGATGGCGTGTGTAGTACAGGTCATATTGTTCTTCTCGAGGTTTGCCAGGCTCCGGTTCTTGGATCCATGAGAATTGTCCGCCTGCGCTCTCTGCTTGAGACCATTGACGATCGAAATAGACGAAGCCGCCGAGTGCACTTCCGTTGTGAACATCGATGGAGTCATCAGCGGGGTTACCCGGCGTCCCGCCATCGTTCAGCTCTGCACTGAGGTCCCCGTCATTAAGCAGGATCTCCGCGCCCGAACTCCATTGATGGATTCCGTCGTCGGCTATCTCTCCATAGGTCAAGTCGAGGCCGTAGACCACGTTGCGCATCCCGGAGACTTCCACACCGCTTGTGTCATCTTCGAAGGCGAAATCGCTGGACAGGCGTATGGACGTACCGAATTGGAGGATTCCGTTGCTTCCCGTCTCGGTCATCGCCGTAAGTCGGCCAGCAAAACCGAGGTCTTCTCCTGCGTGCCGATCGGAGACGTGCAATTCCGGCCCGCTGTCTTCTTCATCGTCATGCCCGTGACCGCCTCCTGACAGGTTCATGTAGGCGCCTGCTGAGTAGCGCAGGAGGGTTGCTTCGCCGAAGCTAGTCCAATTGTCCCACTGAACTCCGTCGCCTGCGAGTTCTTCACCAAGATAGGAGCGAAGGACCAGTGGACGATCAATTGTACGTAGCTCCTCCACGTGCGCCTGCATCTGCTTGCCGAAGTCGATGAAGAAGCGGCCTGCCCGGAGGCTTTGATTGCCGGGGAGTTCGATGTACTCCAAGGCAGCTTCATCGACCACGATTTCATCTCCTTCGTAGGCGATGGTTGTCCAGAGGAGTGTGCTTGGATCTACCCAATCCGCGATAAGTAAATCCAGTCGGCGCAAGCTGAGATCGGCGCCATCTTTAGTGTCACCGCTGTAGGAGCGGTAATCGCCTATGAGGTCGAGCATCAAACTAATCGCAGGATTGAATGCGTTGTCGAATCGTGTTGTTTGGCTGAAGTCAGTGTTCCTGAGGCTACCGGGCGAACTGAAGCCACCGCGTTGTGCGCTGGCGTTAGAGAAGGGCAGGACTAGTAGAAGAACGGAAAGGGCACGGCGCGTTTGTATTGCGCCGGAATGGTTGAGTGTGGACATGAGCTTCCTCGAAGATTGGTGAACGAATGGGTACCGAAGGGAATAGCAACTCCATGCAATTCGCAGACACTCATAGATCCCAGCTTCCCAGCTAGACATAGACTGGTAGACCTAGATCCTAGCTTTCCGGCTAGACTGGTAGACCTGAGTGCTGACAACACGATGGGGCTCCGCCCCAAGGCGATGACAAGAGTTGCTTCTCTAGATCGGGGGGCCGCGTGGCGCGCCAACCTGAACGTGGCGCGTGCTTGCCCATTCTTTGCTGACCGCCGGCTGACCTAGTGCGAGAGCCAGTGGCCCACTCACCGTGGGGCGGTGTTCGAAGAGCTCCGAGAGGCTCAAGTGGCAAACTGTACAGTCTGCATCTCCGTGCAGATTTCCATCGTCAGCGCCGTGAAGCGATGAGTGAATCGCACCCCCAAAAGCCAGCCCCACGCCCAAGAGGACGATCAGGAGCAGGGAAAGCGGGCGATACAGTTTCATGACGGAAATCTAGCAGACCTCTCGGTTGTGCACAATCCCTAGCCGACGACCTTACGTTGAATGTTCATTTTCGGCGCTCAACCAAAGAACGGCAACGATCACGAGGTAGGTGGGGAAGAATTGCACAATGGATTCAAGGCGCGCTTCAGCTAACCCTTCGCCCTCTTTGGCGACCGTCTGCTGGCAGGCAATCCAGATCATTGTCAGCGAAGACAGCAGACTGACTCGGAAGAGGGCTTGGCGTCCGAGAAGTACGCTCGCTAGTACAGTCACGAGCAGGAAGTTGACGACGTTAACGTGCACACCTTCACCATTCGTCGTTGCCAGCCAACCGATCAAAAGCAGCAGGCCATAGACCAAAATCCTGGCACTCATCTCCACTTGGCCTTGCTTGACTTTCCAGAGCAGCACCCAACACAGGAGTGCACAAACTCCATTGGAGCTAAGCACCAGCAGGACGTGCTTGCCGTCAAACTGTTCAGCGACCAAGAAAATGGGCGCGCTGACGAGAGCTGCCAGAAGGATAAGGCGCAAGATTGCGCGAATCAGTTGAACTCGAGGGGCCATGACGCCAACGGTAGCAGATACTGTGCCTCTCGGGGTACCGCGCTCGGTACCGACCATTGCCCAGGTTTTGTATCGTCATTGCCATGAGTCATAAGAATCAACGGAGACTCGCCGGTCTAACGCTTGGCATCACACTTTGTTTGGCAGCATTCACTGGACCGTCAGAAACTGGACGGTCAGGAATTGGCCTGTCCGATACCGAGCTGTTCGAGAACGGTGGCTTCGAGTCGAAGCTCGACGGCTGGAGGGCCCTAGATCTGAGCAAGACTTGTCAGTTCGAGATCGACAAGAAGGTCAAGAAGAACGGCAAGCTAAGCTTACGAATCGAGCGCGGAGATGGATCGCGGCCTGACTTCTTGAAGCAGTTTGTTGATCTCCCCGACAATGGCGGGACGGTTGAGTTTGAGGCGTACCTACGCGTGGACAAGCCTGGGAATGTGCGCGTGACTTTGCTGCTTAGCGATGCGCAGAGCTCGGCGCTTTCCAACACTGAGATTGCGACGGAGGGCCCGACCAAGAATAAGTGGAAGAAGGTCTCGGGCACGGCAGATGTTCCGGCCGGAACGAAAACCGTCGGCGTGAATTTCTGGTTTCGTGAAGAGGGCGTTGTGTGGATCGATGAAGTGAGCCTGAAGTGGGCGGGACCGAAGAAGAAAGCGAAGAAGGCAAAATTCGAGGTACTGAATGGGAGCTTTGACCACGGCCTCGATGATTGGCAGCCCTTCGACTTGAAGCGTGCTTCTGTTGTGGGGAAGGTAGATCAGCGTGTAGGCAAGGGAAGTCTGCGCCTCGAACGAGAGAGTCAGAGGCTTTTTCCTGTCGGGGGCAAGAGGCACGCACTGCCTGTACGCGCTACAACAAGCGCGTGACCTTGTCCTATGTTGCGCGCTCAGAAGAGACGGCGCAGGCGACCGTTGCGATTCATGCCTTGAGTGCGGACGGCGCGTTGCTCGGATCGCAGATGGCTATGGTCGAGGCCAGGGGCAAAGAGCTAGAGCCCGGAAGAATCAAAATGGAACTGCCTCGAGGCACTGAAGAGTTAGCTGTTCTCGCCTACATGAGCGGAGAGGGCAAGGCCTGGTTCGACGAGTTTGTCTTGGAGGGCAAGTGATGTTCGCGGGCTTCGTGATCTCAACGATTTTGGCGCTTGCGCCCGGCGATTCCAAGCTTGGAGCCGCAGACGAACTCGCGTGGCGCGAGCTGATGACGGCTGCGCTCGCGACGCCGAATGCAAAGGAGCACCCAGACGCTGCAGCAAAGTTCGACGCCTTTTCAATCGATGATTTGATCACGGCCTCTCGCAAGGGGCCTATCTACTCCAGAGCCTCGACCAAGCCGCGAACGATAGACGGAAAGACTGAGGAGTTTGAGGAGTTCGGTGACACGATTTCTGGCTACTCCTTTACCGTCGATGGGCATGTCTACCGTTACGCCGTGAACTTGCCGCGTAAGTACGATCCGAAGAAGTCTTGGCCACTGTTGCTCGATCCTGGCCATGGCAGCGCTTCGGATGATAAAACCTCCATCAAAGCGGGCATGCTCGACTTCTACCGCGGTATGGCAGATAGATCCGGCGGCAAAGATTGGATTGTAGTACGCACAGAGATCATCGAGCAGATCGGAGGGGGCGGGATATTCGAGGACAAACCGGAGGATGAAGTCGTCGCTGTCTTCGATGACTTCTTTCGCGACTTGCTCAGTCGTTTTCACGTGGATTTGTCGGAGATTCGTGTCGCCGGGATTTCACAAACGGGCTTTTGGTCTTGGTACTTAGCTGCGGCACGCCCGGGCAGATTTGCGGGTTTAGCCCCGGCTGGAGCAGTGACATGGCAGGTCGAACCGACGCTTGAGAACCTTCGCAACTTAGCCATTTACGTTGCGCACGGCAGCGTCGATAAAATTTGCCCGGTGGAACAACCACGCAACATTGTGCGTCGCTTGGCGCAGGTTGGGGCAACTGTCGAGTATGCGGAGATTCAAGGCGCTGGACACGACGTGGCGGTCTTCGGGAAGATAGAAGACGGGCTGGAATTCCTTAGCAAGCATAAGCGCGATCCCTATCCGAAGGAGGTGTCCAAGGCTGTCGCGAACCTTGACGAGGGTGGTTGGGCTTATTGGTTGCGCGTCAACGAGCTAGAACGCGAAGATGAAGGCCAAGCCAAAAAGAAGCGTCCCGCAATGGGCGGGATTGACGGGCGGATAGTCGGGCAAGAAATCCAGCTCTACTCCGAAGGAGTTGAGCGCATCACTCTTTGCTTGGCAAGTGAGATGCTGGACTTGAGTTCCGAAGTCACCGTCATCTGGAACGGCAAGGCCGTCTACAAAGGGAAGCTCCAACCAAGCGCTGCAACGCTCCTCGAACTGGTGGCTATCAAATCGGATTGGCGTGGGACCTTTGAGGCGAAGCTAGAGTTAAGTGCTCCATGAGCAGAGGCAGATGAGAAGACAATGAGTGAAATCCGCAAGAGCGAGGCAGCTGCCATTCAGGAACGCCTCTATGGACACTTGACGTTCATCAACAACTTGTTGTTGATCCCAATGTTCACGGTCGTGGTGCTTGAGATTAACCACCACTCCGTCGCTGAGAATTTGGATGAGTACTCAAGTCTCTATCTCTGGTTCTGCGGGAGCTTTGCTCTGGAATAGGCTTGGGGGCTGGCTTTGAGTAGCGATCGAAAAAGCTACCTTCGTTCGTGGGAGAAGGGCATTGATCTATTCACCGCGATTCCATTTGGGTACCTATTCCAGGGGATGCGGATTGCTAGGGCGATCCGCATCCTGCGAGTGATTCGCCTTCTGTTACGAGCGAGACGCTTTCGAGGCAAGGGCGTAAAACTTCTCCGCGTCATCGGTGTCGTCGGGGCGACTGTATTCGCCGGGGCCCTCGGATTGATGGTCGTCGAGCCGGAGACCGTCAGCGACCTGGATGATGCACTGTGGTGGTCGATCATCACGATCAGCACCGTGGGCTATGGTGACTTCACGCCGGTGACAGGCGCTGGGCGAGTTGTTGCCAGTGTCCTTGTCTTGAGCGGCATCGGTGTCTTTGGTTTTGTCGCAGGCTTCATGGCTTCGCTGATGGACGATCCCGAAGAGGACGCGATCCTTGCGGCGGTCCAGCGGATTGAGGCAAGGGTCGATGCGTTGCACTTTGCTAAAGACGCAGGCGACTAAAGGAGCTATGACCTCCCGGCCGAGCTTGGTATTGAACGTCCATCCGCTCTTTGGAGTATCCTTCTATTCTCTCCGCGATATTCGTCCGGCCCAGTCCAAGCGTATGCAGCTCTCCCTTCCGTTGATTACCTATACCCTCGCTATCCTTCTCACCGCGGGCAGTCCCGCGTTGACCATTACGGCTAAGGCTGCGAAGCCTGTGCCCAACGAAGTCCTTGCCATTGGCGGAGCCGATTCCGAAACGGCCCTGCGCAACTTCAAGAAACTCTCGCGGGTCGGACTCCAAGCCAAGCGTGTCGATGCGTTGGAGCAACTGATCGCCTTGGGTGACTGGAAGTTGCTTGGTCCAGTCGCAGAGGAGATGGGTGCGATTGCAGTGGAGTTACGCAAGGCGAAGGCTGCAGCGTTGAAGCTCCGCTACGAGTTCGCCCGCAATGAGGAACTCATTGCGGATCTAGAGCGGAGAGAGAAGCAGGATCCTTCCATCAAGGGATCTTTGGAGTCGCAACGACAACGCTTGGGGGATTTAGAGAGCAAGCTAGCTAGCAGGTCGAGGCGCGCTGAAGAGTTGGGCCCCTGGTACGAACACCTGCGAGTACGTGTGGCGGAGTTTAGTGCGGCGGCTCCTTCGGGGACGAGAAAGAAGGTCCTCAAGCAACTTTGGAAAGGCGTTGGCGAGCCCGAGGGTGACGTTAGGCGGAAGATCAACATCGAGGCTCTGGGCTGCATGGGCGAGGGGGGCACTGCAGTCGAAATGCAGAAGGCTATCTCAGGTTTCGTCAAGGAGCGCTCTGCATTGCGCGGAGCCCTACCCAAGCTGATGACGAACGTGCAAAAGCTTGAGCGGCGTATGCAAGAAGAAGCCGTGCGAACGAATGGCCGCTCGTCAATGGAGCAGCAGTATCAGCGTGCCAAGGCTGAAGCGGCGGGGTTGCAAAAGCAAATTTCAGCGCTCGGCCGACTGTGTGAATCAGCGGTGAATGCAGGTGGATTGGCTCTGTCGCGGGAATCCAGAGAAGAGGCGGAGCGTTCCATCCAAGCGCTCATGCGTGCCCAGAAGAAGGGCAAGGATGGGGCTCGCAGGTACAGTTTACTCATGGTTGGCGCGTCCCAACGTGCTGAGGCGGGCGACGCTTTGATGGCACTTCTCGTCTCGGACAAGGAACCTCTCGTACGCGAATCGTTGGTTGAGGCTCTGATCCTCTCGTGCTCAAATGGCACGAACCCCGAACTTCAGGAGCGGTTCAGCGAGTTGTTGCTGACGACTCTACTCGTGGATGAAAGTTGGTTCGTGCGTAGCGGAGCGGTATCCGCGCTGTCCGAATTGCGATCCAAGGAAGCGATACCCGTGTTCATTACTCGCCTTGAAGAAGAAGAGGGGAGAATGCTCGACGACTTGGGGCGTGGGCTACTTTCACTCACTGGATTGAACTTCCATGGCAATCAGGTGCTGTGGGAACGATGGTGGAAGGAGAATGGGGAGGGCTTTGTCGTGCCGCCGCTGGACGAAGTCAATCAAACCCTCGACGACTTGGCCAAGGATCGCCGTGGCTCTACGTTCTTCGGGATCAGCACCGAAAGCACGCGCGTGCTGTACGTCGTCGATCTCTCGGGCTCGATGAACTTCTCGATGATCCCCCGCAACAACCCCGAGGATACGCGCGGCAAGACTCCTGATATGCCGCGTGATGGCGAACGTTCGCGGTTGGATGAAGCGCGCTTTGCGCTCAAGAAAGCCGTGGCCGGCTCAGCCTTGGACGAAGATGGGCTCTTCAACGTCATCTTCTATGCGAGCGATGTTTGGAGTTGGCGCGACGACTTGGCGGAGCTATCAGAAGAAAATCGTGCCGAGGCTCTCGACTTGTTTTCACGCTTGGAGGCTGTTGGCGGAACTAACATCTACGGGGCGTTGAAACTCGCACTTGAGATGGCCGGCGCGGATCCTGGTGACCGATGGGCGGAACCTGACATCGATACGATCTACTTCTTATCGGATGGCCGTGCTTCGATCGGACTCACGACCGACTCAGATGAGTTGCTCGGATTTGTGCGAGATATGAACGCTTCTGCGGGCATTGTGATTCACACCATCGGACTCTCTGGGGCGCAGGATGCTTACCTTCTGCGGAGTTTGGCTGAGCAGAACGGTGGAGTCTATGTGAGTCGCTAGGGGAGGTTTCCTGTCTTGGAAGGGCTGTTATGAGCCGGGGAAGGAGACTTTTCTTAGAAAGTCGTATTTGGAACGAGAGGAGCTAAAGCGTCCCAAGCTTTCGCCGAGAACGTTTGTGCTCCAAGAGCGCTTGCCAGGCGCGAATCCATCAAAACCACAGCTATGACTTCTCCCCTCATCTCCCAACCCAATCTCGAAGCGACTGAGATCGCCGCTGCCTCCAAGACCGGCGCGCAGCGAACATGCCAGATGCCCCTAGGCGCTGTTCAACTCGATACGAACGGCAAGGTCCAACAACACATGTTGTTCGGCGAGTATCTGAAGACACCGGGTGGCGCGACTATGGAAGGGACGAACTTCTTCGAGGAGTTCTTCTCGAGAGGCCTGTTGGAAAATCTGAGCGAGCTCTACCGCGAGGGAGTCAAAGCCGGAGAGCTCTATTACTTCGTCGACTTCACCGTCAAAAGCACAGATGGAATCCAACACTTGTGCCTACTCCTGTACTTCCATTCCAACACTCAACGGGGATGGGCGTTCATCGAGAATCAGAACGTTGCGGTTGTATCTGAACGTTCGGAGTTGCGAAGGGCAGCCTGAATTCAACGTGCCGATATCGGCGCGTGCTTGACCTATTTCCTCCCGGGCCGGGCTCCTCTCCCAGGGGGTCTGGCCCCCCTTCATTCGCGGGCTATACCCAGTCGATGAAGAGCGGCGGCGCGTCGGGTAGCCAAGTCTCGCGCTTGATCATGATCTTGGCAAAAAGTGGAGAGGCAGTGAACTGATCCAGCCACTCGCGGAGTTTGGGCCAAGGCTCTGCGTCGAACCAAGCTCGATCGGTGAAGGCGAATTGGCGCACGAAGGGCAGGATCGCCATGTCGGCTAGACCGGGCTTGCCACCGAATAAGAAGGGGTTCGAAACCAAGCGCTGATTGAGCTTGATCAAGTACCGGGAGGCTAATTCCCGGTGGACGATTGGGTCCGCATCATCGAAGCGATTCGGATACTTGTAGCGATCAAGTTGCGGCTTGAACTCATCGTCCCAGCGCCAGATGTAGTCTTTTACCTCCTCGATCGATCCATCCGTAGGTTGCAACCAATCAGCAGGATCGCTTGTTCCTAGGCACCAAAGCATGATTTCGAGGCTTTCTTCGATCGGCGTCGTTGATCCGAAATCGAGGACAGGGACGGTTCCCTTGGGTGAAATCGCGTAGAGCTCTTCGGGGCGATTCTTGAGGTCCACTTCACGATGAGTGACGGCGATCTTACTGACGCAGAGTGCGAGGCGCGCCCTCATAGCGTAGGGGCAGCGCCTGAAGCTATAGAGAACCGGCGGGGTGTCTCGCACTAGTTCTTGCCACCCTTCATGCTGGGGAGTCTGCTTGCTTTTAGGTGTGACTTTCCGCGGGACTGCGCCAAGGCGACCTGCTTGGCGCGTTCCTGGAAGCTGGCCTTTTGTTCAGGCGTGGACTGGCGAACGCAAGTCGGGCAGCTGACCCCGAGAGCATAGTCTGAGGACTCTCGATCGTGCGCGTTGATCGGCGTGCCGCAGGCTCGGCATTGTTCGTAGCTTCCTTGACGCAAGCCGTGAATGACCGAAACACGTTCGTCGAAGACAAAACATTCGCCTTCCCAGAGGCTCTCTTTCTCCGGAACGTTTTCTAGGTACTTCAAGATGCCGCCCTTCAGGTGGAAGACCTCTTGCAGACCCTCTTGCTTGAGGAAGGCCGTAGACTTCTCGCACCTAATTCCGCCGGTGCAGAACATGGCTACCTTTGGATTATCGCCGGCTTTGAATCGTTGCCGCAGCCACTCAGGGAATTCGCGGAAGCTCTTGATCTCTGGATCTTGCGCGCCCTTGAATGTGCCAATACCAATCTCGTAGTCGTTGCGCGCGTCGATTACGACCACATCCGGATCTTCCAATAACTCATTCCAGTCCTTGGGGTCGACGTAGGTTCCGACAATCTGATTGGGGTCGATCTTGTCGACGCCCATCGTGACGATCTCTTTTTTCAGTCGAACCTTCATACGCTGGAAGGGCGGTGAACTGGCGCTCGACCACTTGCATTCCAATCCGGCGAAGCGCTCGTCGCGAGCCAAGAAATCGAGCACTGCCTGCACACCGTTCAGCGGGCCAGCAATTGTGCCGTTGATACCTTCGGGGGCGAGCAGTAGCGTGCCCTCCACGTGGTTTTGTGCACAGACGTCCAGCAGGGGCTCTTGCCACTCCTGGTAGTCGGGCAGGGCGGCGAACTTGTAGAAGGCGGCTACGGAAAGGGGACTCATGCGGAGATTGTACTGCGATCGGACAGAGATGCATGTGCTTGCCCGCGCAAGCTGTGGAGTCCAGAGTATTGAAGCCAGCAGAATCCTTGTGGCTGAACCACCTTTGCGCCTATCCTTCGCCCTCTGGAGGATACTCAATTGAACTTGGCCGCAACAATTCGAGGAACTAGCTACCGCTTCGCATCCGTGAAGGAGGTATTGGCGAAAGCCAACCCCACCAAGTCAGGAGATCAGCTTGCAGGAATCGCTGCTCGGGACGAGGTTGAGCGAGTTGCAGCCAGGGCGGTTCTGGCGAATCTAACCCTGAGCGAGTTGCGACAGGCGCCAGTCATTCCATTTGAATTGGACGCTATCACGCGTTTGGTTGAGGAAGACTTGGACGAGGCCGCTTTTCTTTGCGTGGGGCACCTGAGCGTGAGCGAGTTTCGCGAGTGGTTGCTAGAGGTGACAACAACCGGCGACATGATTCGCTCGATTGCACTCGGCTTGACACCCGAAATGGCGGCAGCCGTTTGCAAGCTAATGTCCAACATGGATCTAATGCTCGTCGGTGCGAAGTGTCGAGTGGTGGTTCGAGCTAACAACACCTTGGGCCTCTCTGGAACGCTGTCCGCTCGGCTGCAACCCAACCACCCCTCGGATGACTTGCAGGGGATTCTGTACAGCACCCGTGAGGGCTTGGCTTACGGGTGTGGGGACGCGGTCATCGGCGTCAATCCCTCAACGGATACGGCGGAGTCGACGGCTGAAATCTTACGGGCCCTGCAGGCACTGATGGAGCGCAACGAGATACCGACACAACACTGCGTGCTCTCGCACGTCACAGTTCAGATGCAGGCGCTCCAGCTCGGCTGCCCAATGGACTTGATGTTCCAGAGTCTGTCGGGAAGCGAAACAGGCAACCAAGCCTTCGGGATCTCTGTTGGATTGATGGACGAAGCCAACGCGATGATGGGGGAAGAGCGTTCCTCAAAGGGTCCCAACTACATGTACTTCGAAACAGGGCAAGGCTCGGCACTTTCGAGTGATTGCCATCATGGGGCCGACCAAGTGACCTTGGAAGCGCGCTGTTACGGCTTCGCTCGGCGCTACAAACCTTTCTTGGTGAACACGGTCGTTGGCTTCATCGGACCTGAGTACCTGGCCAATGGACCGCAAATTACTCGTGCTGGCCTCGAAGATCATTTCATGGGAAAGCTGCTTGGACTGCCGATGGGGTGCGATGCGTGCTTCACCTATCACGCGGATATGACCCAAGACGAACTTGAGAGTTTGAAAGTGCTTCTCGCAGCGGCGGGTTGCAGCTACTTGATGTCGATGCCAGCGGGGGACGACATTATGCTCAATTACCAATCCACTTCCTTTCACGACGTTCCCTCTGTCCGAGCTCTCTTAGGCAAGCGCCCAACGCCTGAATTTGATGCCTGGCTCTCCAAGATGGGGATTATGGATGGAGCTCAGCCGGGCGAAAACTTTGGCAAGGCGGAGGTCATCCGATGAGTACGACTCGTGAACTGGTGGAG
Organism: Planctomycetota bacterium; assembly: GCA_047639675.1. Taxonomy (GTDB): domain Bacteria; phylum Planctomycetota; class UBA1135; order UBA1135; genus JABACD01. The sequence goes on along the minus strand of JBLIOI010000105.1, from coordinate 3,826 downwards.
CGACTCAGGCGTCAACTGGGTGTAGATGATCCGTTGTCGCCCGCGGAACCCGGGCTGTTTCTGACGCCCCCTCCGCAACGTATTTTTCCTGGCGCTCGAGAACAGTCAAGCTACAAACGCGAGGCTTCCGCACATACGAGCGCGCTGGTCGGGATCGGTAACGTTGGAACGCGCTATGCCACGGATGTTGTGCTGCAGTTTCAGGCCGAGTTGGCGGTGGCGCGTGGCGCAGTCGCTTCGCCGCTACCGGATACTTGGTGTGAAGAGAACCGCCTCTTACCTCTCAAGTCGCGGGTCAACGAGCATCAGGAGTTCTTGTTGCGCCCGGACCTTGGGCGGAGGCTCGATGATGAGAGCCGCTTGTTGCTCCAAGCGCATGCGCAGAATGGCGTGGATGTTCAACCTATTCTTGCCGATGGACTGTCGGCTCTGGCCTGCGTTGGTTCTGGGATGAAGGTGTTGAGTGCGTTGACCCAGGAGTGTCAGCAGTTAGGCTTATCGGTGGGGACGCCGATGTGCGCACGTTATGCACGCGTGTGGCTTGAAGATGAAATTGGAGAGCTGCTGCGTGCCAGAGTCGCAATCATCATTTTGGGAGAGCGGCCCGGACTTGGAACTGGCGATGGCTTGTCGGCCTACGCGGTGTACGATCCGGCAGTTGGTAAGACGGACAGCGACCGCAACATGATCTCCAATATTCACGTTCGCGGCACCTCGCCTATTGATGCAGCGACACGCCTCGCGAGAATGGCGCGCGCAATGATCCAGCAGTCGCGCTCGGGAGTTGAGTTGGATCTCTCGCAGCTCGACGACTCTTCTACGGACTTGGCTCCACGCACGGGTCAAGTGCGCGCGCGGCTCGTGGAGGTGACGTCGTGACTCTCGAACCCATCCGGCCCACGATCTTGTCGGTCAAGACGATTCCCAACGCGCACGATTCATTGTTGCTGAGCTACGGTGCAGATCCTTCTCGACATCACTCGCTCGGACTCGTGACCTGCGATCAAGACGACAGTACTTACGTGGCCCTTGATGAAGCTACAAAGCACGCGCCGGTAGACGTCGTGTTTGCCCGCTCGTTCTACGCCGGAGCCAAGTACGCCTCTGGTCCGCTGTCTGGAGAGATCTTGGGGGTAATCGCCGCTTCCGGGCCCGAAGAAATCGACGCTGGGTTACAGGCTCTGGTGGCTTGCCTTGAGCACGATGCCTGCTTCTACAGCGGCGATGATCGCGGTGAGATCACGCTCTTTCCCCACGTGGTGACATCCTTGGGGCACTATCTTTCTGGCGAGGCGGGTCTGCAAGTCGGCGATTCGATGGCTTACCTGGTCGCACCGCCAATGGAAGCGATGATTGCCATCGACATGGCTTTGAAAGAAGCCGAGGTGCGCCTCGTCAAAAACTTCGCCCCGCCCACCGAAACAAACTTCAGCGCTGCGTGGCTGACCGGCAACCTGGCAGACTGCGAAGCAGCCGCTGAGGCCTTTGCACGCGCAGTTGTCGAGGTCGGACGCGCCCCGTTCCAATCTTGAATCCGCACCACCGGAATGCTCGTGTCGTGATTTAGGCTCGGTTTACTATTTGCCGATTAACCGTGTGCGTTCAGTTCCCCTTGTTGGGTCTCCGAAACCAGTTCACATGCATCGATGATTCTGACCGAGGAACTCCCCGAACGCGGGGCTAGGCGAATGATACTCACTGCTGTGCGTTCATGTTGGCCTTAGTCCTGACTGTTCTGGCAATGCGGCAGGTAGAGCGGGGCGTAGATCACACGGATTACTTCGAGGTCAAGCTCGAGTACCTGTCGACTCATGCAGATGACTACGACGCGATCTTCGTCGGATCGAGTCGAGTGCATCGTGGATTCGTTCCCGATGTTTTTGAGCAAGTGATGGTTGATTCAGGCCGTCCGATGCGCATCTTAAATATGGGATTTTTTGGCTTGCGGCTTGCGGCTTGCGGAGGCCGCACGACTGCTGCAGCGAATTGCAGAGCTCAAGTCGAGTAGGCTTCGCTGGGTGTTCATCGATCCCGAGCCGCTATGGAAAATCTATGACGGCGGGAACGAGCGCTCCCCACGCGTGATCGCATGGCACGACTTGGCTACCACTCGAGATGTCTGCGCCATGATCCTTGGGGATGAAAACCTCAACTGGGAACAACGCCTGGAATTTCTCAGGCACCAGGCTACTTCACTCTCTTGTAATCTGGCGAATCTGGGGGGGGGCGAACGATCAGGTCAAGCCTTTGCTCGGGTTGAGCCCTCCGCTTAAGGACCCGCGTACAATCGTGGGTAAGAAGGGGACGGGGTACAGGCCTTACTTCGGGACTCGGAGGAAAGTGGGTCCGGTCCGGGTACATAGCTAACACTCCTGTCCGGGCACCCGGGTAACACTTCCTCGTAGTGGCCCAGCGGCAGGGTGTCGCTCTGTTCGGATGCCTTGGCACCAATCAGACCCCGTGAATGAACGCTTGAAGTTCGTGGCCGCCGTCCAGCAGGGCGACGAATCGATGACCCATTGCTGGGCCCAATTTGGCATTAGCCGAAAGACCGGCTATCGGCTAATGAAGCGCTACGTGGGCGAAGGTCCTGCGGCTTTGAGCGAGCAATCGCGCGCGCCCAAGTCACATCCGAATCGCACTCCTCCAGAGATGGAGCGATCGATCCTGCTTGTGCGCAAAGCCCATCCAACGTGGGGGTCAAAGAAGATCATCGCCGTACTAAGGCGCGAGAACAAGGAGCTGGCCTTGCCCGCACGGAGCACTGTGGATCAAGTCCTGAAGCGTGCAGGTCTGGTCCCCAAAGGCAGACGGAAAGGAAAGCGCCGAGGGTACCAAGCGCCGCCGATCGTCGAAGCCGACGGTACGCGCTGTGATCCGCTGACGGTAAATGACGTCTTCAGCCGTACATCTTTGGAATGCCGCGGGTTGCTAAGCCCTAAGCTCGAAGATGTGAAGAAGAGGCTAGAAGGCCTGTTCAACAAGTTTGGAATGCCGGAGCTATTGCTCAGCGACAACGGGCCACCATTCGGATCGCGTGGGCTCGGAGGTCTAACGCGACTCGGCGTTTGGCTGGTTAGGCTGGGAATACAGCCAGTATTCATCCAGACCGGCCACCCCGAGCAGAACGGAAAACATGAACGCTTCCACGAAACACTGAAGGCGGAAACTGCAAGTCGACCGAAGGCGACAATGCGTGCGCAGCAGTTTGCGTTTGACCGATTCACCACCTGCCGCAACGAAGAGCGGCCGCACGAAGCTCTCGATATGCGTACTCCCTCGGAACTCTATGAACACTCGACGAGGGAGGTACCATGGCGATCGCCAGAGTTTGAGTATGACGACTTATTTGAGGTGCGCAAAGTCCGCCCCGAAGGGACGGTCAAGTGGGAAGGCGAGCAGGTTTTTGTCGGCACAGCAATGGCCGGAGAGTGGGTCGGGATCGAGCCGGTAGGCGAACAGGACTGGCATATGCATCTCGGGAAAGTGCGGCTTGGCGTGCTGCATGGGGAGGCTGGCCTGGTACTCCCTCTTGCCGAAGACGAGGAGAATTGAGCGAGTGTTACCCATGTGCCCGGACACGGAATTGAGCACCATGGAGCGGAAGGCTTAACTGACTTTTATGGCGGTGCCCTCCCGCATTTTTGCTGGCGCTCACAGTTCCCCACACGTTGTGAGTCTCCCCCTAGAACCCCCTCCCGGGGGCTTTGCCCCCGGACCGCCGCGCTACGCCTCAGCCTGCTGGGGCAGGCTTCGCGCGGCTCCCCCAGGAAAGAAGGGGGCTACTCGCCCCCTTGCAGCCCTCGAGCTGAAGAGGGTCACTGGG
>JBLIOI010000104.1:0-17071 GCA_047639675.1 Planctomycetota bacterium | reverse complement strand
TTGGCTCCCACCTTCACAACACGGTTCTTCTTGATCTGCTTGATGACTTGCGCGTGAACGCAACCAACTCCAAACGTCAAACCAATCGCGCTGGCGTAGAAACTCATTCCGTCGCTTGTGATCAAAGGGAAGCCACTCCGCTTGCTGCCGTTTGCGATGTCTCTGACAAAGGACTTCGTGTTGCGGTAGGATCGCGAGCCGACCAGAGTTGCTGGCCATAAGCACGATGAGACTTCAATGCCAGCGAAGACCCAGGTTTGATGATTCCGACTATCGAGAAACGTTTTGAGTTCGTCAAGCTGGAGTTCTTCTAGATCGTAGCCTTTGAGCATCGCGTTGTTCCAGTTGCGCGCAGCTTCTGCAGCAACCTCAAGCCAACGACTGACCGTGTTCCATGATAGCCCCTCGATGCGCGCAATGCCTGATATGCTCACGCCTTCGACGCTGAGAGTGGCGACCCGATCGAACTTGGTTTTGGGGCCTTGAATCCGCTTGTAGGGAGTTCCCGTTGTTGCACCAAAGGTATTGCCGCACGTGGTGCAACGGTAGCGGCGGCGTCTCCCCCACTTCACTTTGGAGAAGCCGTGCAGCGCAATGTTGCCCCAGTCGCGGACGCCGTGCTGCACACACTCTTGGTTTGGGCACGCTCGATGGGCTGTTGAACTTTTTGTCATTGGGCTACCTAGCGTACCAACAGAGTCCAATGCGAGCGCAAGCCGTGGGGCGAGCCTAGCTTACGCCCGTTCTGTAACAGGCAATGACGGAAGCACCACCTACTACGCGCTCTTATTCATCGACTTGAAGACTAGGGCGGTGACCATCGCGGGTATCACGACGAATCCCAATGAAGCGTTCATGGCGCAGGTTGCACGGAAATTGACTGATTCGGCATCTGGGTTCCTACGCTCGCACCAAGTGTTGATCTGCGACCGCGACACCAAGTTCACGGCTCGCTTCAGGAACACGCTTCAGGCTTCGGGAGTCCGAGTTGTGTTCACTCCAATCATGGCTCCTAACTGCAACGCCTACGCCGAACGTTTCGTGCTCTCGATCAAGCCGGAGTGCTTGAACCGCATGATCTTCTTTGGAGAGAGACTCGGTGGCTTGCTCAGACACTACCGCCGAGCGGCGTAAGAGAGGGAGTCGGGAATGCCTACTGGGTGGGGGAAGTGCGCCCCGAGGGCGAAGGGTGCGCCCATCACCTGAATCCACGGCCCGAATGGCCGCTCGAAAACGGCGGCAAGTCGTGAACCTGGCACGTTTTGCGCCGCGATGCTATTGTTGGACAGGACGGGGTAGGCGGAGTTGAGAAACAGCGACATCAAGGTGAAAAAAAACGTCGCCCAACCCCGCGAGAGATCGGACGACGGTTCTAACAGAGGGGTCGCTAAGGTACGACCCGAACGCTCAGGGGGTGAACAGGATCGAGTGCCCGTTCGAGGTGTTGTACAGCGAACCGCCGGCTGCGGGGTCGCGGTACCAGAGCTGGAAGTTCCACAATTCACCTGCGGAGATCTGGCCCGCCGGTGTCAACGGACTGGTGTTGTCGAGGGCATGAGTCAAAACACCACCACCGTTCGCTGCTTGCGGCGGGAGTCGGTACACGCCACCGCCGACGCAGCGCCAGCCATTGCCAAAAGGTACCTGAACCTGATTCGGTCCATAGAAGTAAAGGCCGATGTTGCCGGGGGGAACGCCCGTGGTGACGAGGTCAAGATCATTGCTCGCAATGCTCGAACTGCCCGAGGAGCACATTAAGGCACCAGGACCAACCGAGTTGGCTGTGGCTTGGCAGTAGCTGTTGCCAACGCAGGGGCCGCTCTCCCCAATGGACTCAATGAACAGGTCGTAGCTCAAGTTGCCGCCACAAACGCGCACATCAACCATCTCGTCGTCGAGGATGTTGAAGGGCTCGGAACGCACGACTAACTTGTCTGCAAGGATTGTAGGTCCGCCCGACACTGTGTGCGGAGAAGCGCTGTCGTCTTGGATGCACCACTCGGTGGTGGTTTGTCCGCCGGAGACTGTGTTGCGCTTGGAGAAGCACGAGAAGCCTGCGTTCGTCACAGAGGGACCGGACATGCCGTTCTGCACAAAGACGAGTTGCCCCGCGAGGTGGAGCTCCAAGGTGAAGGTTTGCGAGCCGAGCGCACTAAAGTCCGGAGTGTACATGCACTGGTTTTGGAATGCGGTAACAGTCACCTCGTCGAGCTCGCCGCTATCGGCGACGCTCTGGAGTTTGATAATGCCGCCGTTCTCGCCAGCCAGGGAGAGCGCCACCATTTCTATCTCGATGTAATCCGTGTCGCCACCGGGTGCGATTGAAACACCGTCGCAACCGGAAGAGCCCAGGTTAGAGACCTTCAGCTTGCCCGTAGGAAGAGAATCCAAATGCGCGTCGTCGAGGCCAGTCACCCAAGCGTCGAGACAACTCATCTCTTCAAGCCCGATTTCGAACGGGCCAGTGTCGGCGCAAGCAATTTCCATCGAACCTATTTCAACGAATTGGTTGGGCTCCGAAATGAATTCGAAAAAGTCTCCAGTGAGCGGACCTGATCCGGGAGGAGTGATGCTTCCACCGCCCCAATCGGAACACTCGAGAAATGCTCCGTTCCAAGGGCCAAAGGGCATGACAGTCATGTAGACCTGCAACGGCAATCCGGTTTGCCCACCACCATTGTGCATCTTCGTCGGTCCGTTCAAGCCGCCTTGGTCATAGATGAGTGCACCAGCGTTGAAAACGCGCAGGGTGTAGGTGCCATTGCCGATAGAACCGAAATCGGGCGTGTACAGAGCAGCGTTGCCGGTTCCGTCCCCGGTGACGCTCAAACCTGCCGAAAACGGGATCTGAGCGCCGCTTTGAAAGACGTCGCACTTGATTCGACAAGAACCGCTCGTGCCGAGGTTGATCGTGGGTTCCAGCCGAGTCCCTTGAGCATGGGGGAGATTGATGCGAACACCATCGAGTCCCGAGGAGCCGATGTTCGAGACGACCAGGTGTCCCGTGGCGTTTTCGGAAAGCGTGGCGACGCCCAGCGGGGAATTCGTAAGCCCATCGTGAACGATGTTTTGAGCACTCGCCGAAGCAACCAGGGGAATTAGAAATGCAAAGGCAGATGCAATTTGGATTCGGTGTTTCATGATTCTAAGAGAGTAACAAGGTCTGATTACGGGGGCGGGCGCCGGGCTCGTGCGCGGATGATTCTGCGCATTCGTCCGCGCAGGTCGACTGCATAGGTTTGACCGCAGGTGTGATGTTCTTGGGTTGAATTAACCCGCCCGAACATTGAGCTCACTCCTGCGGACACCTCCGAGATGAACTTGAAGACGTCAGCTGGACACAATTCCCTGGAAAGACTCCTGCCCCACGCCCAGGCGACTGAATCGAACGGGCGCCACGTGCCCTGTCAAGGCCGCGCGTTATCGTACGGAAATAGCCAGAAAAGGGGTGCTTCCTTCATTTAATTTGGTGCTTCCGTCATTCGTTGTTACTACGCGGCGCATTTTCCGAACTCCATCGATCTGTGATACGCCGAACGCACGAATCGCACAAGCACAAAGCAAGGCGGGGCGACTTTGGCCACAAAAAGGTCCCTGAGGGTCAACTTCCTGGACACCAACCCCGCCTGCATAGCAGGGGTTCGCACGACCTTGCCAAACTTCAGTGAGCTGTGTGGCCGGCAGAAGTTGTAGTGAAAGCGTAGTAGCTCAAGGTGGTCGTCAAGCGTTCGCTTCTTGCGGGCGTGACATGGTGACCGGCGGTTCAGGTACGCCGAGCCTTGGCGAATGGTCAGGTTCAGCCGTTCGATGAAAGCCGTGTTCATCTTGGTCGAGTCTTCGGACGCTTCCAGTGCGTCCTCTAGTCGCCATTCGGAACCGATAACCAGCTTCGTGCCCACCTTCACTACGCGGTTCTGCTTGATCTTTTTGATCACCTGAGCGTGCACGCAACCAACACCGAAGGTTAGCTGGATAGCATTGCCGTAGAACTTCATGCCATCGCTCGTGATCAAGGGGAAAGGTGCCCATTCGCTGCTGTCGGCGATGGTTCTGATGAAGGACTTGGTGTTGTTCCAGGTGCGTGCACCGACGAGCGTAGCGGGCCACAGGCGTGACGAGACCTCGATGCCTGGGAAGACCCAAGTCTTCTCGTTCCGATTGCCGAGAAACGTGTTCAGCTCATCGAGTTGCAATTCTTCAAGGGTGTAGCCTCGCAAGTTGGCGTCGTTGAACTGGCGGGCGTACGCGGCAGCCAGTTCAAGCCAGCGGCTGACCGTGTTCCAACACAGCCCTTCGATGCGGGCAATGGCTGCCTTACTGACGCCTTCAACGCTGAGGGTGGCAACGCGGTCGAACTTGCGCATGGAATGCTGGAGGCGTTCGTAGGCCGTACCCGATGTCGCCCCAAAGGTCTTGCCGCACGCGGTGCAGCGATAACGACGCCGTCTCCTCCGCTTGACTTTGGAGAAGCCGTGTAGCGCAATGCTGCCGCTGTCAGACTTACCGTAGACCTCACATGCCTCGCTTGGGCACGCCATCCGACTAATTGCGGTCCGCATCAATTTGTCTCGCTCATGATCGTCGAAGTCTAAACAGGCCGTAACCAGCTGGGAAACCTAGCCTTGCGCACGATCCGTAACAGGCGACTGCGCAAGCACCGATTAGCCCGCTTCACCTGGGAGAAACCGTGCAGCGTAGTATTGCCGCTGTCTGACTTTCCGTAGACCGCACATGCTTCGTTCGGGCACGCCATCCGGCTTCTCGCGGCCCTCATCAGTTTACTCCCCCTCATGGTCGGCGAAGTCTAAACAGGCCGTAACCAGCTGGGAAACCTAGCCTTGCGCACGATCCGTAACAGGCGACTGCGCAAGCACCCCCTGAAGTCCCGAGGGCCTATTCAGCAGCGGCCATTCGTTCCAATCGACCAATCAGCGTGCGCATCCTTTCACCGACGTTTGCCTCAGCAGTGAAGTGGCCCGGTAGAGCTTCCATGAAGTGCCGTTCTGCAAGAAGTGCTTGGAGCTCTCCGGCGACGTAGGACTGCAATTGCCCATCACTGTTTTGTAGCTCCTCTTCAATCGATTGCCGACCATCGACGACGATGACCACGTCCTCTAGATCGGCACTGGTGAGGTAATCTCCTTCACCGCGTGACTGAAAGGCGCTTAGCTTCGTTGCAAGAAAATGAGGGGCGTCGATGTGCTTCAAGCTGGCCCCCGAAGGCAATACCGTCCGACTTGGTGATTGAATTGCAGACAGGTACCACCTGTTGGAAAACCCCAGGACGTTTTCATCGAGGGGCATGATGTCGAGGGTCAGTTTGTTTTTTCGCCAACGACAGATGGGATCTCCAGGCTGGGTCCCCGGGCGAAAACCGCGACCGGAAAGTCGTTCACCGAATCGATGGTAATCCACGTAAGTCGTTGATTCGACGACCAAGTCCACATCCTCCGTTGGACGGATGGGAGATAAACCCGGGTTAGTAACCAGTAGGCCCGCAGCACAGCCACCGACCAGGACTAGCTCATCCAGGAGTTCAGCCAACTGGTCCGCAGCTTCCTCGAGTAGGTCTAGGTTCGGGTTTGTTTGTCGCACTAACCCTTTAGCCTCGCTTCTAGTTCCTTCGCCGCGAGCTTTCGTTCTCTTGCTCGGCCACAACGTAGGGAGTCCGTGAGCGCGAGGAGTTCGTACAGCGCGGGGTTCCTCTTCGCAGCACCCGGAACAGTCGGGTACAAGGGCTCGACGGACTGGCCACGAGACGCGCCCCCCGAGTCCGGCCAGACAAGCGGGGGCTCGTCCCCACCTCGCAGCTTGGCGTTCAGCGGGGCGGCGCTGTGGGCCGTAGGCATTCCACGGACCAGCCTCCCCGGGCTGGCGAAGAAGGCGTGGCGAACTCCATGGATTAGGAAATTAAGTAGGCTAGCTCGAATGGGTCCGGGCTTCCCGCGGGGAATGCTCGGGGGGGAAAGGAGCCCGGCTTCGAGCGCGCGCTCAACCGCCTTGTTTGTTTCCGAGGGGCTTATGCCCAGGTCCGCAGCGAGTTCTGCATAGGTCCACGGCTCTTGCTCGCGCGTGGCGAGTTCAAGACATACGAGCAGGTCTTGGGGCTTGAGAGGCATACCCATACGCTATTCGCGAATAGCGAATGGGTCAAGAGTAGGCGCTTCCTTCATTCGCTGTGGCTGCGCATGCACCGCCAGGTAAGCCCCGGCCCTGCTACTCGTCTTGGCCGCCCGCCGGCCTGACGATCGAGCGGGCGGGCCGGAAGCCCACTTCTTCGCGAACGTGATCGAGCATGGCCACATAACGAACCGCGGATCCCGCCCAGCGGCTGGGTACCATCCAGCTTCCACCCCTCAATACTCCCTGGAAGAGCTCCAGCGTGCTACGACCGCTGAGTTCTCTGGAGGGTAGGGTCCACTCCCACACATTACCGGCGACGTCGTGCAGGCCGTAGCCATTCGGATCCAGGGAGCCCACCGGAGCCGTTCCGGCCCAGCCGTCATTCCACGTGTCCAAGTCGTAGCCCTGGGGAAGGACCGTTCGCGCCCCGGCGTCAGCCGTGTTGGCGGCGTACTGCAGCGATTCGGGTTCGACACCGGTCCAGTACGGACTCTCGGTGTCCGCGCGCGTGGAATACTCCCACTCCTCCTCCCCTGGGAGGCGCAACCCCTGTCGCTGCAACTGAGCACAGGCGTCCTTCCAGCGCACCCCTTCAACCGGGTGAGTGAGAAGATTGGCGTGACCCCCGTACGTCGTACCCGGATGGTGGAGGCTAGGGTTGTTCCCTGCGATTCGCAGCCACTGCCCCTGGGTCATTTCATACTTGGAGATGAAGAACGGCTCCAGCTGCACCTCGAGTGGAGGAGCTTGCAGCGGAAGCTGGTCTCGGCTCATGGCCCGATCGAAGTAAGGCGCATCGGAAAAAGAGTTCTGAGCGCCAACGATCGTCTCTCCACCAGGGAGCAGGATCAGGACGATGCCTGTCTCGGGTGTGATCACGAGACTCTCATCGGGCCCGCGCACGGGTTCGTCGCCGGACAGGACGTGCCAAAACTCCCAAAAGCCGCTGGCGGAATCGGGGCCCAGGGGCACCAGGCCGACTTGTATTGGCAATTCCAGATCGTCATACGGGGAGCTGAGTTTGAGCTGGACGCTCATCTGTTCCCAGCGCAGCGAGTACTCTCCGCCCGGGGCAAAGGCCCTATCCATAGCCTCAGCCCTCGCCAACCGGTTCGGGACACTCCATCCATGTAAAGCAGAGTGCCCTTGGCCAGCCAGGCCTGTGGATTCATCGTCGATTTCCTCGAGCCCGAGGATCAGCTCATCCAGCTGGTCAATCCACCAGGCTGTGTCTGCCTTCGCTCCCAAGTCGAGATGCCCTTGCCTCAGTTCAGTCCTGAGCGAGGAGCGCTGGGCGCGATGCCCATCGAGCTCCCGGGAGAGTGCTCGAGCCCTGGAGATCCAGGAGGTGTAGGCGGCGGCCCTCCCGGGCAGGGCGGGCCAGAGCAGATCCGCCTCTTCGATCAACCCGGACAGACGTCGCTGAGCGGAGAGGCGCATCACCGAGACACCCTTCTCGGCGGCATCTCGCATGCTGTCCAGCATGCCGAGGCCCAGGACCGCGATAGCGATGGTTGCCACGCTGGCCACGGCGCTGGTCAAACTCGTGGCCGGGTGTCGCTTGATCCATAGCCAGCACCAGCGTCCGGCGCCGGGTGGTCTGGCGTCGATCGGCTCATTACCTAGGAAGCGTCGCAGGTCCGCCGCGAAGTCAGCCATTGTCGCGTAACGACGGTCGCACTCCTTCTCCAGCGCCATGCCACAGATAACGCCCAACTCTCGCGGCACCCGGGAGCGCAGATTGGCGAGATCAACGGGCTCCTGCTCGAGGATCTTCTTGATCACCTGGTGTGGCGTGTCCCCGTTAAAAGGCCGCCGCAACCCCAACATCTCGTAGAGCACGATTCCGAGGCTGAATATATCAGAGCGATGATCGGGCTTCTCCGTGCCCGGGTTGGCCTGCTCAGGGCTCATGTAGGCAATGGTGCCCATCACCGCACTGGTGCGGGTAATGGCGCTTTCATCCGTCAAGCGCGCCAATCCAAAGTCGGCCACCTTCGGCTGGTTCTCGTCCGTGATCAGGATGTTGGCCGGTTTCAGATCGCGGTGGACAACACCTGCGACATGAGCGGAGTCCATGGCCTCCGCGATCTCGGCGACGAAGCCCGCCACAGTCCTGTCGTAGGACTCGGGAAGATCACCAGCATCCGGCAGCTCGGACAAGTCGTCGGCCAGGGTCCGCCCACCGGGGACGTACTCCATGGCGATCCAAGCCAGTCCCTTTTCCGTAACCCCATGGTCGTACACCGTCACCAAATTGGTGTGGGACAGTCGCCCTCCAGCCCTGGCCTCTCGCACGAACATGGCCTGCGTCTTTTCGTGGACCACCCCGGACAGCACCAGCTTCAGTGCGACGAGACGATCCAGGGAGGTCTGTTTGGCGAGCCAGACCTGGCCCATAGCTCCCTCTCCGATCATCCGAACCAGCTCGTACTCCGCGACTGTCGCACCGGGTGTCAGCTGGCTACGCTGTGTTACAGTTTCACCGCGACCCTCCCGAGGCGCGCACGAGTGACGGTTGATTCCTTGTGTTGCCCGGTCGATCACCACGAACTCACAAGCTCACAATGAAACTTGCCAATAGCCTGTTCCTTGCCCCCATATGTGTATTACTGATGTCTTCCTGTGCAGGCATGCAGCATGAAGAAGCACACGATTGGCAAGAGATGCCGCACCACCTCTCACTCCTGGTTGCTAGCACGATCGAGGAAGACGAGTCTGCGCCGTCGTTAGGTGTCGACTACGAGTTCCGCAGGAGCGAGTTCCTTGGACTCGGGGTCGTCCTCGAACGCGCCCTCGAAGAAATCGATGCAACGACTGTACTCGGCGTAGCCGACCTCCACATCACAAACCAGTTCATCGTGCAGACCGGGCCTGGTATCGAGTTCGTTGGTGGAGAGGAAGAGCTTGTGTATCGGACGGGGGTGCTCTACGAGTTCGAGTTTGGCGGCTACACCGTGTCGCCGCAACTTCACTACGATTGGACCTCCGGCGAGGACGCCGTAATCATTGGCCTCGCTTTTGGCATCGGCTTTTAGCCGGGACTCCTCCAGGGGCGGGCGTTTCAGGCCCCTCTTACTACGGGGCTGAATTCGTGAGGAAACCTGGTCAGGAGTTTTCCCGTGAAAGGTGGAAGTGCAGCTACCTCTCATGATTGCTCCATTACGATCAGTTAGATCGGGTGCATTTGCGTGCGACACGCAGCTAGCGCGCCCCAAGTCACTATTCATTCCGCTGAACTGATTTCCTGCAGCGGAGACATGAGAGCCATGATGCGGGCTGCGAGCATTTAGGCTCGATTCGGCATCGTCCGCGCGCTCGTTGACCATAAATGGCCTACCTCGAGTTCACCTGTCTGGACGTATGGCTGGATTCGGCTGAGACTAGCCGAGCTGAGCCCTCTGTCCCTCAACGCAAGCCCGAGTGAAAACCTGGTGCTGCTCGATCTCGGGGATTCAAAGGGCCGCGTCGTAGTTGCTCCGTCAGGTTTCCACGGGCTGGACACGGCTGGGGCGCACTAGAGAGGGGGTGCATTAAAAAAATCTGAACAGAAAGTTGATTCCTGAATCAAAATACACGAATTAGACTTCACATGAAGTTCAAATCGGATGCCGAAAGGGAAGCCAGTCAGTTGGCTGCAGGGACGGAGCGCTCCACGAGGGGCCGCCGTCGCTGGACCTTCTTGAGTCACCATGCCCATGTGCTGGTGTGTTTGTCCCGCAGGCCCGGAGCCCGGATTCGTGACCTGGCTGAGCATGTCAAGATCACGGAGCGCTCAGTCCAGAGGATCCTGGCCGATCTTGAGGATGAGGGCTGGCTCATACGCCGCCGAGAGGGGCGCCGAAATCGGTACTCCTCGCAACTGGGGGACGAGGAAAGGCACCCGCTCGAATTGCAGCACGATCTCGTGACGCTAGTGGATCTGCTGCAAGCGGGCGCGGAGGAGGACGCATGACTCCGGCGAATCACAATCCCTTGGACCCTTCCACGGTCCGGGCCCTGAACCAGTTCTTGTTGGCGTACAGAGCGAATCCGGAGGACTGCGACTGGAATCGGACGGCCGTCAATGGCCCAGAGAGTTTTCCCGTCAACGAACTCGAGCGCATGCTTCTTGCCCTCGACCCCGTTCGTCACCGACCGGAGCTGGTCGATGGGGACCTGGATGTGGCCATCAGGTACGCCCGCGAAGGGCGCCCCCTGCTGCTCGATCTAGGAGCCCTCGCGAACTCGAGCCTGGAGGGGGATTGGCTTCTCCTTCAGACCGGAGGAGAGCGCGAGTTGCGCACGAGCGTCTTCGGACCCGGAGAGGAGGACCAAGAGTTCGCGTCCTCCGCGTCCGATCTCGCTCGCCTGTTGGAGAACGAGAGTGGTAGCAGATTGCGCTGGCTGACTCTCGACCAGCCTGGAGCCAAGGACACGACGTCAGGAGCACCGGCACCCACTCCCCTCGCGCGACTCGGTCGCCTCCTGCGAGCGGACCGTGCCGATCTGTTGGCGATTGGAATGTATGCCGTGGCTATGGGCGTGCTGCTGCTCGCCACACCGATCGCCGTTCAGGCAGTGGTCAACTTTATCGCTCTGGGTGGTGCTTACCAGCCGCTGGTCGTGGTGACCATGTTCCTGTTGTTGGTCTTGGCTTTTGCCGGAGTGCTCGCAGCGCTTCAGGCCTGGATGGTCGAGGTTCTTCAACGCAGGTTGTTCGCGCGCACGGTGGCAAACCTAGCGGCGCGCTTGCCGCGGGTGGCGATCGATGTCTACGACCGCCGCGACGGACCGGAACTCGTCAACCGCTTCTTCGACGTGATGACGATCCAGAAGGCAGGCTCGGCTCTGCTCCTCGACGGGCTGAGCATTTTGCTGACAGTGGTCGTGGGGCTGGTGCTGCTGGCCTTCTATCACCCACTACTGTTGGCATTCGACATCTTGCTGTTGGCCGCCATCACTCTGATCGTGCTCGGACCGATCCGACGCGGAGTGCGCAGTGCGATCTCCGAGAGTGTGGCCAAGTACTCCGTGGCGGAGTGGTTGGAGGATCTCACACGTCACCCGGTGCTCTTTCGATCCGCAGGTGTGCGCTCTTGGATTCTTCAAAACTCCGACCGGGTTGTAGGGGACTACCTCGAGAAGCGCGCCTCGCACTTCCGAGTCCTGTTTGCTCAGATCATCAGCGCTTCCGTCTTGCACGTTTTGGCGAGCACCGCATTGCTTGGACTCGGCGGTTTCCTCGTGATCCGCGGCAGCCTGACTCTCGGACAGTTAGTCGCGGCCGAGCTGGTCGTGACAATGATCGTCGGTTCGGTGGCGAAGATCGGTAAGCAGCTCGAGAACTTCTACGACCTGATGGCGGCTACGGACAAAGTGGGCTTCCTGATGGACTTGCCCTTGGAGACCGAGGGAGGCGAGCACTTCTTGCCGCCCACGGGCTCACGGGGTGCCACGCTCGAACTCCGTCAACTCTCAGCCAGTGCGCCAGGAGGACCGCCCCTTTTTCAGAATGTGTCGGTGCGTGTGGAGCCGGGCAGCAGCCTCGCCATACGCGGGCCGAGCGGCTGCGGCAAGAGTGCTCTCCTGGAACACCTGTGGAGCCTACGCCGGCCTATGAGCGGCAGTGTGCGTTTGGACGGCCACGACCTGCGGACGCTCTCGCTGGATGCGTCACGCTCCTCTGCGAGCTTGCTCTCCCAACTCGAGGTGGTGACCGGAGACGTGCGCCAGAACGTGAGTCTGGGGAGAGTTCTAGTGTCCGAGTCGGACGTGCGCTCAGCTCTCGATCGCGTCGGTTTGCTCGACGTGCTCGAGCGCTTGCCCGATGGCCTCGTGACGTCGCTCAACACGCGAGGCTGGCCGCTCTCGGACAGCGAGATTTGCTGCTTGCAAGTCGCGCGCGTGATCGTGTCCGAACCGCGCTTGCTGATCGTTTCCGATGGAATGCTCCCGGTCGGAGGTGCCCATCGCAAGCGACTGCTCGATGTGCTGTTCGACCCCGCCTCTCGCTGGACCCTGGTGATCTCCTCGAATGCGAGTGACGTGCTCGAGCGCTGTGACCAGATCCTCGAATTGCCCGAAGGCACAGTCTCCAGCTGGCCTCGTGAACCCCTTCCGCAGTCCGTCTAGACCTACTCCCCGGGACACTTCGAATGCCTCTCTCGCCCGCACCCCTGCCTCTGACCGCCCTGCGCAAGCTACCCGCGCAGCGTGGACTCCTGCGCATCGCTCTCTCGCTTGCTGCGGTTTTCATCCTTCTTTCGGGGGCACTTCTCGTGGTGCCTTGGCTGCAGAACGTCTCCGGATCTGGAAGGGTCACCGCCCTCGATCCACTGGACCGTATTCAGATGATCCCCGCGCCCGTCACCGGACGACTGGTGGAGCTGCACGTCAAAGAGGGCTCCTTCGTACGTGCCGGTGAGGTCTTGGCCGAGATGGCCGACCAGGATCCGAATTACGCTGCGCGACTGGACCAGCAGTTCGAGCTGACCCGTGATGAAGTCCGAGCGGCTCAGGACACCGTGCAGTTCTACAACCAGCAGTTGGTGTACATGGAGGACGAGCGCGAACAGGCGATTAGCTCCGCGACCTTCGCCCTCAACGTAGCGATCGACAAAGTTCGTGCGGAGGAACAGGAGCTCGAGGCTCTCGAAGCCGATCTAGATCAGAAGCAGGCCGATTGGCAGCGCAAGACGAATCTGTGGGCCGAGGGCGTTGTCTCCGAGCTGGACTTTCAGAAGGCCGAGGCGAACTACCTTGGCGCCAAGGCGAAGGTCGAGGCGGCCAAAGCCAAGGTCCGGCAGGCGCGCAACGAGGAGAAGGCCAAGATGGCCCAGGTCAGCCAAGTCGCCGCCAGTCAGCGGGGCAAGATCGAGTCGACCAAGTCCGCGCGCGAAGGGGCTCGTTCGAAGGTCGCAATGACAGGCAAGAAGTTGACGGAGGCGACGACCAAGGTCGAGCGCCAAAAGACGCAAGTCATTACGGCCCCGAGAGATGGCTACGTCTTGCGCGTTCATGCCGCGAGCTCGGCGGACCTCTTGTCTCAAGGCGACCCCTTGATCGAATTGATTCCTGATACGGACGCGTTGGCCGTCGAGATCTGGGTGCGAGGTGTCGACGCGCCCTTGATCACTCCGGGGCGTCCCGCGCGCGTCCAATTCGAGGGTTGGCCCGCGGTGCAGTTCGCCGGTTGGCCCTCCGTTGCGGTCGGAACCTTCGGTGGCATCGTGCACGTAGTGGATGCTCAGGGACGGGCGGACGGCCGCTTTCGTGTGCTGGTGGTGCCCGACCCTGATGACGCGCCATGGCCGGAGAAGCCGTACCTGAGACAGGGTGGGCGAGCCAACGGTTGGCTCTTACTGGACACCGTCAAACTGGGTTACGAGTTCTGGCGTCAGCTCAATGCCTTCCCTCCGTCAGTGGATCAGAAGCCAGAACCCAACGGGATTGAGAGCGGGCCAAGCTCCACGAAGAGCAAGTCTAAGTCGTCTGGAGCTGCGAAATGAATTGCAGATGGAGTTCAACGTTTCTGGCCCTCCTCGTTGGCAGCGGTTGTCAAGCGAGTCGTCCGCAACTTCCTCCCAGACCGATGCCAGTCGAACGCCAGATTCTGAACCGACTGCACATCGACAGCGATCCCGCGCGTGAGCCCGCACCCGCAGTTCTCGGCGTCGAGCCCCGAGCAGTCGCGGGGATCGCCGGGACCTTGCACTTCGAGGATCTAGTGACTTCCGTGGAGGCGCACTTCCCGTTGATCTTGGCCGCGCGCACGGAGATCGAAATCGCCAGGGCTCGCATGTTGGGCGCCAAAGGTGCGTTCGACACACGGCTCAGCGCGTCGGGGCTGACCGACTTCGAGGGTTACTACGAGAATGACCGAGTGGATGTCTCGTTCGAGCAGCCCTTGAGGTTCTCGGGAGCCAAGCTGGTCGGGGGCTATCGCTTGGGAGCGGGAGACTTCGCGGACTACGACGGCAAGGCCAAGACGAACGAGGACGGGGAGTTGCGCTTCGGCGTGAAGCTACCCTTGCTCCAGGGACGCGCGATCGACTCGCGACGTGTTGCCGAGTGGCGCGCCGAAATCGAGTTGGAGCAAGCTCAGCCGGAAATCCTGGCCAAGCGCTTGGAGACCACTCTGAAGGCAGCGCTGACCTATTGGAGTTGGGTGGCGTCCGGCCGGCGCCTCGAGATCTCGCGTCAGCTGCTCGGCCTTGCCGAGGATCGTCAGGCCCAGGTCGCACTCGGTGTGGAGGAAGGTCAGTTGGCACCGATCGCGATCAAGGAAAACCAACGCTTGATCGTGGACAGGCGCTCCAAGCTGATCGCAGACGAGCGCATGCTGCAGAAGGCCGCCATCGAGCTCTCGCTGTTCTTGCGCGATGGAGACGGCCAACCGATCGTCCCCGCAGACTCCATGTTACCGATCGATTTTCCCGAGGCCCGTCCGCCCAAAGAGGTGCTCGTTCCGGGGGACATCGGCCAAGCTCTGAGCAGGCGCCCCGAGTTGCGCGCGGCCGAACTTGAACTCTCGAAGCTCGCGATGGACCTTTCGCTGGCGCGCAACACGAATCTGCCGACAGTCGAGCTTGGAGTCTTCGCCGCGCAGGACCTGGGCAGCGCGGTCAACACTCCGGATGACAAGGAGGAGTTCGAGCTCACTGCGGGACTGCGTGTGGGCGTTCCGCTCCAGCGTAGCTCATCGCGTGGAAAGGCCCGCGAGATCCAGGGCAAGATGAAGCAGCAGGAGCGCAAGCTGCAGTTCGCGCGCGACGTGGTCAGCGCCGATGTACAAGACGCGGCCTCGGCCCTGCGCCAGACCTGGGAGCGACTCGAGCAAGCGCTTGAGAACGTTCGCTTGGCAGGAGACTTGGCCGAAGCCGAGAGAATTCAGGTGCGCGCCGGGGAGAGCGACCTCTTCCGCCTCAACCTGCGCGAGAAGCAGGCCGCCCTGGCGGGAGTGACCCACGTCTCAGTGCTCCAGGAGCATTTCAGTTCCATCGCTCGCTATCGCGCCGTGCTCGGCGTGGCCTACGACGGCATGCGGCCTTTCTCTGTGATGGACGCTCCTGGGGCCCAGGGAGCGCGGTGAAGCAACTTCCCAATCTGAGCCTCCAGAATTTTCGAACTGGGTATTGATGTACGAACTCCGATACACGAATAATGGTTCGCATGGCTGACCCCTCCAAGCGCAAGACGTCGAAACGCAAAACGAACAGGGTCTCGAAGTCGAAGCGTGCCGTCGTCTCCAAGGCGCAGAACGAGAAGGCCGGCGCCGATTCGCGCTGGACTTTTCTCAGCAATCACGCTCACGTCCTGATCTGCCTGGCCAAGGACTCGGAAATTCGATTGCGAGAGGTGGCCGAGTTGATCGGCATCACCGAGCGCGCCGTGCAAAACATCCTCGCCGACCTGGAGCTGGAGGGCCTCGTCACGCGCCATCGGGAAGGGCGTCGCAACTCCTACGAATTGAATCTCGACCGCCCTCTGAGACATCCCCTCGAGGGGCATCGGATGGTCGGTGACTTGGTAAAGTTGATCCTGAACTGACGGGGCCGAGTGACTCGGTGCGCGGCCGAGACCAATTTTGCGAATGCCTCGCTCGTCTCGGTACCTCTAGGTAACCATCGTCGCTTCACGTCGAAACGTCACCTGCACCTACCCGGCACGAAAGGCATGGGTCATCTCGTCCTCATCGAGCTCGCTCTCGCTGCGTTCCTGGCCCTGCTCTTCGTCCTCTGGGAATCTGGATCGGATCTGGCGTCAACTCCGCTCGCGCAATCCAAGACCGAGGAACAGCCGCCGGCAACTCTGACTGCACCGGCGCTAGAAGCAGCGCCAGAACAAGAATCGCTCTCGGCACCAGATCCAGTTCGCGAGGTGGTCGTTGCGCAGGAAGAACTCGCCCCCGAGCCACTCAGCACTGACCTCTCAAGGCGCTGATTTCGCCACCTTGACCGTGGCTTGCGCCAGCAGTTCCAACTGGATTCGACGGCCGATCCCGACTTCATCCTGGTGCAAGACGAGGGGGGAACACGACTCTTGATTCAAGCTCACCGATCCGGAACGACCTCCTTCCACGACAACTCCCCCCTCGGCTGGCAGGGTCCGCTTCCGACCTTCGAAGTTTCGGACGCGACAACGCGAGGTCTCTTGTCAAAGGCGGATACGAAGTCCTTCGTGTCCCGATCTAGCCCTTCTTGAGCCAAGTCGCGCTGGTGTGTTTGCACCTGGACTATCATGCGAAGCGATGCTAACGGAGGGCATTAGCAGAGAGGAGTGCCTCCCAATGCTCGGCGAGACCCTGGCCAGCACCAGACACTCACTTGAGCAACCAAGAGAAGTTGCAACAGCATCCGACTCAAGTGAATTGGGGAACATAGCCCAAAAATCACACCCAGCTGTACACCAGATCTCGTTATCAAGATATATAGGTCGCGACCAGAAATCTTGGCGAGCAACGCCGACGGGAAGTAGCTCCCCCGCGAACGCCCGCGGCCTTCCAGCGGAGCGAGCACAAGTTCACACAATCTTCACGGACTACTCCCGCGACCTTAGAAAACTGTCCCGAGACTCTCGGCCAACTGCCAATCCCCTTGCGAATTCTAGTTTCACCCAACACCCCACAAATGGCGTTCACACAAAGTTCGTTCTGGACATCCCTCACCGGCGCTGCTGCCGCCTGCATGCTAGTCAGCCCCTTGGCGCTTGCTAACGGCGACGAGAACGCGGCCAATGACAACGCGGCCAATGACAACGCGGCCAATCTCGACGCAGCCGCCATAGCTGCCGCAGCTGCCGCAGCTGCCGCAGCCGCTGCTGCCGCTGCTGCCGACGCTGCTGACGCAGCCGTTGCTGCTGCTGCCGTAGCTGCCGACGCTGCCGCTGCCGCCGCCGCCGCCGCCGGCATCCAGCAACCGACGCCTCGCGCCCAGAGCTCTGCGCCTGCCCAATCTGGCGATCTCGA
>JBLIOI010000103.1:0-17072 GCA_047639675.1 Planctomycetota bacterium | reverse complement strand
AGAGGAAGTAGAGGAAGTAGAGGAAGTAGAGGACAAAGAGGAAGAAGGCGCGTGACACGCTTGGTCGGCAGATTACTGATCGATGGAGAGTTGCGACCCGGGGCGCTGACCATCGAAGGCGAAGAGATCGCCGCGGTGGAGTTGGAGCATGCGACCTGGGATTCCGAAGGTTTACCGATCATCGCGCCAGGTTTGATCGACCTACACATTCACGGCTTCGCGATGGCGGATCCGCTCGACGACTTGGGAGGCATGTCGAAGGCTCTAGCGGGTGCCGGTACGACTTCTTTTCTTCCGACGCTCTTTCCCGCTGATCCCTCGTTGCTCGGCGATCGTTGCAAGGGTTTCGCAGCCGCGCAGTCGAGCTTGCCGGAAGGTTCTGCAGAACCGCTCGGTTGGCACCTTGAGGGCCCTTTCGTGAATCCCTCTTCGGCAGGTGCCCTGCCGAAGAGGGACTTGGCAGAGCCGTCCGTAGAAGCCTTGCAGGCCATTCTTGGATCAGCGAGTGGCGAGGGCCGTAACATCAAGACCGTGACAATTGCACCCGAGTTGCCGGGGAGCGCGGAACTGATCGAAGAACTAGTGCGCTGCGGGATTCGTGTGTCGATGGGGCATAGCCAGGCGAGTGGGGCAGAAGCGCGTAAGGCTGCCAAGGCGGGCGCATTGGGGGTGACGCACCTCTACAACGCTATGTCCGGAGTTCACCACCGAAATATGGGTTTGGCGGGGATTGCGCTGACGGAGGACCTGCTCTTTGCGGAGATTATTGGGGACTTGATTCATGTCGGCCGTGAAGCTTGGGAGGTCGCGCTGCGCTGCCGCGGACCCAAGGGCTTATGTCTGGTGAGCGACGCCTTAGCGGGCGCGGGAACCGGTTGCGATCACTTTCACTTGCATGGACGGGATCACGAGATTCTGGACGGCACGGCTTACTATCCAGCGGGTCCCCAGCGTGCGGAGCGACAATTGGCCGGTTCAGCGATGAGTCAGCTGGAAATGGTCCGCCGGCTTTCATCGAGCGGCGTGACTTCGGTTGCGGACGCGCTAACCATGGCGAGCGAAACACCTGCGCGTGCACTCGGTATCGCAGACGAACGCGGCGTGTTGCAGAGGGGTGCTCGGGCCGATCTCATTGTGCTCTCCGGCGCCCAACTCGACCTCAGCCAGGTTTGGATTGGCGGCCAATCACTTTGACTGGGAACACTTTCGTCGGAGGCATTTTGATGAGGAGCGCTTCGATAGAGGCTTTTTGATAAAGAGAACTTGATGAGAAAAGAAACCGTACTGCTTGAAGCTCGTTTTGATCCCAAGCTGCAGAGCTATTGGATGTTCACGATTGTCTTAACGCTGGCCGTGACAATCTTCGGCATCCTCCTAATCCCAGTTTGGCTCGCCGTTGGCTGGGGCTTTCACAAGAAGCAGTTTGAAGCGCAGACTTGCACCTTGACTGAACGTTCGCTCAATCTAAAGCGGGGCGTGATCTTCAAGACGGAGAAGAACATTCCGCTCGACAAGATTCAGGATGTTGGAATGCGCGAAGGGCCCCTGTTGCGCAAACTTGGCCTCTCTTCAATCGCAATTGAAACCGCCGGTCAAAGCGCAGGACCGCAGGGTGGGGCCGATGCGGGCATCGTCGGTATTATTGATTCTCCCGCCTTTCGGGATGCAATTCTAGATCAGCGCGATCGCATCGTGCACGGCGAGACGCCCGTTCTCGCGGCGCCGGCGGCAGCCCGCTCGGCGGAAACGACAGTTGCTGACGATGGGGGCGTGCTCGTCGAAATTCGCGACAGCCTGCAACGTATCGAACAGCTGATAAAGGACAAGCAGAGTTAGCCTGGCTTGGATTCGTAGAGCTCGTAGAGTTCAGCGATCACGTCCGGCTCGCCAAAGATCAGCAAGCGATCGTCAGCGAGAAGCTTGGTTGACCCGCGTGGAACGATGGTGGACTGCCCTCGGCTAATCGCGGCCACCAAACAGCGCTCAGGCAGATCGATGCTAGCGATTTGCTTGCCGGCCCACTCCCATGCGGCGTTGGTCTTCGAAATTTGAATGGAAACGTGATGATCGTCGCGCAGGAAGACTTCGCGCAGCTGCAGCTCATTAGAGGCAGCTAGCCACTTCGTCATAAAGTCGTCTTCATCAATACGCGTTGCGATTTGAGCCAAGACGCGTAAGTGGTGCCCAGGATCCTCTTCCGGGCTCACCAAGAAAAATGCCGCGTGAACACCATCGGTGAGCGCTTTCTGGCCAAAGACGTTGCCCGCCATGATGCGCAGCTCTTTCCGTAAACGCACCAGCACCAAGAAAGGGTGCTCGATACCTGCCAGGCGCATGTGGGGCAGGGCAACGCCCTTGGCGACGGGCGTTGCGCCCATCATGGTTCCTTCTGTGAACCCTGAAACGAAGGTCTCTTTCGTTTCCTTGGAGCGAGTGCATAGGGAGTCCGCAACCTGATCGATCAAGTCTGTGAATTCGTCAACCGAGTCCACATCGATCACGATCGAATCGATCACAATTTCCTCAAAGGGATCCTTATCGCGCAGACCCTTCTCTTTCAGGATGGTCCTCAGTTCGGTGTCCAAGTCGTGACGGCGAGCTTCGCCTAGTCGGGCGAAGACATGGAAAATCGCTCCGTGCCTCTCGACGCGACGCTTGCCATAGAAGGTGTACCAGCCGACCCCAACCGCAACTAATCCGCCACTGAATAGGGTCGGCAGCCAGCCCATTTGAAAGATCAAGGGGAAGGGGGCCATGGTGCCGAGAAGCGGAAGCCAAGGATAGAAGGGGGCCTTGTAGCCCGGGTCGTATGAAGCGAGACCGCTTTCGCGCATGACGATTACCGCGCCGCAAAGCATCGCGAACATCAAGAGCTGGAAGGCACTCGCTAGCTTGGCGACCTTCAACGGATCGAGTGTCGTGACGACCAGGATGATGATCCCTGTCGTGATCAAAATGGACATCAACGGCACGCCGTTCTTAGTCAATTTGCTCAGGGCTTCGGGAGCCAAGCCGTCCCGGCTCATGGCCATTGGATAACGCGAGGCAGCCAAGATGCCTGCGTTGCATACTGAGAAGAATGCCAGGACAGCGGCCACCGAGACCACTCCTTGGCCAAATTTACCGCCAATGATTCGTGCCGCATCCGCCATGGGCGTGATGCTCTTCGCGAGCTGCTCCCCGGGGATTATGCCGACCAAGGTGATCGTGCACAGAAGGTAGACGAGTAGTGAAACGATCAGTGAAAGAAACACAGCCCGTGGGAGGTTGCGCTCTGGGTCGGCTACTTCCTCTGAGACGCTTGCGACATTCGTGACACCGACATATGAAATGTAGACCATACCTGCCGTCGCCAAGATCGAGTCGCCACCGGCTCCCAGGAAGTCGGCCATGTGCGATGTGTCGACCCGTGGCAAGCCCGCCAGCAAGAAGAACGAGAGAACTGAGAGCAAGATGATCACCAGCACGCGTTGCATGCCGCTGGTCTTCTTCGATCCCATGATGTTCAAGGCGCAGAATACCAGCGCGAAGCCCACGGCTAGCGCTTTGATGACCCAAGGTTCGGGTTCGACGTAAAGCGCGATGTAGGCGCCCAAGCCGATCAGCGCAAAGCTCGTCTTCAAGACCAAGGCAAGCCACGTACCCAGTCCGCCAACCGTGCCCACCAGGGGACCCAGGCTGCGCTCCAGGAAGTAGTAGGCACCTCCCGCTCGTGGCATAGCCGTCGACAACTCGACGATGCATAGCATTGCTGGAATTAGCGGAACCGCCGCCAGCATGTAGCAGAGGATCAGCGCTGGCCCAGCCTGCGCAAAAGCAGGGCCTGGAAGTAAAAATAGTCCAGCGGATAAGGTTGCCCCCGTTGCAAGGGCGAACACATCGAACAGACCTAGCTCTTTTTTGAGCTTCGACGTCGCAGTAGTTGTCTCTGTCATGGCTGCGAGCATCTTAGCTAATCTAGTTACGACCAATCTAGCCAGTGCCAAAGGGTTATCGGCTTGCGGTAGGATCTACGGATGAGTTCACGAACCCTGGCCGCGCTGATTGCAGTAATCCTGATCGGCTTGTCTTTTCTTTTCTTTGATGGAGCGACTGAGGAGTCGGGCGGGGTTCAAGCCGAGCAGAATGAATTGTCGAGTGCACTGGCTCTCGATACCCGTTTACCCGTGTCGCAGCGGCAGGAGCCGGAGCTCGAGGCGCTAAGGAACAACCAGCGGGAAGTTGCCGCTCCAGCTGTTCTGGTCGTCGAGCGTGACGTTCTTTCGATAGCTTCTGGGCGGTTGCTGACATTGCACTGCCACTTGAATTTACCTGATCGAACCCAGGTTCGCGTGAAATACGTGCGAGCCGAACTCGTCGGCGCCGATGGTCATTCAATCCTGTTCGAAAGGAGCCAGTGCGACTCCATGGTCTTTGAAGGCGTGCGACTTCAACGTTACGACTTAAAAGTTGAAGCAGAGGGTTACGCCCATCGTCCGCAGAGTTTCGACTGGTCCGACGCCAGCGAAGACACTGCGCAGGACTCGACTCTCACCGAGCGTGTCATGCTCTGGCCTCCGGCGTTCTTGCCCGTCGTTATCCGCACCAGTGACGGCAAGCCCTTCAGCAGTCTTGCGCAAGACCTGGGCATGTCCAAAGAGGCGCTCTTCGTCTTCGCCTTCGACGTACGGGTCAGCGATATTCTTGCCGGGCCGAACGCGGGTCCTCCCGTCCTGAATCAGGACCTAGCCACCTTCCGCACCGTTCCCGGCTACAAAAACTTCGAACTCCCCGGTGCTATCGCTGGATCTCTAGAACTTCATCGGGCGCCGCCCGTATGGGCCGGACTCTGGGTTCATGGGAGCTATCACAGCGGCATAGTCCTGCACGCGGATGACGACCAGCTCTTCTTCACGGTAGACCTCGCCGCGATGACATCTGGACTTGCCTCTGTTCGCCTTCAGCTCTTGGATAAGGATTCGGCCACTCCTGTAGTCGATGCGAATGGCACACTCAAAGCCGACACGTCTGCTCACCGCCGCGGGGATCAGAGCGAGCAGTCTCCGGATAATAACGGGGTCTTGTACTTCGAACGAGTGGTCCCCGGTGAGTACGAGTTGACGATCCTGCGCGAAGGCTACATTGTTCAGCGGCGCTTTGAGCTACAGATGGGGGAGGAGCTCGATCTCGGCGAAGTCCTGATCGGTTCTGGTCTGGGCTTGAAGGTCCGGGTCGTGGATACAGACGGGAATACAGTTTCCGCATGGATGGAGGTCGGTCCATTCGCGGCGGGAGGGTACACAGAGGACCTCTATCCACCCAATCTGCACCTAAAGACGAAAGGCGACGGGAGCTTCGTTGCACCGATTCCCGATCGACCAGGGATTATTCGTGCACGCCCACTAGAACTGCATGGACAAAGCTGGAGCTATCCCAACGTCGGAAGCGGAAATTACCTGATCGACCCCGATGAGCTTCCCGATGAATTAGTCATCGTTGCACGCGGACGCCAGAGGCTACTCGTTGAACTAATGAGTCCTTGGGTACCCGGCCAGCACGTCACGGTTGAAGATCAGCTCGGATTGATCGTCGCGATCATCACCGCCGACTCTTCAGAAGGCCTCAGCTTGCATCTTGCCCCGGGCAACTACACCGTCCGGCGCTACGATGACCAGACAGTACTGGGCACCCTCCCGGATGTGACGGTGGATGAAGATTCCACTCGTCTGCGCTGCCCTTAGTTGGGGCCTATTCGGCCTGTATCATGCGAGTAGATGATTCTGTCCCGATCGAACACGCGCCCGGAACTGCCGAACTCAACAAAGTCAGCGGAGAGCAGCCTCTCAAGGGATTCTGCCGAGGATCGAGTGGAGCTTTGGAGCAGCTCGTTCTCCAAGGACTGGAGCTGAAGGCCCAGGCCCAGGTCGTCTAGCCTCGTCGTATCAGACGTCGCATGAACGCCTAGGAGAGCAGCAGCTCCAAGTCCTCGCGGGTCATATCTCGCAACACTGACTTGTCGCGCGACAAGATCGCATCGGCCAGTTCGCGCTTGCGCTCTTGCAGCTCTAGCACCTTCTCTTCAGCTGTGTCGCGTGAGATCAAGCGGTAAGCCATGACCTTGCGGGTTTGCCCGATACGGTGACTCCGGTTGATCGCCTGACTTTCAGCAGCGGGGTTCCACCAAGGATCCAAGATGAAGACATAGTCGGCGGCGGTCAGGTTGAGGCCATAACCACCGGCTTTCAAGCTGATCAGGAATAGAGTGCATTCCGGATCCTCTTGGAACTTGTCGACCTTCTCTTCGCGCTTGCGGGTACGGCCGTCGAGGTAGGCGTATTCGAAATTTCGGTCGTCGAGCAGTTTGCGCAGGGCGGCAAGATGCTGCGTGAACTGGCTGAAGATGAGGGCCTTGTGGCCTTCTTCACGCAGCTCTTCGAGCATCGGCAGGAGCACTTCGAACTTGGCGGAGGGCTCGTCGATGCGTGTCGGGTCGAGGAGACTCGGGTGACAGGAGGCTTGGCGCAATCGCAGCAGAGCTTCGAGCACGTGAATCTTGGGGACGGTCGAGAAACTGTCCGAGCGGCCGAGTAGCGACTGCTTGTAGTAGGCGCGAATCTCATCGTAGTCCAGGCGCTGGCGGTCGGTGAGGTCGCAGTAGATGGTTTGCTCGCTCTTCTCCGGCAGGTCGGTGAGCACTTCTTCTTTGGTGCGCCTGAGGATGAAGGGGTGCAGAGCGCGCGCCACGCGAATTCGCTCCTCATCATCAAGACGATCCGTTCGCTTACCAACGAAGAGCTTCTTGAAGTTGCTGGAGCGACCGAGCATTCCCGGGTTGAGAAACTCGAAGAGCGACCAGAGTTCGCCGAGGTGGTTTTCGATCGGAGTACCACTGAGCACGACACGGTGGTCGGCAGGCAGCAGGCGGACGGCCTTGCTGACCTGGCTCGAAGAGTTTTTGACGGCTTGCGCCTCGTCGAGAATGGCGTAGTCGAACTTCATCTCCGCCATCAGCTCGATGTCGCGTCGTAACGTCCCATAGGTGGTGATGACGAGATCGATGTCCGGGAGGTCCTTGAGGTCCTCCTGGCGCTCCGGGCCAGCGTAAATGACGACCTTGAGTTCGGGGGCGAAGCGTGCGGCTTCGCGGGCCCAGTTGAAGGTCAAGGACTTGGGGGCGACAACAATCGAGGGATGACGTTCTTCGATCGGGAGCTCAAGAGCTTCAATCCGCCGCGCCTCCAGCACGCCGAGGACTTGAACCGTCTTACCGAGGCCCATGTCGTCGGCTAGGATGCCGCCGAGGCCAATCTCGCGCAGCGCTTTGATCCACCCCAAGCCTTCACGTTGGTAGGTACGCAGTTCGCCTTGGAAGCTGGGGACTTCATGCACGGCAGTGGTCACGCCGAGAGACCCGATTCGGTCGCGCAAAGCTTCAAAGCCCGCATCAACGTCGAGGTTCGATTCCTTCGAGGATAAGAGTGCGTCGAGCAACCAGCCTTGGTTTTTTGAGAAGCGTATCTCGTCGCCGTTGGACTTGCCGAGGCGCTCGATCAGGCTCCACTGCTTGGAGTTCTCTTCGGGCAATAGCCCGATGCTTCCGTCGGGAAGCTCGACAAAGTGCTCGCCCTTATTCGCTGCTGCGAGAATCGCAGGTAAGGCAACCTGAGCACCTTCGAAATCTATCGCACCCGAAACATCGAACCAATCGATGCCACTCGCGACCGAGAAGTTTGTCTTGCCACTCGAATGCACCCGAGCGCCAGAGAGTTCTAGTTGCCAGCCCTCGTTGATCAGGCCGCGGGTAACTCGCGCCAACATGCGCGGCATGACGACCGGTTTCGGCGCAACGCTCTCGGTGACTTGAAGCAGTTCGCCGCCCATCTCAAGGAATGTGCGTAGGGCAGCGCGCTCGAAGGGTCGTGAGCGTCGAATCACCGTGGTCTTGCCGTCAGGGAACAGAACCCGCTGGCGTTCTTCCGCGGCGACTACGTGCCCACCGTAGGAGAAGGTGATCTTGCAGCCGTAACCATCGCCGGATTCGGTGTCGGTAGCGATATTTAAGATAGGCGTGGGAATCGACTCTTCCTCTGAGCCGAGTTCCTCGTGCGCAGGAGCTTCGTCTTCGCCAAAGGCGGCAGTGGCCTGAAGCAGACGCGCTTCTTCCTTGGTCGGCACCTCGATCGGCCCGCCAAGAATTACAGACTCAAGAATGTGCCACGGCGGTGAGCTATCCACGGTGATGAAGCCATCACCAGTGAACAGGATGCCACCGGCGAATAGGAACATCTCGCTGGTGAGTTCGATGACTTCCTCGGGGCCGCGACGCACTACATAGTCAAAGACAAGACGCATACCGACGCGCTCGATGCGCGGTGCGATACGCCAAGGCTTGGCGTCCCAACTGAGCGGCGCAATCGTGATGCGGCTGCCATTGGTGGCGTAGAGTCTGCCAGTTTCGCAAACGAGCTGCATGATCGGGCCGATTGCAGCGGACGGAATGCGCGAACGTCCCATGCGCCTCGCTTGCGAAAATTCCGGGCTCTCCGGAATGTCGAAGGGCTGCAAGAATGAGATGACCTTGCGGTCGACCGAATCGCCCAGGCCATCGCGGCCCGGCGCGTCACGCGGCAATCGTTTCGCTTGATTCCAGCCGCCCTGACGATTCTTCTTCTGCCACTCGCATGTCAGATAGAGGTAATCGCTTTGCAAGGTCAGCGGGATGTCGAATAGGTAGCGCACTCGTCCGTGCAGTTCGCCGACCTCGGTCCAAGGGTTGACCTGTTGTTTGCGGCCGGCGCGCTCGAGTTGTTCGATGCGGCTACGCCAAAGGGCGCTCGGCACAAATTCATCGGTGAGCCGGCGCAGAATGCCTTCTTTTTGGCAGTGCTCGATCAGCGCCCATTGGTGATGACAGGGACCTTGCAACTCGGTGCCATCACAACCACAGCTGCTGACCAACTGGGGCTTCTCCTTGAAGACGTCTTCCTCGAAGTAAATCTCGACAGAATGGTCTGGGTCGCCGGAGACGATGCCGTGGACATGCCCGTGGCTAACTTGGACGTTTTGAACGCGACCATCTTCGTAATCGCTGCGCCCTTGCTCACGTACGGAATATCGGAATCGCTTAAGGAGTTGTTTTCTCATGATCTCTCGGGCGGAGAGGATAGGCGATAGGAACAGCCGGCGATCACTTCACGCGCAGCTTTTCCGTACGAAAGCTGGGATCCTTGATTGTGGAGCTCAAGCGGCGCGCAAAACTATCGAAGAGTTCGGGCGATTGTAGCTTCGCTAGCGATTGACTTTGAGCCGTGGGGTGGTAGCTCCATGAGTTGGTTGAGTCTGGGATTTTCGACGTTCTCCAGGCCAATTGCGGGATTCCAATGGAGCGTAGGGTCTCCAGACTCCAGTTCGTGGAACCCAATCGACGAAAAGAGGCTGGCTCCTGATGTCTAGATCTATCCCTCGCGCTTGGTTTGCGCCTCTACTCGCTCTTAGCCTTGCTTGGCCGAGCAGTGCCGTGGAAGAGACGCCTCCGGCTAATCTTACTGCCGAAGAGCTTTTGGAGCACCCAGCGGAGCACATCGGGGAGTCAATCGTCCTGACAGTGCAGTTTGAATCGAAAGTAGAGAGCTGGAATCCATTCGTCACCCGCTTCGGAAGTGGCGATTTCAGTGCCTGGGGAGGATGGTCCGACACTCAATTCCCCTGGCGCGAGAGCGATTTCAAAGCGCCACTCATCCGTGTCTTCGCGCGCCACGAGAGTCCGGTGGAGTGGGCGCTTGCCTCTGCAGAAACCTATGATCGCTACGCGTTGACTTGTCGCGTGAGCTCTGTTTTTGCGAATCGACCCTGGTTGGAAGTGATTGCCGCCAAGCCGCTTCTGCGAGGCGTCGGCGAAGGCAGCGTCATGCACGCCACACGTGGCCTCGAGTTCATTGAGAAGGGCGCATGGCTCGCTGCCGTAGGCGAGTTCGAGCGGGCTAGCAATGGCCCCTTGCACGAGGCTGCACGGACCGAATTGGAACGCCTCAGCGAGTATTGCCGCTCGAAATTGCCCCTCGAGCTGTACAGACCGCTCGATCAAAAGCAGCGATAGAGGGCGGATTCCGCCAAGATCGGAACGATTCGATTGAAATCTCGGGCGTGGCTGTGCGATCGTCTCCAGTCGCATGCTGACCGATATTTCAATCCGTGACCTGGCCCTCTTCGAGTCCGCTGAGCTCGAGTACGGCGAAGGTCTGAATGTGATCACTGGACAAACCGGCGCGGGCAAGAGCTTGGCGCTACGGGCTCTTGAACTCTTGCTCGGGCAAAAACCACGCACGCAGATGGTGCGCGAAGGAGCATCGGGGGCGCGGGTTGAGGGCCGTTTCGTCTTTGTGCCGGGTGCGGCACCGGATCGATTGATTCGCTTCCTACGCGAAGACGCGCCTGGCGTGCTTGAAGATTGGGATGGTGGGGCAGAGCTTGAGTTAGTCTTGACGCGATCCCTAACGCGCGAGGGCCGCACGCGCGCGCACCTCAATCAGCGCCCCGTAACCCAGCGTTTCCTGCGTGAGTTGGCGAGCATGTTGGTCGAGATTCACGGGCAAAATGACCACCAGCGCTTGCTCGAGCCCGCCGAACAGCGAGTGCTCTTGGATACTTTTGGCGGCTTGGAGAAGACACTCGGCAAATATCAGACTATCCGCGACAGTTGGATTGCGCTGGGGACTCGCTATTTTGCATGGGCCGACGAGGAAACCGCACGGCACGATCGCTTGGACCTCTTGCGCTTTCAGGTCGGCGAGTTGGGCGATGCCCAGCTTTCCGTTGAGGAGTTGGCGGACTTGCGGCGCGAGTGCGATCGTCTGCGCTACGCCGAGGAGTTGCTTTCCCAGGTCGGCGGCGCACTATCGAAGCTAGCGGAGCGCGACGGCTCGGCACTCGATGTTCTGCGGGAAAGCGAAGCACTCGTCGAGCGTTGGGAGGAGCGCGTGGAGGACTTACAGGCGCCAGCTTCTGAGCTGCGCGAGGCGACTGCGCACTTGGAGCTCGCCACGCAGTCCTTGCACAGCTTTTTGGAGTCCGTCGAGTATTCGCCGGAGCGCTTGGCAGAGCTCGAACAGCGTTTGCGTGAGATCGAAGACCTAGAGCGCAAGTACCGTAGCACCGTGGCCGAACTGCTCGAACGCTTACCCGAGTTAGAAGAGGAACTTGCAGCCTTGGAAGGCGGAGCGCAGGGCCTTGAGGAGTGCGCGGGGGAGTGGGCAACTGCCCGAAAGCAGCTAGAGAAATCCGCTGCCGCTCTGACTAAGGCGCGCAGGAAACTCTGCGAACCCCTCGAAAGCACGGTTGGCAAGAGCCTCGCGGAGCTGGGTCTGGAGCGCGCACGCTTTGAGGTCAAGGTGGAGTCGCGAGCAATCAAGGGCTTGAAGTCGCCCAACGTCGACGAGGAAAAAGCCCAGTTTGAGGGCGATACGAGGCGTTTTGCTGCGGAAGGGGCCGACGAGATCGAATTCCTATTAGCAGCCAATCCTGGCGAAGGAATGTCGCCCCTGCGCAAGGTCGCCTCCGGGGGCGAGGCCGCGCGCTTCATGTTGGCCTTGCGCGGAGCGCTCGCGGCGCGCCAGACGATCCCGACCCTGATCTTCGACGAAGTCGATGCGGGTGTCGGTGGCCGGCTTGCGCCGAAAGTGGGGCGCCACTTGCAGAAGCTCGGGGAGCACTATCAGATTCTCTGCATTACACACTTGCCGGCCGTGGCCGCTGCGGCGCACGTTCACTTGGAAGTGGAGAAGTCTGTCGTGGCCGGGCGCACGACGACTTGCGTGCGGCACTTGGCGGGAGCTGACCGCGTCCGAGTGATCGCGGACATGATTGCAGGCGGCGGAAAGCAAGCGACGGCCCTTGCCGAGGCCGAGCGCTTGCTGGGTGCCTGAGAGAAGGCTTTTAGCCCTCAAGCAGACCGTCGATGACCTTCATTCGGTCTTCGTCGGTGGAGCCAAGGCCTTTTGCAACCTTGGCGTAGCTCTTGGCAAGCTCTGAGTCTTGCAACGGTCCGGCACCCCAGTTCGCTGCCGTGAAGTTCAAAAGGAAGCCAACGCTGCTGTCTTTGAATCCAAGCAGGTTCAAGGCATCCAAATCGCCAAGAGCCTTCAGCGCTTCGTCCTTGCCCTTCACAGCTTGAAATGCAGCATGTACCTGCGTTTCCAATACTCCGTGCTCGTTCTTCCCGTCGAGTTCCTTTGCCATAGCCATCAGTTCTACATCGTGGACGCCGAGATGGGAGATTGCGCTCAGTGCGCGTAACTTCAAGCCCGACTCGTTCTTCGGATCCAGTTCGAAAGCCGTCCGCAAGGGGCCGAGCAGCATCCCGTTCGCACTGCTTGCAAAGGGTCCGGCCAAGACCAAATCGATGATGCCGGTAAGGGCGGAGACTTTTCCAGGCGTGTCGGTGGCGTTTTCGAATCCAGCTCTGACCTCGCGGATCTTGACCACCGGCTCGCGCAGCTCATTGAGGTGTTCGACATAGCCCTCCGGTCCGCCCTTGCGGTAACCGGTCTTGCCGTAGACTTCGCCGTCGCTACTCATGAGTAGGATCGTCGGAAAACCCTGCACGCCGTACTTCGCCTGCAGCTCGCGGTTGCGCTCCGGGTTCGGCACCTTGGCGATGTTCTCTTCCTGCTTCGGGAAGTCGAGGGAGACCAAGATGAAGTTGTCCTTGACGCCATTCGTAAAGGCCTCGTGTGAAAACACTTCGGCGTCGAGCTTGTGGCACCAACCGCACCAATCAGATCCGGTGAAGTCTACGAGCAGATCCTTCTTCTCTGCCTTCGCGATCTTGACGGCCTGGTCAAAGTCTTCGATCCAGCCTTCGCTGGAAATGGCGGGTGCGGACAAGAGGAGGAGACCACCAAGGGTCAAAGCGACGATGTTTTTCTGCACGGGCGTGATCTCTGCGGAATGAAATTGGAGGTGCGGCAGGCTTCAAAGCCCTGCCGGAGGGCTGACAAGATTGTCACTTACGAAGTGCGAGCGGTGCTTGGGACTGGATTTCTTCGAGCAATTCAGCGAGAAAGATCGGGTCAAGCAGCAGCCTTGCCGATGGCCTATTGAAAGCCAAGAGCGCCTCCCTGGAGGTCGTACACTGTGTTTACGGTAGTTCGCCCCCCAAATAGACATGCAGTGGTAGGCTCGGGCTCCGAGTTCGGTGGCCGAACAAAAATGAAACCTAGCTCCCTTATTTTGATCGCGCTAATGGGCACTCCCTCGGTTTCGACGGCGCTGTGCCAGGAGGCGAACTCGCCGCTCAATGACCGCGAGCGAGTGGTGCATCTGCTTTCACGCTTCACCTCTGGCGTGCGCGCGCGGGACGTGGATCGCTTGCTTGAGATTGGCATCGACACTTGGCTCGACGAACAACTCGACCCGGACCTGGAAGCCAGCGAGGTTTTCTCTCGGCGTTTGGCGGATCTGCAGACCTTGGAGATGAGTCCTTCCGAGATTGCAGCCTTCACAAACTTGGCGATTCCCGCGAGCCCGACCCGTGCGGAGCGACTCAAGCGCAGCCAACGGCGTCAGATCCCTGCGAAGGAATTGATGAAGAGTGTGGTCTTGCGCTCGGTGTATTCCGACCGGCAAGTGGAAGAAGTCCTGTGCGACTTCTGGCGCAATCACTTCAACGTTAGCTACACAAAGACTTATCCCGCACACCTCTACATCACGTCCCATGAGTTCAGTGTGATTCAAAGCCATGCGCTGGGGAACTTTGGCGAGATGCTCAATGCCTCCGCGCATCACCCGGCGATGATGCACTACCTGGACAATGCCCTTTCGCGCCGGCCACCGAGTTCTGCAGAGCTCGCGAAGCTCGAAAACAACATCCGGACTAAGACCGGTTCGAAAGAACGTGGCCGAGAAGCTGCAGAGATCGCCGCGATGCGTGGGGTCAATGAGAACTACGCGCGCGAACTCTTGGAGTTGCACACCCTCGGCGTAGACCGCACCTACAAACAAAAAGATGTGGTGGCTGTCGCCGAAGCATTGACCGGTTGGGGAGTGGCTCGCGGCGACGATGGCGTCTACGGCTTCGAGTTCGACAATGAACGTCACGTCAAGGGCGACATGAAATTCCTTGACCATGTCTTGCGTGCGGACAAGAAGAAAGGGACTAGTCAAGGAGATCGCATCCTTGTCTTGCTCGCCGCGCACAATGACACAGCTGAATTTGTAGCCATGAAGCTCGTGCGCTACTTCGTGCACGATGAGCCGCCGTCCAAGCTCATCAAGGAGGTCGCGAAGACCTATAAGAAGCGCAATGGCGACATTTCCTCCATGATTCGCACGATTATAGAAAGCGAAGAATTCTGGGAGCGCGCGAATTATCAGGCAAAATTCAAGACACCCAATGAATTCTTGGTGAGTGCCTTGCGTGTGACCAATGCCGAAATAGAGAACCTCGACGACTTCTTTGGCGCGCTAAAAGCGATGGGGCAATTGACTTACCACTGCGATGATCCGACAGGCTGGTACGACACCGCCGATGCTTGGCTTGATCCTGGAGTGATGGCTAAACGATGGGAGCTTTCGCAGAGCTTGGCGTCGAGCAAAATCAAAGGCATTCGAATTCCACCGGCATTCTTCGGCGAAATTGACGAGGAGACTTCCGCTTTGACTTGGATGCGCGAGATGGTTGCCAAGGTGCTTCCCGGGGGAGCGAGTTCTCGCACCTTAGCGATGTTGCACGAAATCGTTCGCGAGCATGCGTCCAAGAGAGGTGGTGCCGACGCATTGGTTCTTGGTCCGCAGGTCCTTGGGCTCTTGCTCGGCTCCCCGGAATTTCAAACACAATGAAACACAATCTCTCAAGAAGGGCCTTCATTCAAGGTGC
This sequence comes from Planctomycetota bacterium, assembly GCA_047639675.1. Lineage (GTDB taxonomy): Bacteria > Planctomycetota > UBA1135 > UBA1135 > JABACD01. The sequence continues at coordinate 2,221 of JBLIOI010000103.1, read as the reverse complement.
AACAGCATTTGGGCTGGCTGCCCATAGTCAGGCCTTGTGTTTGCCGCTCGTACAGGACAAAGGAAGTTCAAGCGCGAAGCGTTCAGTCGTCGTCATCTATCTGCGCGGTGGTGCCGATTTTCTCAACATGCTGGTGCCGCTTCGTAGCGTCTCCTACGAACTCAAGCGACCTGGTATTTGGATTACGCCGGACGAGGTGATCAAGTTGGATTCGCACTGGGGCTTGCATCCTGCGTTAGCTTCGCTCTTGCCGCTCTATCAAGCGGGCGAGTTCCTCCCAATCATCGGCGCCGGCTCGCCGCACCCCACACGAAGTCACTTCGACGCCCAAGACTTCATGGGATACGCCGCGCCCGGTGATCGCACCATGCGCGATGGTTGGTTGAACCGCTACTTGACAGCTACCCACACGACCGAATCTAATCAGTTCCGAGCCTTGGGTATGCAGCGCCTACTGCCGACTTCTTTGCGCGGTGAATACCCCGTTCTCGCCGTTCCCGAAGGCTTTGATATGGCCAAGTCCGCCACTGTCCTCTCCGACTTTGAGCGTTTCTATGGCAAGCCGAAGAAGAAGTCGGAGGACGAAGATGGCGAAATGGACATGGGCGGTGAGCGTGAAGGCAGTATTGACGTGGTGCAATCTGGCCAGCTAACCATCGAAACTCTGCGCCGTTTCAAGGAGATCATTGCCAAGGCCGAAGGTGATGCGTCGAGCTACCCGAATTCCGACTTCGGCAAGGGTATGCGACGTATTGCGCAAGTCATTCGCAGCGGTGAAGGCGTTGAGGTTGCAGGAATCGACATCGGCGGTTGGGACCACCATGCCAACCAAGGCGCGGCCTCCGGCTCTCAGGCCGGCAAGCTCAAGGACTTGGCGGATACGCTTGTTGCCTTCCGAAAGCACCTTGGCGATTCCTTCGACGACACCGTAGTGATGGTGATGACCGAGTTTGGCCGCACTGTGATGGAGAATGGCAGCGGCGGAACAGACCACGGTCACGGCAGCGGAATGTTCCTATTCGGCGGCGGACTCAAGGGCGGCACCGTCTTCGGTGAATGGAACGGCCTAAAATCTGAGGATCTCTACCAGAACCGAGATCTGCTCGTGACCACCGATTTTCGCGATGTGTTCAACACCGTCCTGGCCGAGCACTTGGACTTCAAAGCACCCAAGGGGTTCTTCCCCGACTATAAAAAGCCCAAGCGCTTGAAGTTGTTCGCTTAGAACGAAGCGCCCAGCGTCAGAACCAATCCTTCCACGTCACCGCTCTGCCCGCGAATGCTGGCGAACACAGGGAAGTTGTCGTGCTTGTACCGTAATTCTAAGAATGCGCCGATGTTGGTGCCCGAGAAGCTGAAGTCCGAGTCGGGGCCAACTTCGGTTTCGACAACGCCTTCGAGATTGGAGGTGTAAAATCCAGCCATCGGTCGGAAGCCCCAAAGGTACGCCCCAAAGCCAACCTCGGCTTCGAGTTCGACGTACAGGGATGTCTCCTTAACCAAGCTCTCTTCATTGCTGCCGATGGCCATGTTGAGACCGGCACGATAGGGGATAACGAGGCGTACGTTGTCCTCGGAATAAGAACCCACTACAGGCTCGCCAGTGACTCCGCCGCCAAAACCAAGCAGGTCATAGCTGTTGGATGTCACGAAACCCTTCTCCCACTTCTCACCAAAGAACTGGACATAACCACGTACAGAAGGTCTGCCAAAGGAAGCGCGGAAGCCGAGGCGTTCACGCGGAACGTCCTTGATGTCAGGACGGTCGCTACCAAATTCAGATGAATGGTCGTAGCTCATGTCGCCCAAGTCGATGTTCTGTAGGAAGGTCTCGAGGCGCACTACCGATCGTCGACTGTAGTGGCGCTCTTCTTCAGAGGACTCGTATGAGAAACCCAGAGGCTGATAAGTCGCTTCGGGTTGAGTTCCCGTACCTAAGAGCAGGGGTAGGACCGGAAGGGATTGGAATAGGGCTACGAACATGATTCTCTCCTCATGGAATTTTGGCTAGCACTCGTCGCTTCCAGAGGAAGCGCCACGCCGAATGTGCTATCGCAATTCTCCCGGCAGACGTACGGAGATCCACCAAGTTTTCTGAAGACAGCCCTAGAGTGCCATGTGGGGGGTGAACCCAGAGCCGGAAGACGGCGGTACCGAGCCTGCGCAATCTCCGCCACCTTCGCAGTCGGCCCCAGACCAGAATCCGGAGGACTCTGGTCTG